>DAIUKG010000008.1:0-128738 GCA_036848375.1 Spirochaetota bacterium
CTTCAGTGTAATCCAGGTCCTCGTTAAGGCCGTAACCGTTCTCGATGGCCCAGCACGAACCTTTTACCATGGCTTCGTCGAAGCGGTTATCCGAAAGGGACACGATCCCGCCGCCGCCGACTCCGGCAGGCACCGAATTAAAGAGCGCGTCAACAATCTCTTTGATCCTGGGCCTGACCTGCTCAACGGAAAGATCGGTCACCATGAGCCGCACGCCGCAGTTGATGTCAAAGCCGATACCGCCGGGAGAGATGACGCCGCGGTCAGGGTCCATTGCTGCTGCACCGCCAATGGGGAATCCGTACCCCGAGTGCCCGTCAGGCATACACAGAGCGTATTTCACGATTCCGGGAAGAGTGCACACATTGGCGAGCTGAGAAAAAACCGCGCTGTCCATTGAAGAGAGCAGTTCTTCGCTGGCATAAATACGTCCCGGGACCTTCATGTCCGGCCTGAAGGTCCGCGGCATTTCATAAAGGCAGTCATGGATCTTGTTCAGGTCCTTCATATCTGGTTCCGGAGATGATACATCTCTAATTAATACAGATGAGAGAATAATTTCAAGTCAAAATTAAGGCATATGAGAGCAAAACGGGCTGTACAGCGCCCGGTAGGAGATCACGATCGTGACCGACAACACCGGCAGGCCGGGACGCTCGGAACCTATTCAAAATAGCTGAGATACTGGGGGGGCAGTTTTGTTTTATCCACCTGAAAGTACTCAATGAGCACATTATCAGGCGCAGGTACCATGACATATTTCCAGAATTCCTCATCGGTTATGCCTTTACTAAAAGGCACTCCCATGGCGACCAGGCGGGTATAACCCTGTTCAATGTCATCAGTCTGAATGCCAAAGTGGTGGATGTTGCCCCTGACCTCGTGTTTAGGCGGCTGGTCATAAAAATGCAGGCGTCCCTTACCAATACGCATGAAGACATTCCTGGCACCTGCGAGTCTCATATCAAGGATAACCTTCCCGTCAAAGGCCTTTTCGTAAAACTCGATACTTTTATTTAAATCCGAAGCGAAAATATGCACATGATGAAGATGGTTCTGCATGTTCTTCTCCTGAAACCAGTGGTACATTGAGATGGAAAGAAGCAAGGTTGTTATAATCGGGGCTGTGTTAAAGTCACATCCCCATTTCGTGACAGGAGATGCAGGAGGATGAAATTTTTCATTCCAATACAGCCCCATTTTCACATCTACCATAAGAAAACCCATACATATGGTCAACCATTAAACGATCAATTAATTTAATGATGTTTATCGAAAAGGAAAAAAATCACCGCCCCCCTCTGATCGAGAGGCGGCTAACGCACATGTCATGAATTTACCCGCGACATTACCGGGATCACACATAATGCCGCGGCAAAAAAGAGGTATAAATACAATTATATTTTAATATTATAGAGTCTTTTTCTTCTGTCCGGGAATTGAACGGTAAATTCAAGCGGCTGCTGCTCTTTGCTCACATATGTATCTATCATTGGCTTTTTGGCCTCAACTATCCAGGTATAATTATAACTGATCTGTGTTCCATATGAATAAATTATATATTGTTTTATCTTAACAAGGGTTGCTTTTTTTAGAAGATTGTTACCTTCGGCATCCGCCAGCTTAAATGAAAAATTTAATTCCGCATCAGTAAAAGGCATATTATACGCCATGGTAAAATATACATATTTATTATCGTAAAATTCCAGGTTATCAACGCTTTTCAGCAGCCGGTTCTTTTCAGTTTCATTCAACTCACTATCTTCAACAATTGACCGTCTGCTTAAAACTTTGTATTGCTGAAAATCATTATAGGTCAATATCCCCGATATCATCTGGGTCATGCCGTACTTGCTGTTCATGTCAATGTCATCCTGAATGAGCTTATAGGACTGACAGCTTAGCAATGTGACCAGAATAATAAAAACACCAAGTTTACCAATGCCTTTCATGAATTTACTCCTTTGAATATTATTGGATTAATCATTAACTCTTTAATACAATAACAAGTAATGTCAATAGTTAATTTAAATGAAAATATTAAAATTAAATTAATCATTGTCAGGCATTAACATTTATTTTAATTATCCGATCTTTGAACAAAATAGAACTTTCCCCAAAAAAATTATTAATATCAATAATAATTAAAACCAGAGAAGTGATAACAGGCTGCTTTTATTATGAAGAGAAAAATTGAAATTAATACTGCCCAAAATAAAAAAGCCCCTTTCGGGGCTTATTATATTCAATCAAAGGCCTGCTTTGTTTTCCAGACCTCCCACACCCGGCCGACAAGGTCAGGTCCCGGCTTAAGGGTTGCCTTGCCCGGCTTCCACCCGGACGGGGTCGCCTCGGTCCCTTTGCTGTTTCTCACCAGCTGAAATGCCTGCACCTGCCGCAGCGATTCAGAAACATTTCTGCCAACTGGCGGAGTGAGCACTTCGAACCCCTGGACCACACCGTCAGGATCGATGATAAACCGCCCGCGGGTCTCAATACCGCCATTAGCGTCATAGATACCAAAGGCGGTTCCAACTTTACCGCCGCCGTCGGACAGCATGGGAAAAGGGATGCCTCCGTCGACCATTTTCGACAATTCATGGACGTCCCACATCTTATGGACGAAAACACTGTCAACACTCATGGATAAAACTTCAACGCCCAGCTTCTGGAATTCAGGATATTTTTCGGCAACTGCCGAAACTTCGGTAGCTCAAACAAAGGTAAAATCTCCGGGATAAAAACACAAGACCACCCATTTACCCAGATATTCTGAAAGGGTGATATTTGCGAATTTGCCCTTGTAATAGGCGGGTGCGGTAAAATCAGGGGCTTTCTGGCCGACCATTATCATTTTTTGTTCCTCCTTAAGTGGTGTTGCTTCCCGGCTGTCCAGGTCTGGAGGGGGAGATTCGCCAACAGGACCCCCGGTTGGACGCGCGCATCCAGGCTTGAATTCTTCTGGCATTGCAGACCTCCTCATGTAATGATGATTATTATTATGCTATACCACGAATCGCATTTTAATCAACTGCCAAAAAAAAATATTGACAATTGTAGACGACCGGTCTACTATGGATCATGAACAATTCAGACACCAAACAAATAATACTTGAAGCAGGCGCAAAAATCATCCACTTAAAAGGATATAACCATGCCGGATTGCAGGAAATACTGAAAGAGGCAGGAGTGCCCAAAGGGTCTTTCTATTTTCACTATGCCAGCAAGGAGGCCCTGGGCCTCCAGATCATTGACTATTATACCGTAACGCTCGATGCGCTGTTCAGCAAATGCCTGCAGAACGAATCGCTCCCTCCCCTGAAGCGCCTGGAACAACTATTTAACATTTTTGAATCCGGGTTCAGCAGGAAGGATTTTACCCTGGGCTGCCCTATCGGGAATCTTGCCCTGGAGATGAGCGACCTCAATGAAAATTTCCGCAAGAAACTCGACTCGGCAATACGGCTTCTGACATCCCATGTTAAAAAATGCCTGGAAGACGCACGAAAGGACGGAAGTCTCTCAGAATCGATCAACACTGATGATGCGGCCCTTTTTATTTTTTACAGTATTGAAGGAGCGATAATGCACCTGAAAACGGTGAAAAGCACAGCGCCGCTTGCCACCTGTAAAAAATGCATTATGGATTATCTAAAAGCTTAGGAGTGTACTGAAACGGCATATGCCTCAATAAATTTCGGGGATGATTACACAGAAGATGATCATCCCTGTTAAACCTGACCGGCAGGAGGAACCACCATGGGAGAATGGAAAAAAACAGGATGCGTGCTCTGCGCCCAGAACTGCGGCCTTGAAGTTGAGATAGAAAACAACCGCATCATAAAAGTAAAAGGTGATAAACAAAATCCGCGGAGTAAAGGCTATGTCTGCCGCAAGGGGATGAACATCGCCGTCCACCAGCACCACGACGAACGCCTGGAATATCCGCTTAAGCGGACCGCGGCCGGGTTTGAGCGCATCTCGTGGGAACAGGCAGTTGACGAAATAGCGGTAAAGCTCAAAGAGATCACCTCAACTCACGGCCCGAAGTCCTACGCCTACATGGGCGGCGGCGGACAGGGTTGCCACTTCGAAGCCGCGGCCGGGGTCACGCTGATGAGGGCCCTGGGCTCGCGCTACCACTACAACGCTGTGGCGCAGGAGCTCACCGGCCAGTTCTGGGCCCACGGCAGGGCAACGGGCAGGCAGTACAAGTTCTCCATCCCTGACGAAAAAAACGCGGACATGTTTCTCGGCATCGGGTGGAACGGCATGTTAAGCCACCAGATGCCCAGGGCCCCCCTGGTGCTTCGCGAGTTCTCAAAGGACCCGGACAAACTCCTGGTGATCATCGACCCGCGCAAAACCGAAACAGCCGAGCTCGCCGACATCCACCTGGCCATAAGGCCCGGGACCGACGCCCTGCTCACCAGGGCCATGATCGCGATCGTGATACAGGAGGGCTGGACTGATGATGAATACATAAAAAATCACGTTTCCGGGTACGACCAGATAAAAGACTGGTTCTCCGGGTTCAACGCACGTGAAGCGGTTGAGGCCTGCGAGCTTGACTATGACGTGGTCCGCGAAGTGTGCAGGCAGCTCAGGTTGAGAAAGGCCTGCTGTCATCCTGACCTTGGGGTGTACATGAACCGGCACAGCACCATAACCAGCTATCTCGAAATAATACTGCTCACGATAACCGGCAACTTCTGCGTCCCCGGCGGAAACATTATTCCCGGAATCCTTATGCCGATTGTCGGCCACACGGATGAAACGAGCGAAAAGACCTGGCGCACGGTCAAAACCGGGTACCCGGCACTGTGCGGCCTGTTCCCGCCGAACGTGCTGCCAGAAGAGATCATGAACGACCACCCCGATCGGGTGAGGGCCGTCATGTGCTGCCAGGCAAACCCCCTGCGCTCGTTCGCCGATACCACTGCCTATGAACAGGCATTCGCGAACCTCGACCTCCTGGTGGTATGCGACGTCGCCATGACCGAGACCGCGAAAATGGCCCACTACGTGCTTCCCGCAAGAACGGGATACGAATCATGGGACGGGACGTTTTTCCCCTGGACCTGGCCCGAAATCTATTTCCAGATGAGAAGGCCGGTTGTCGTACCCGAAGGCGAGCCCCTGGAACTGGGCGAAATCCACATGCGCATAGCGGACAGCATGGGGCTGATCCCGGAGATACCTGATTCCCTGTACGCGGCGGCAAAGGAAAACAGGCTGAAATTCGGGATGGAGCTGATCAATTTCGTGAAAGCGAACCCGGCCGCGATAAAAATGATGCCCATGATCATCATCAAGACCCTGGGCAGGGAGATGGGCTCAGGAAACCTCGCCAACCTCTGGGCCATGCTCATGAACACGTCAAAGGGCTTCCGGAAATGCGCCGAAAGAGCGGGCTTCCCCAAAGGGCCGCTCATGGGTGAGGAGATATTCAAGGCGATCATGGACCATCCCGAAGGGCTGTGGATCGGAAAATCAGATCCGGACGACAACTTCTCGGACCTGAGCACCGAGGATAAAAAAGTCAACATATACATCCCTGAAATGAAAGCGTGGCTCGATGAAATCGAGCCGGCACGGGAAAAGGCCGCGCTTGAGCTGAAAAAGCAGTATCCGTTTATCCTCTCATCAGGAAGGCACATGGAATGCAACGCGAACACGATCATGAGAGACCCCCGGTGGAACGAAGGGAAAAGAGCGTGCACCTGCATCATGAACCCGGCCGATGCGGAGAGGCTCGGACTCAGAGACGGCGACATGGTGAGCGTTACCACCGAGGCCGGGTCAGTCAGGGTTGAGCTCGAGGTCACCGAGCGCACCCGCAGAGGGTATGTGATGATCCCCCACGGGTTCGGGCTGGAATTCAAGGGCGGAACCTACGGGGCGAACGCCAACCGGCTGGCGAAAAACACTGACCGTGACCGGTTCGCCGGAACGCCGCATCACCGCTTTATCCCGTGCAGAATAGAAAAGGCCTGAAACGTCGCGCAGGAAAACACAAACATCCCCGTGACTGCGCCGGAACAGGACCGTCTACCGTGAAATCTTCCGGTATAACACGTAGTCAACGGGCAGGACCGCGTCCTGCATCACTATTTCCCAGCCCGGTATCGGCTTTTTAACGACTATCCCCTTTAGGCGGTCAAAGCCGACGAATTCACTGAAAATATTTTTTGTTGCCCGGTACATTTCAGGCTGCATGATCATGCAGCACACCGTACTGTTCTTTTCAACATATTCATTGAACTCGGACAATGAACGAAAAACCCTGACCATTGCCATTCGCTCTATCAGGTCAGGATAAAACAGGGTCCAGTTATAATGATGAAACCCCTTGTTGATACACGTTTTATCTTTACCGAGGTTTTTGCGAAGATAGTCCGCTATTTCATGGTATCCGTCTTCAAAACGGTATGTTTCACGGGGAGCGGGAATTTCATGCCTGAGCGAAAAAACAGCCGTGCAGGCAAGCGCACAAACCATGAGCGCAACAAACAGAATCCGGGATTTCCCGCCCTCACCCTGTTCAGGCGCGGCGAAAAATCTTTCCGCTATCCTGTTTGCCGCTGAAACGAGAAACAGAGAGGAAAAGAAAACAAAAAAGGGCAGCAGGGGAAGCAGGTATCTCCTGTTCGGGGACGTTATGCTGTACCACGACAGCGGAAGATAAAAACCGGTGATCAGAAAAACAATCAGTATTTTCTTGTTTTTCTGAAGGGACGAACGCGCGAAGCCCGCTGCGGACAAGAGCAGCATAACGACAGACAACACTGCCGCGATGATTTTTTCCGCAAGCGATGAAAGGTCCGCAGAAAATTTCGGCACCAGGTGAATTGAAAATGAATACAGCGAATGGAGCATGACCCGGAATTCAATAGCAAGCCCGTGAAAGAACCTTGTTATGATGTAGGAGATGTCCTGGCGGAAGATATCGGAAAACGTGCGTTTGTAGGTCACCCTTCCCCAGTCCGCGTCCATGGCAAGGCGGTCAACATTGAAATTATGGAAAGGGAAACCGTACGCGATAGTATTGCGGACCAGAAGCGGCGTGCTCACGAGAAGAAACATCCCCAGAAAAAGCCAGAGATACCTGTTTCTGAGCAATTTCCAGAACTTGAGTCTCACATCAAAAAGCAGAAAAAGCCCGAACCCGAAAACAATAAAAAGGCCGCTTGCCTTGGTCATGTACGCAAGGCCGGTAAACAGTCCCGCGGGGACCCAGTAACCGTTGTTGTCAATACCCTTGATGAGAAAATAAAAGCTGAACAGAACAAAAACAAGCAGAAGGGGCTCACAGCACACCATGGTTGCCTGGAGCATAAAGGAATCATTCGCGATAAAGAGCAGGGCTCCCAGAAACGCCGCAACAGGGTTCGTTTCCCGGTACATGACGCCGAAAAATAGAAGAATGAAAATATAGCCAAGCATGAAATTCAGGAGTTTCACGTTCACGAAAAAATTCATCCCGTCAGGCTCAAAAAAAGACATCAGCAGCGGAAACAGCGGATGCTGGTTGCTCGGCAGAAAGGTCCCGTTAAACATAGAGGCAAAAAAACCGGCAACGGAACCGGTTGCCTGCAGGTCAAGCGTGTACTTGATAAAAGGGAACGTGTCGGTCTCACCGATATACAGATGCTGTCCCAGGTTATACAGGCCCATGGGAAAGTAAACCGCGGTGAGCACCAGTATTGACAGTATAAGCAACGGCACGGCACTTTTTCTGGAAGCAAACAGTGAAAGAATGAAATTATTGTTCATGGATTATACTTCTTCCCTGATAGAGAATTTTCCCGTATTATCATGATGACGTTTTTTGTATCAATCAAAAAATTCCATTAATTAACAGCTATTTTAATGCCCCCTTGTGGTCGCGCCAACCAAAAGAACCAGCCGGACGTGGCCTGCTACTCCCCGGCAAAAGTGCTCCGCAGGCGGCCCATGGTGATGCCGAACTGTTCTGAAAGCCGCCCCTCGTCAGCGGCATACTGTATTCCCATGGCGATAAACGCCCGGCGCATGGACACCCGGTACTTCCGCGACAGGGTAATGGTTTCGATCGTGCTCCACCGCATAATGAACGAAAATGAGTTCTCATAAACCTCGTCGCAGAGCGACGTTATATTTTGTTCCATTGCCTCAGGATGATAATGCATGACCAGATTACGGGTAACACGGTGAACAAGGCCCCACTCATGAATTTTTCGGTATCCGAAAGACCCGATCAGTCCCTTGAGCCATTCCATGTATGACGCAAGCACGCCGCCCGCGTTTGCCAGAATGTCGGGAAAAACAATGATCCCCTTGTTTTCCATGATCTCCTCTGCCTCGACCGTTGCCGGGCCATTGGCGCCCTGGAGAAGATAGTTGCCTTCGAACTCCCTGACGTGTATGTGGTCCGGGCCCTCGGCCTCGTCCGTGCTTATGACCTCTTCAAGTGCGGCAGGGACAACCACGTCCACAATTGCCGAGAGCGGCATGATCGTGTTCCCCGGGAAAAACTCCCCGGAAATATTTTTTTCGCTGACAAGCTCCGAAAGCGCCACTCCCCTGCGGAGCGACTCCCCTGCCATGGAGCGTATGTCGTCGCCGCCCATGCCGGTGAGGGTGCCGGAAGCGTCCGAAATCATTTTCACCGAGGCGCCGGTTTCCGAGACCATGGACGCGAAGTGGGCGCCGACCTTGCCGAACCCCTGGACCGCGAACGTGAGCATGCTGACGCGTTTCCGTGCCCGCGCGCGGAACTCTCCGTCAAGCGCCAGGGCCTCGGAAACGCGGCCCGGGTCAGACCACAGCTTCGCGTCATTGAAGTCATGGTAGTTCTGCTGCGAGGAAAGGACCTCCATCAGGCCCCGCGCGGTCGCGCCGGTGCGAAGTTTCAGCCCCTCGGGCCCGGGCTTCCCGGTTATCGCCGGCGAGGTATACCGGCGCACGAGGCCGGTATCAGCGGCCAGGGATGCAACGAGCGGCGCGTCGCCGCAGTTTATGCCGAAATTCTCTCGAAGGATGGCCGCTTCGGTTTGCCATCCCGGTTCACGGCCGTTCACGGCGCGCACGCCCCTGCATGCGTTCTCCGTTATGCGCTCAAAGATAATTGATATCTCAGCGCCGCCGATGCCGACATCCCCCGCGGGAACGTCCGAAAGGGGGCCTGCCCCGGAACGGTAATACAGAAAATCGGCGTATGCGTTGAGGATGTTGTTTCTGGCCTGCTCCCTCTTTTCGCCGGCGAGCCCCCTGAGTGACAGGTCGCCGAGGATCCCGCCCTTGCCTATGGTGTAGCGGGGGATGCCCAGGCCCACGCATTTGAACAGCATGTTGGTCGACAGCGCGCCCTCGCCGGAAAAAGAAACATGGCTCGCGTGGGCGCGTATCCCGCCCTTGCCGATACCGGTGCCGTTTATCCGGATAAACAGGCACTCCTGCCCGGATACCGGCTCCTTCATGGTTTCATAATACAGTCCCCTGAAGCGAAGCAGGTTAATGATCTCCTCGTCGAAAAGCGAACGGTCGAGCCGGTCCTGTTCACGCTTGATCGGGACCGTCGCCGCGGAGAAAATATTTTTCAGCGTTGACCAGTAATAATCGTTTCTCATGGGGCCGTCCGGGTTGAGCACGTAATGCCTGATAAGCCCGAACGCTTTTCTGCGGATCTCGAGATTGGGGTCATTGAGCATGACCATCAGGGGGATGAGGTACTCCTTCTGCTTGTTGCGCTGCATCTCCATGATCAGGTCGAGCTTTTCGTGGTCGCGCGCGGCCCGCATCCGGTCAAGGATGTCGCGGATCTCACCGACCGAGACCGGGGACGACTTCAGCAGCATCGAGCGGCTGTACAGCTCGTCGCGGAGGTGTTCCTCCATCTCCGCCGACAGCAGAGAGCGCTCGACCATGGTTGAGAGCGCGATATACGTCATCCCTGAAATCGCGAACAGGTCAAACCGCTGCCGCACGGACGAAATGCCCTTGCGCTGGAAGATCATGCTGATGGTCTCATAGTTCTCCTGGAACTTTTCCCTGGGAAGCCACAGGAGAAAATGCGTCATCGGCACAGCGCCCGGCTCGTCCATGGTATCGATGAAGATGTCCTCGCCGGTGCCCATCAGGTCGCGCAGCCGGGAAACCGAATTGACATAAAGGGAAGCGGGTTCCCTGGCGTCCTCCGCGGCAAGGGCACCGCTGAAATAGCCGGGCGCGGAATCCACGAACCCTTCAAGCTCAGCCGGCGAATGAACATCCTTCCCGACCAGATCGGCCAGGAGAGCAAGGGTCCGTGTCTTGTCATCCCCCCCCGCATCGCGAGAAGCAATTTCCTCAAGCACCATGAGCCTGCGGCGGTCACGCGGCACTTTTGTGCTCGTGATCGAACAGGAGAAAAGCCTGAACGCGCCGCGCTCATTTTTTTTCATGATCTTCTGGACCGACGTGCACGCCTTTCTGATCAGGGGCGCGGTTTCCGATATGAGATACAGATACTTGGCCCCGACCCTTCCTTCAACGTCGATATCGACATAGGTGCCGTCGCTTTTCCCGTGCGCCCTTTCCTGGTAGCGGTTGTTTTCGATGAGAAACGATATCTCTTCAATACCGAGAACCGCAAAGAGGCTCTCGCCGAAATGTATGCTGGACAGGATCGTGCTGATCTCATGACGGATCGCGCTTTCGGAAAGGTCTGAATGTTTCCGCAAATGTTCAAACAGCCGGTCCAGGTATTCACGGCGGATCGGCAGTTCCGGCAATTCCGCTGAAGTCACGGATTTGGTATCTATCGTTTCTGAACTCATGACGCTCTCTCTCCATAATGCTTCTGTGATGACCCGGCCTGGCGGCCCTGATGAATTCATAATATACGGGAACGCAGAGATAATCTCTCCAATATCTGACAGGTCAAGATTTGCATTACTCTCGGGGTGGGTCAGCCTGACATGCCGCACAGCGAGGTATCGCGGTGTTTGCAGGTTTCACGAAGGGTGCAGCGTTCACAGGGGGAAGGTCCGGAGGCGAAGGGCCTGTCCGAAACGCCGATGATGCCGGACACGGTTTTTTCGGGGACCATCATCAGGCCCGAAGAAAGGGCCACGCCGATTTTTTCCGGCCGGAGCAGGGCGAAAATCCCTTCCTGGTTTCCCAGGCCAAAGTCCGCATAACCGGGCGAACAGCGGGGCGAGAGAAAAAACTTATGAGCGCCATACTCAAGCCCGATGCGCTCATAAAATTCCCTGAACGCGAGTTCGCAGTAAAGGGACGCCCAGGTGTCCAGCAGGTACTGCGCGAGCAGCTCTTTGCCGCGATAGAGCGCGGAGAGGTCTCCCAGGGTCAGCACATAGGCGATAATTTTGCTCGGGCTGCCCAGGGCGCGCTCAAGGCCGGGGCCGGTAAAAACCACGCCCTCTTCAGCGGTGATATGATCCGGCCCGGCAATGGCCACCGGGAACTCCCCATACAGGCACCGGGCCGTTCCTGACGCGCACAGCAGCTCTTTCAGGCGCTGCGCCAGGACGCCTCGTTCGCCGCCCTGTTCACCGGGCCCGATCCCGGTCATGCGGGCAAAGAGACGGTCTGCCGGTTCCCGGTTCAACAGGTCAGGGGTCAATGTTAGCAGCGCCATTGTGTGCGGACGGCTCCTTTAATTCCGGATCAAGAGTTATCATGCGGAACAGGGCATCCTGCCGGGCCGGATGCGGGCTCACTGCGTGGTTTACCGGGTCGCGGTGTTTTGTCAAGAAAGAAGTTTCGGCAAAAGGGGAATAAGCAAAAGGCTGTCCTCAAAGAAGATCGCTGAGTGAATTCCGCGTAGAAGTATTCGATATCCGCTCATTTCGATACAATTTTGCCAATCACTCAATGAGCGGAGCGGAATTTGTATTGAAACGCCTTTTAGGACGGCCTTACCGGTGACCTGCAAATTTTGTACGGTTTATCTTCAGTGCTGGCTCATTTGTCTCCAACATCAATTTCATCATACCCGGTGAACATGGCCTTGATATGGGACGTAAGTTTCGGCCCGGTCGTGGTCATGTACACATGGATAACGGCGAATGAAAGAAGCACGAACGCCCCCAGCGTGTGAAGAATGGCGATCCACTTGACCGTGTGAAGATGGATATCACCGTGGGCCACGTAATAGTACACGAGCCCGGTCACGACCATTACCGGTATGACAACGACCTTGAAGCCCAGATAGGTCAGGCGCTGGAGCGGGTTGAGCTTTACCTCAACGGTTTTTTCCACCGGGTGCGGTTCGTTTCTGAATATGCCCACCAGGTAAAACCTGACCTGGTCGCGGAGCTTTTCATTTGCCGGTATGTACTGCCTCCATTCTCCGGTGGTAAAATGCCAGAAGATCGCGAACGCGATCAGTATGATCAGGGTAAAGCCGGTGTACATATGAAGGATCACGGCTTTCTCGAAACCGAATAACACGAAAGAACCGTGAACCTCAAACCCGGTCAGGGCCAGAAAAAATATCAGCAAAGCCTGGGTCCAGTGCCAGAAGCGCTCGAACTTTTTATACATATATATCTTTTTAATCATGTTGTCACCCCTCTTTCTTCCCGGATTTATACCTGATCAGGCCATGAACGAAAACGCCGGCGATCGAGCCGAAAAAGAGAATCATGCCCAGAACATCAAGCACGAGGCTCCGGTCGCGCGCGGGAATCCAGCACGCCTCAAGGGCGGCGAGGCGGCTGTTTCTGCTGTGGCAGTCGTTGCACGTAAGCGCATTGTCCCTGTCTCTGACAAGGTGGGTAATGGGCCAGTACATCACGCTCTCTACCCACTCGTATTTTCCGCTGTAATTGAGGCCCGCGGCCTTCATCCCCGCTGCGGCTGATTTGTCCCAGTCCCAGTCAGCCCAGTATGCGCCGCTGCCCTTTGGCCCGAAGAGTTTGGGAACGATGAACATTTTGCTGACCGGGTCATAGGGCTGTTTGCCCCTCATCACCTTGAACGGCCAGACCTTGCTCTTCTCGCTTCCGCAGATCCCCTCGACCTCGTTGATCGCAACCGGCTGGCTTGTGGCGTCAATCACGTCTCCGACAAGAACATGCGAAGCTTCGCCGTTAAACCATAAATAATCAGGAATCGCGTTCTTCACCAGCCTGAATTCGCCTTTCATCCCGTCGTACACGACATGGCCGTTCTTATCCATTATTTTCCTGGGCTTTCCCTGATCATTTTTCTCACCGGCTTTTGACCAGTCCCACCACACCTTGGTCGGCTTCTGCGTGGAGAAACGGTTTATGTGGCAGGCCTGGCACGATATGCGGTCAAAGTGCTTGTCCAGAATGCGGTGGATGAAAGTATCTTCCGGCTTCTTCCGCTTGTAAAGCTTGTTCTTGAATATGTCGTACCCCATCTCCTCTTTCGCCTCATAATCATCGATGAAGAGCTTCTGGGTGTGCGGCCTTATCGTGTGGCACCGCTCGCAGTTCAGGCGGTCCTGGTTATCGCTTGAAACCGAATAAAGCTGGCCCTTGATGTCGTGCTTGTCAGCGACATGGCAGTCAACGCATACCATGTTTCCCCCGTCGGAACCCATGTGGATGTCAACTTCCCTGGTCGGCGTTCCCAGCGAGCTGTCAAGCGCTCCGTGCTTGACCGCGTCACCCCCGCCGCCGTAAAAATGGCACTGGCCGCAATTGCTTCTTTTCGGTTTGCCGACTTTTCGGGAAACCGCCGCGTAATCGGGCGGATCATACCATTTATTGTTTCCCGGGAAAAGCTTGCGCACGTCAGCCGGGTAACCCGCGCCGGCGGGAAATTTCCTGTACGTGCCGGTCTGCTCGTGGCACACAAGGCAGTCGATCTTCGACTCGTCAGTGAAATCGAAAGTGCCGTCCTTCCAGCCGTAGCCGATGTGGCAGCTGGTACAGCGCGGCTCGTTTGAGGTCAGCGCGATGCAGAAATTGTTGATGATGTTCTTTTTGCCGGCCTCGACCATGGTCCCCTTGCGGCCCGGCATCTTGTCGCTCTTTCTGCTCCAGAGCCAGTGGGATGTTTTCATTATCTGTTTTCCGGCAAGGTTGTGGCACTTCAGGCATGCCCGGGTTACGTCCTCGGGCCTGGTGAATTTCCTCTGAAGCTCCGGGAACCTTGAGTGATCGGCATCACCTGCGTTCAGGGCTGCCGGGAATACCGGAATCAGGACAGCAACGGAAAGAAAGAGATACAGCAGTTTCTTCATGACTACCCCCTTTTGCTCAACTACTGGCGGATTACAATAACATTCGGAAACTGAAAAATATCGTTAATGGCGCATCACCTGGCAAGGTTGAGTCCCGCCTTTTGCCAGGCCTTTATGCCTCCGTCGAGAACATATATTTTTTCAAAACCCTGATCCTGTGCTGTTTCAGCGGCCTTCACGGTTTTGAGCCCGGTGCCACAGTAGAATACTATTTCATCTTCCCTGTCAAAAGCTGAAAGCCTCAGATCAAATGTTTTAGATTCAAGGGGGATGTTTACCGCCCCGGCAATATGGCCTTCCCGGTATTTTATCGGTGAGCGGACATCGATGAGAACAACAGTGGTGCCGCTGTTCACTGCATGAAGGATATTATTAATTTCTGCGGGGGTTTTATGGCTTATCTTCGAACAGGAAAACAACAACATAAAAAAGACCGTAAAGCAAACAGCGCTTCGCGCGATGAAGGTTTTTCGCATTTTATGCTGCATTATTGTATGCCTCTTCATCTGGTTTATATTCCGGTCCGCATAACTGTCTCTCTGATCTTCAGCACAATGTCTGGCAATTTTATCATATCCTTGAACAGTAATAAAGCATTTTTTCACCTCATTATCAGGCTACCGGGATGTACTTCAAAGCGGAATTGCGCGGGCAAACCGGCCATTTGCAGACGTACTGCAAATGGCCGGACATTCCCTGAGGCAAACACTATACTCTGTTCATCACCATAGAAAGGAGGGACCGCCATGACAGCAAAAGTTGACGTGTATCAAGAACTCCGAACCCATATAGACAGAATGCCCATTGCCTATCCCGAAACCGAAAGCGGTGTCGAGATAAGCCTGCTGAAACAGCTGTTCACGCCCGATGAGGCGGAGATAGCCCTGGAGCTGAGCGCCTTTCCCGAACCCCTTGGCCGTATCCATAAAAGGCTCAGGCACAACGGGATGACCAGAGAGCAGCTGGAACACAGCCTTGACGCAATGGTCAAGAAAGGCGCCATCACGGGCGGGGCCATGTTTGAAAAGCTCGGCAAGGGCAAGTGCTACAGCAAGGCACAGCTGGCCATCGGCATGTTCGAGTATCAGGTAAACCGCCTTACCCCTGATCTCATCAGGGACTTCCGGCAGTATATAGATAAAGAATTCTTTGACTCCTTTTTCAGAGAAGGTTCAGCCCAGATGAGGACCGTGCCCATAGCAGAGACCGTTAGCAGGCCCAACTACATAGCGCATTATGATGACATGAAAGAATATATAAAAAATCTCAAAGGAGATATTTCCGTGATGAACTGCGTATGCAGCCAGGAAAAGGGCCTGAGCGGTGAGCCCTGCGCGCGTTCTTCACTGAGGGAAACATGTATAGGCTTCCATGAAGTAGCAAAATTTTTCATTGGAAAAGGAGAGGCGCGCCCTATCAGCAAGGAGGAGGCTCTGACAATAATCGACCAGGCCGAGAAAGAGGGCTTTGTGCTGCAGCCGGAAAATACACAGAACCCCCGCTATCTGTGCTGCTGCTGCCCTGACTGCTGCAATGTATTACAGGGGCTCAGAAGGCTTCCCCGCCCGGCCTCTTTTACCCAGTCCGGATACCAGCCCTCGGTGAATGAGGCCCAGTGCAACGGATGCGGCCAGTGCGAGCAGTCGTGTCCCATGAACGCGGTTACCGTAAAATTCGGCCTGGCCAGTGTTGATTCGGAGCGGTGCATCGGATGCGGGGTCTGCGCGACCAGGTGCGGCCTTGAGGCCATTGAGCTCAGGAAAAAACCCGACGCTGCGGCGCCCCCCAAAAACAGCGATAACTTGTACCTGAAAATCGTTTATAAACGCTTCGGCATTGCCGGGACCATGAAAATCATCGGCAGGGCCCTGCTGGGCATGAAAGTATAAAAAATATATCATAAATGGAGGATGTATTATGAACCACAAACCGTACGCGTTCATCACCGGAGCGACAAGCGGTATTGGCGCTGAATTCGCGCGTCAGCTTGCAGCCAGGGGAATGAACCTTGTTCTCACCGGAAGAAGAAAAGATGTCATAAAAAATATCGCGGCAGAAGTAAAACAAAAAACCGGTTCAGACGTTGAAGTGATCATTGCCGAATTGTCTGATCCCGCTGACCTGAACAGAGTGATAAGTAAAATTAAAAAGACTCAGCGACTCGAATACCTGGTCAACAACGCGGGCTTCGGCACAAACGGTTTTTTCCACGAAGAAAGCATTGTTACCCAGGAAATAATGCTGAGGGTCCATGCCGACACAACCATGAAGCTTACCCATGCGGCGATTCCGGGAATGATCAGAAACGGCCATGGCGCCATTATCAATGTAGCCTCACTGTCAGCGCGGGTCATTATGCCTTCAACAGTGATGTATTCAGCAACAAAAGCGTTCCTGCTCGCCTTTTCGGAAACACTGCACCTGGAACTTGCGCGGCATAATATCAAGGTACAGGCGCTGTGCCCCGGATTCACCAGATCGGATTTTCATCACAAAATGGGGCTTGAGCAAAGCATTCTCAACAACCGGGGCCTGACACAGTGGATGGCCCCTGACGCGGTGGTACGCGCCTCTCTTAACGCGCTGAACAAAAAGAACCGGGTCATATGCGTACCGGGAAAAGGGAACGCCTTCCTGTTCAACCTGGTGAACTTCCTTCCAAGGTCCCTTTTTTATAAGATCGCCGGTGCGTCAGACAGCCTGCAGGAATATTTTGCGGGAAAAGAATACGCTCAGGAAGCGGTGCATTAGCTGACCGCGGCCCTTGCGGAATGATGAAATAAAAATCCGATAAACAGATAAATAATCATTGTTAATCGAAAACGCAAGAGCCTCACCCGGACGGTGAGGCTCTTGCAAACTTTATGGAGCAGCTCCATGCTGATGCTGAGTCAACACCAGTTTGTTTATTTAATCCATTAATCTTTCTGTAAAATATACACTGATGATGACTCTGTCTCCATCCTGAAAGTCTCATTAGAAAAGGGTAAAAATTCACGGAATCCCGTTGTGGACCACTCACCCCATTCCTCTGTTTTATAATCATAGATCTCTTCAAACTCTACCGTGATTTCGCCGAAATCGGACGTTTCATAGTCTCCTCTCCAGTGAAGCGGGGTAAACTCGTCATAATAAAAAATTTCCACATACCTTCCTGTTTCACCACTGCCGTCCAGTGTTACAACAGTACTTTCAACTAAAGAAGTTGTATAGATTTCTGTCGAGTGCCACGATCCCACGAGACTCGCACGCCAGTCACCCTTTATTGCCTGGGTCGTGAATGTCTGCGTGTAATTTGCCGGAGCGCCCAGGTCCATTGACAGTGTGGCACCGTCAAAGGAAAGCGTACCCGTGACCGTATATGCGACATCCTGCCAGTCAGCACCTTCGCCCCTGTATCCTGAAACATGCACCGATGCCGTTCCGTCAGGCATTAATGAGTAGGTTCCCCTCTGCCCGGCGTACAGAAAGGGCTCAGCATGACGCACCCAGTAAAGAACCGCGCTGCCGATGTCGCTCTCATCCCCGCTGATGAGCAGGTAATGGGTCCTCGTGTCATCACTGGCAGACCACAGGCCCTTTATCTGCATACGCCAGCCCATTGCGTCTGAACCAGTGCTTTCATCGTCACAGCCGGCGCACATGACAAGCAGCAAAACCATTGCCATAAGCGCGAAACCATGTTTGAAATACCGTTTCATCCTTCATCCTCCTTTTTTAAATCGTAAACAGAACCTGTTTCGGCCTGCGAATGACGCATCCTAAAAATAGCTGTCTATATTGGCCAGCATGTCCTTAGCCTTTGAAACGTGATACACGGCCCAGGGATACTCCAGGGTTTCGGGATCACGGGGGCCTATGGCCTTTGCCCGCTCCAGGTCGGCGATGAAAGCCCGGCGGTCATTTTTCTTTGTCTGCAGATACTGGGCGCGCCCGGTCCAGAAATTGAGCATCTTCGGACCTGCCTTCAGCGCCCTGTCGAAGTATTCCTCCGATTTTTCCAAATCACCGCCCATCAAACCGGGGAGTATGGCATAATAAGCGGCCCAGGAATAGTCGATACACCCCCTGCGGAAATCCGGTTCAATCTTCGTCATGTTTTCCAGTACCGTCTTCACCCTGCCGGGCCACGCGATATTGACCAGCTTCGCCGGCGCGCTGAGGCATTCATTCCACCACTGCCCCAGCGAAAGATACCAGAAATAGAGGGCATACATTTCCTTTTTCGTGAGCACCCGGCTGGCCTCCCAGGTCTTTTCACCCCTGTCCACCAGGCCCCTGAAATCCTTGTTCTGGTACATGACTCGCTCGCAGTACCTGATTGACTTTAAGTAATATTTTTCCTTCTCATCGGTGTCATTGCTGTATCCCCAGGCCATGAGCATACAGTTTGACCCGAGCATGTTCAGGGCCTCGTAATTGATTGGATCAACGGCAATGACATCCTCCAGGGCTGCCACGAGCTTCCGGACTTTCCCAGCGCTGTCGGCGTCCTTTTCCAGCACCTGGGCCTTTTCCAGCAGCGCTGCGGCATCGCCCTTGGCCTCAGCCTTCCGGGCCTGTTCCCATCCCGGTTCCCAGGAAATGCATCCGGCAAGGCCGGCCAGGAACACTGATACACAAACTGCTGACGAAAACCATATTGATCTCTTCATGACCTCCTCCTGAATATTGAAGTGAATTATGGGCACTTCTAAAAATCAGGTTTTTTCATTAACTGAAAAATGATAAAACCTGATTTATCCAATGGTTGTGCCCTCAAGGGAACATCCAAAATGTAATTTATAGAGGTTCCCTTATAATAAAATAAACACTTCCGGGATATTGATTTATTGATATGGAGAAGATAGCATGTTGATTATGGCGTGTCTGGCCATTTGCAGTACGTCTGCAAATGGCCGGTCGGATACCGATTATGCCTGATTTTATATGAGGAGTTCTACTGCGGTTTTATCTTTCGAAGCTGTTCCAGGTCCCACGTTAAATTCATGTCGCGGAACATGGCTTCTGCCTTTTCAAGGCACTGTTCCGGCGTGAGGCCGATAATAGTATTGATTTTCGGGTGTAGGGGCAGGTCGCGACCCGCCCCTACACCCGCACAACGTTTCCCCACCTCAAAATACGAGCGCGACAGTTCCAGGCGCGCGCCCAGGCGCTCCCCTTCGTCGATTGATCTCTTCCACCACTGCAGGGCCTTGCGATAATGCCGTTTTGCTCTGACCCCGGACAAAATTTTTCCGAAGCGGAGCAGGTTCTTCTCTGCGGAAAAGGCAAGGAGCCAGTGCACGGTCCCCCTGTGGCGCCGGGCTTCGGTGCGGTCTGAGGCGACCATGCGCACGACGCGCAGGGCCTGTTTCGCGGCAGAAAGTGATTTTGCTTTCAACACTGGCAGGTCATGCCTGTTATGTTCTGTTACGGCCTTTTCGAGTCCGGCAAGATTCTGCAACAGCCGCGCGAGGTAATAAGGGCTGACGTGATAGGGCGCCAGGACTTCACCTGATACGATTTTCTCAGCGCTGCCAAGCGCGCTTTCGGCTTCGCCCTCACGCCCATTGAGCAGGTGGATGAGCGACAGCAGGCTGTACAGCTTAACGCTGAATCCGGGCATGCCGGTCTCGGACATTAACGGGATGCCCCGTTCGATTTCCGACAGGGCATCGGAAAACCGGCGCGATTTGGTCAGCAGCAGCGAATGTGATACGGTATAACACAGGTCGCCCGTCTGGTGCCGGTACATCTCGCCGATCTGTCTTATCCGGTCAAGCCTGACCCGGGCATCGCGAAACATCCCCATTTCCATGAACCAGTCCGGCAGCAGGGAATAATAAAGCATGATCACATCATAAACGCGGCCGAGACGCAGGTTCTGTTCAACTGTTTCTTCAGCGTCAGCGTAACGGGACAGATTGGCCCATTCGCCCTTTAAATAATCGTGGTAGATCAATGCTTCAAGGAGATCCAGCCTGTTTACCGCGTCGTCTTCATGTATCAGTTTCGAAAGTTTTTTTATAAACCGGGAAGCCAGCCTGAAAGAAAATCCGGACCATGAAAAAATAAAGGATCCTCCCATATAAAAGGAAAATCCGTTCTTTAATTTTGTGACGTCATATCTATAAAACCGGTTGCCGATCCTCATGACCTCGGTGAAAAACAGCAGAGGATTCACGTTGCCCAGGCCCGCAACATACTTATAATAAAGATCATACAGTTCATTGACAGCGGGCGAAGGATCATTTTTTCCAAGAGGCATCATATATGATTTTACTATTAAAGCGGACATGTTGTAAAGAAAGGACAGATTGTGAAAAAATTTATTCTGGTAAAACCTGACGCCTTTATAAGCCAGAACACTCTGAAAATAGGGCGCCACCTGACGATGGCTTCCCGTATTGTACAGGGCAGAAGCTATGTTTCGCTCTATGTGCACCAGCTTTTCCTTATCATATTTTATACTGCTTTTTTTATAGAGCTGCAGAGTATTATTGAAATAGTGAAAAGCCTCTTTTGAAGCTGAAGTCCTCAGCGCTTCTTCGCCTGCCCTGATCATATACTCTTCTGCGCTCTCCAGGTCGCCTGACTGCATGTAATGCCACGCGAGCATTCCGTAAAAATCATTGAGCCTGCCGGAAAACTCCTCCTTGATCGCCGCGGCAACCTGCCGATGCAGTTGTTTTTTCCGTTCTTCGCCTATCGCGGCGTAGGCGGCCTCCTGGGCCAGGGCGTGCTTGAAAATGTACTCAAGCTCGTCAAGGCGCACCTGCTCCCGGAGCAGTTCCATGTCGCGAAGGACGGCAAGGCGTTCATTAATATCGCGGATGTTCACTGCCACACGAACGATGATGCGGTAAAAAAAACTGCGGCCGATGACTGACGCGATCTTCACCAGATCACGGGTTTCCGGGTCAAAAGACTCGATCCGGGAAAGGAGCACCTCCTCTATTGACGAAGGAACAGCAACCTCGGTGATCTTCGCGGTCACGATAAACGCGTCATTCTTAAGCTCAACCGCGCCCCGGTCTATAAGGGAACGGACGACTTCCTCGATAAAAAAGGGGTTGCCGTCGGAACGGGCAATGATGTCGTCCTTCAGTCCCTGCGGGAACCCCGCGGCGCAGAGCAGGTTTTCCATCAAAATACCGCTTTGTCTGCTGTCAAGCTGTTCAAGCCTGATGTGGGTATGCAATGAGTGAAACTCATTCTCTAATGAGCGCATTACTCGCTCGCCGGTCTCGCCATAGCCCGGCCTGAAAACCAGGACAAACAGCAGCCGGTGCTTCTTTACCAGCGAAAACAGGGACATGATCAAATCAAGGGAGCTGGTATCGGCCCAGTGCATATCCTCAAAATGTAAAACGAGCGGACGGATATCCGCGCCCTTGATCAGAAATTCACGCACGTTCCGATAAATGAGCTTTTCCAGCGCCTCTCCTTCAATTCCCCGGACACGCTTCTCGTATTCTCCCGGAAGCTCCATGCCCATGAGCGTCGCGATAAAGGGGATGATCTCCTGTGCCTGGCCTGGATGCACCCTTTTAATTGAAGACTCAAGTTTCGCGAAAGAGGCGGCGCTGCTGTCATCATCCCTGATCTGCGCCCAGTTTTTAAGCAGATCTATAAGGGGATGAAAACTCATGATCTGCCCTATGGACAGTGCGCGTCCCTCAAGGAGCCCCGCGTCCCGCATCTCCGGTGATGCTTTCAGCTCGGCCAGCAGTCGCGACTTGCCGATTCCGGCTTCACCGGTCACCGTGATGATCCCGCCGCGGCCCTGTTTCAGGGCCTGCACCTTCTCTTTCAGCAGCGAAATCTCCCGGTCACGGCCGACCATGACCGACTGAACCATGCGGCCCCTGCCTGTGGGCACGCGACGCTCCTCTACCGGAGGCCGTGTATAGGGCCTTTCCCCGGTTGAAAGAAGCTCGTACATCGCGACCGGGCCTCTTTGATCAGGGACGCTGACCGTGCCGGCTTCAGCGTAAGTGAAATGGTCGGCGGTCGCCCTTCGGGTTGCCGGGCACACCAGGATGCCGTTTTCCCTCGCCCGTTCCTCAAGAAGGGAAGCGACCTGGAGCGCGTTTCCGGTCAGCATCTGCTCTCGGGGCATGTCAGGAAGCCGTCCCACGAATACCGGCCCGGTACCGATCCCGACGCGCAGTTTAAGGGACTGGACAGGTCCAGACCGGGCGCAGTACTCACCAAGTGATTTCCGGATCGCCAGCGCTGCGTTCACCGCGCGGTGCGGCGTGTTTTCCATGACTGAATCGACCCCGAAATGGGCGATGAAGTGATACCCGGCGGCCCGCTCAACCGTCCCCTTATAAATCGTGATGATCTCGCTGAAACGCTTCAGTATCTCTTTCATCGAGGCGGCCGGCTCTTCAGTCACGGGCGCTGCCGGCCTGATGATCCCGGCAAGAAGTATTGAAGCATTTTTGTATTGGGATTCGGTGTTTTCCATTTTTTTGAGTATAATTTTTCTGTTAGCTCAACAATACCAGCGACATTCCATATTATCAAGAGATTTTCCTGTTGAAGAAAAAGGCTGCACCCGTTAAAGAAATAGTTTACACAATACTCATACTGTAACAGAATATAACAACCATCAGAGCGGGCAATAATCGCTGTGCGTGATCTAACCGGAACAACTATAGAAAACCGTTATGCGCTAAAGAGCCATCTTGCGCATGGAGGCGCGGGAAACGTATACCGCGCCCGTGACAACAGCACGGGAGCCGAAATTGCCGTAAAAATGATCGACGCCCGTTCTTCCTCTCAAGGCATCGATGATATTATACACTTTCACAATGAGATAGATACTGTCTTGAAAATCAACAACCCTCATGTGATAAAAATTCATCACTGGGGAACTGTGGCCGACGAGACAGGGCCGCAATTGTACTTTATTATCATGGACCTGGTAAACGGCAAAGGACTGGACCGGGTCCTTGCCGGAGGAAAGGACCTTTCGCATGATGACGCGATCGGCCTCCTCATACAGATCTGCGGCGGCCTGACCGCGGTTCACGGATCAGGCGTTATACACGGAGACCTTAAACCCGGCAACATTATCATCGGCCCTGACAGGCAGGCGGTCATCATAGACTTCGGCCTGGCCAATCTTAAGAACACTCCTCTTGCGTTCCAGCCGGGCACGGTTTCCGGAACTTTCATGTACCTGTCCCCGGAGCAGGCCGGCCTGATCAGGCAGGATGTTGACGAGCGCAGCGACCTCTATTCAATGGGCGTAATAGCGTATGAAATGCTTACCGGGGGCCTGCCCTTCAGGGGAGAATCACTCATCGGCCTGCTGCACCAGCAGGCCGCCCGGGTCCCGGTCGCACCGTCACGGCACAATAAAGACATCCCCCCGGCCCTTGATGAAATAATCATGACACTCCTGGAAAAGGAACCCAGAAACCGGTACCAGACCGCGCAGGGACTGCTTCATGATCTTGAACAGGTAAAAAGTGGGGTCGCCAATTTCAGGCCGCATCAGAAAGACAGCGCCCGAAGCATCGACTTCAATACTCCCCTGTTTGGCAGAGCACCCGAGCTTTCACTCCTCAACGACCGGCTTGAAACCCTGCATTCTGGTCACGGCGGCCTCTGCCTCATTGGCGGAGGGCCGGGAACAGGAAAATCGAGGCTTCTCCAGGAGTTCCGGAAAACCGTTCTCGGTTCAGGCACCGTGTATGTCGAGGCAACCGCGTCGCCGGGCAAAAGCAGGTCTCCTTACTTCCTCTTTAAAGAAGTGCTCGGATCTTACATGCGGCGCTTTGCGGCTTATTCAAAGGAAAAACAGAGTGAAATCACGGAAAAAATCCGCAACAGATGTTCAGACCAGGGCCATGTTGTCACCCGGTTTTATCCGCCGCTTGAAAAAATAATCGGCCCCTGCCCCTCTCCGGTCAGCCTGGAACCGGAACAGGAACGTCAGCGCTTTCTTATTACCCTGTGCCGTTTTTACGTCACCCTCGCCGGAATTGAAAACGGGATCGTCATCGGTTTTGAAGACGTGCACTGGGCTGATGAGGGCAGCCTGATGCTCCTGAACAGATTATGCAGTGAAGCAGCGGGTTCCCCGCTCTTGATCACCGCAACATATCGAAGCACTGAACTCGATACTGAAAGCGTCCGAAAAACCCTCGGCATCCCCGGTCACCGGCCAACCGAAACAGCGGTGCTCATGCTGCAGCCGCTCTCCAGTGAAGCGGTTACCCAGCTTATCGGGGCCCTCTTCTCTCAAGAATTCGGGCAGATAAATAAACTGTGCTCGCATGTTTATGAGAAAAGCGGCGGCAACCCTCTCCACGCCCTTGAAATGATCAGGGGACTTGTTGAAAAGGGAATTCTCGCCAATAAGGACGGGTCCTGGGTCCTTGATGAAAATGAACTGCTTCAGGTCGAACCGCTTTCCTCAAGTGTTGAGGTAATCATAGCACGGATACGGCAGAGTGATAAAAATCTGCGGGAGCTTCTCTCAACTGCATCAGTTATGGGGAAAGAGTTTGAAATCCCGCTGCTTATGGAGCTGCTCAAAACACAGCGGTGCACAAAAAAACAAACAGCAGGCAAGTACAACGATGAAGGGAAACTAATCAGTCTTCTGGACCAGGCACGGCAGCAGCATTATATAACCTACAAAACAGAATCAAGGGAAACGGTGAGTTTCACCCACGACCGGGTCAGGGACGCATTTCATCAAAGACTGAACAAGAAGGAAAGGTCCAGGCTCCATCATGATCTTGCCCATCTGCTTGAATTACAGTCACGTCGTACCGGTGAAGAAAATATATTCAGTATAGCGGCCCATTTTATTGAAGCGGGTAATGACGAAAAAATTATTCAATACGGTTATGCCGCGGGAATCCGGGCACAGTTGAATTTTGACCACAGTGACGCGATACGCTACTTTGAAACAGTGCTCTCAATCACTAAAAAACATGAAGACGAAAAAAAGTTCCCCGGCGTGAAAGAGATTATCATCGATTGCCTTCTTTATCTTGGAGAATCGTACCAGGTAATCGGGCATAACAGAAAGGCAACGGAAATTCTGGCTGAACTCACCTTGTATGAAATGTCCTCTGAAAAAAAAATCCGGTTGTTCTATCTGCTTTCAAAATCATTTTTCAATGAAGGCGATTTTATCTTTGCGGAAAAATACGCGATCAGAGGGCTGCAGCTTCTCGGGGGGGATGTTCCTGACGCCGGGCACCCCGACGCGATGCGCATTTTAAAGCGAATAAAAACGCTTTTCATGAAATCACATCGTGAAAGAATCCCTCTTAGTCCTGAAGATGGCCGGTATCCCGGGGCAATCTGGTTTTACCTGATACTGTACAATATTTATTCATTTCAGGATTCCAGGCGCTGCGGCCATATCATGCGTTCCATTGTTGCCGCGGCCCGCTCACGGAACAGCGGCCCCCGTGAAACCGCACTTGCGCTTTCAGTCATCGGTTCCCGAAAGATTCATGCGATGAATTACCGGGGCATGCGTTCCTGCGAGAAAAAATCAACCCGGCTGACTAAAACGGTTCCTGATAAATGGGCGGTCGCGTCCATAACCACAACAATAGGCCGCTGTGATCTTTTTTCAGGTCGCTACGAGCGGGCCAGAGAATTTTTACATCAGGGAGCAAAACTTTTTAAAAAATTTGAAGACGCGCGTGAACTCATGCTTGCCAACTTTTATCTTTCGCTCGCCAGCTACCACTCATCAGACTATGCCGCGGCCCGGGATTATTTCGAGAAATCCCGGAGAAAAGTATCCACGATCTTTGACGATGTCTTTATCCATGCATGGGGCTATCCCGCGTACCGGGACATGGAGACCGGTGATTTTGGAAAAGCGGAAGAGACCCTGGTGCGGTATCTTGCCCTCCTCAGGGGGATGAAGTTCTGGCATTTATATTTCTACAACCTGCTGTTGATCGCCAACCTGAACACCGAAAAAGGCGACTACCGCAGGGCGAGGAGTTTTTTTCATAAAGCGGCAGAACTCCTTGAAGAGCATGACATTCCCCTCTTCTTCAGGTCGCCGCTCTGTCTCTTCAGGGCCCGGTTCCTTATAGCAACATATAACAGTTGCGAGACGGAACAAGGCATAAGAGAAAAAAAATCACTGCTCAAAAAAATCAGAAAAGAATGCTCGAGGGCTCTCTCCTGTTGCAGTATTGAAAACCGCGGAGCCGCTCTTCGCTTGATGGCCCGGTATCAGGTACTTAAAAACCGGAACAAAAAGGCGGCTTCCCTTTTTGAAAAGAGCGCACGCCATGACCGGTCACTGAACAGAAACTACGAACTCGCGCGGACACTGTATGAATACGCCCTTTTTCTGAAAAAAAACGGAGACAGTGAAAAAGCATACCGAAACTTTCTTGAATCATATCATTTATTTTCCGGCTCCGGCGCTCTTTCCTGGGCGAAAAAAATATCGTCCATAATCAGTTCTGATGAACAAAAAAACCGGACTTGCCGGCAACAGTTGTACAATGCCAGAATATCGCATGTCACCGAACTTACAACGCGGCTTGGCGCCATACATGACGAAGAAGAGCTCTTCAACGCGATTCTGTATAACGCGATGGAGGTCACGGGAGCGCGTCAGGGAAACCTTTTTTTCTTCGATGACAGAACTGACAGGCTTGAATGCGTGGCTTCAGCGGCCATTGACGAAAGTATAAACGCTGATTATTCGATGAATATCGTGAACACGGTATTTGAAACAGGAAACTCACTGCTCACCGCAAACGCTGAAACAGACAAAGACCTTATGGATTTCCAGAGCGTATCACAGCAGAATCTCAAATCAATACTCTGTGTTCCCATGCAGCATAATGAAATCACTAACGGCGTGTGCTGGCTTGACAATCCTCTCGCTACCGGCGTATTCGGCGACGAGGAAAAAAATGTCGTCGAGTTCCTTCTTTCGCAATCCGTGTTTATCGTTGAAAACCTTTTCCTTCATAAGAGGCTCAATGAATTTGAAACGCAGAAAGCTACTGTCGGGCCGGTTCCTTCGCCGTCACTGGACAATCTTCTTGAAACCACCATGCAGTACATTGAAGAGCATTACGCTGAAGAAGTTACCAGGGCCGATATTGCTGATGACCTTGGCATCAACCCTGATTACCTGGGGAAACATTTCAAATCGTCAACAGGTAAAACCATCAAAGATCACCTCAACTCGGTACGGATTAAAAAAGCGGTATCAATGCTTGATGCGGATGACATGAAGATCATCGACATCGCGTTTGCGGTGGGATTTGAAAGCCTGCGCACCTTCAACAGGGTATTTTACCGGATAATGGGCTGTTCTCCGGGAGAATACCGCGAGAAACAGGCATCCTGAATCAATCCTGCGCTGACCGTCACATGCCATATACAGAGCTTCGGCATTCATTTTCGGGGAAACCAGGGAATAAAGGAACTGGTGCGCCTGACATATTCCCGGTATTCCCGGTTGTCGCCGAAAATGGTTTTTTCCATCAGGGTCACGCCTGATACCCTGAGAAGGGTCCAGGTTATCAGCAGCGGGCTTATAACAGTCCAGAAACCCAGTGGGGTCGAAAGGACGATCACGAAAATTCCCCACCAGATGGTTGACTCGCCGAAATAATTGGGATGACGGGAATACCGCCACAGGCCGCGGTTCATGATCCTGCCCCGATTCGCCGGATCAGCGATAAACCGGGCAAGCTGGTAATCCGCCACTGATTCAATGATGAATCCGGCACTCCATATCAACAGGCCAGCTATATCGAGTGCGGTGAGGCCCCGCGGCTCCGGCACCGCTATTCCGTACTGAAGCCCAAGGGCAATGACCCACAGAAACAGGGCCTGGACAATAAAGACCTTGAACAGGCTGATGATCCAGAACATCTCGCCGTGCTTTGCCCTCATGGCGCCATATCTGGGGTCTTCTCCCTTGCCGCGGCCCCTCCATGAAATATGCGCGAAAAGGCGCAGGCCCCAGAGGGTTGCCAGGACCGCCATGATGACCTGTCGCGGTTCGCCTGCCTGGACCCGAAAAAAGGTGAGCCAGGCAACAAGCACGAACCCCAGGCCCCAGAGCCGGTCCGCAAGGGCCGCGTTTTTTCGCGCCAGGCTCAGCAGCCATCCCCCGAACATAAAGGCGAGGAGCACCGCAAGGTTAACCAGAAACAAAGGGGCAAGGGTCTGTATATTTTCCATATCGTCCTCCTGAATTGCCTGAACATGGCTTGACTGAAAAGCGGTTGTGGCATAGCATACTGCTATCACTATCCGGAAAGGAGACCTTCATGGACATACTATTCAGTGTCAAATTCATTAAAGTCGCCCTGCTTTCGACGATCATCTTTATCGTTCTCGACATCACCTGGCTTTCACAGGTGGCGCGAAAACTGTATCTCAAAAATCTCGGCTATCTCGCCGTTATACGAAACAACAGGGTCAAGTTCAGGCTCGGCATCGGCCTGGCTGCCCAGGCGGTCATCGCCCTGGGCCTTGCGGTCATGGTTACGGTCTCGCTCCAGGTCAACGGGTCACTCGCCTCATCGGTCATATCAGGCGGGTTCTGCGGCTTTGTGCTTTACGCCACCTATGACCTGACGAACCTCTCCTTTGTCAAAGACTGGCCGGTGCCCATAACAATCATAGACATCGCCTGGGGGACGGCCCAGGGGGCGATGGCCGGCCTTTACGTGTATCACCTGCTGCGCCTTTTCTGAGAAGAGGCGCAGGAAACAAGGCCCGGATCAAGGGGCAGCGAGCTGTTGTACTGCCGGGAAAACACGATGACCGCGTCATAGATGACCCTGTTTTTGAAAAGCGCCTCGCAAACCATTAAATAGTAGAGCCATTTCCTCTGAAACACTTCGTCGTATCCCATTTCCATGAGCCTGTCCCTCGAGTTCTCGAAGTTTATACGCCATTCAAAAAGGGTGCGGGCATAGTGAGGCCCTATGTCCTCAAGTCCGTGCACGTGAAAAGTTGAATGCCTTTCCATTGCGCGGACAATGACCTCAAGTGACGGGAGCATGCCGCCCGGAAAAATGTGCTTGCGCATCCAGTCATGGCTGTTTCTGTACTCTTTGAGGCGATGGTCCGGAAGCATGATGATCTGATGGGCCATGATCCCGCGCGGCTTGAGCAGTTCCTCGCAGCGCTTAAAAAAAGCGCCGAAATTTTCAAGGCCAATCGCCTCGAGCATTTCAATCGAAACGATCCTGTCAAAGCTCCCGGTCACATGACGGTAGTCCTGAAAGAGCACGGTTATGTGCTTCTGCAGCTTCATCCTTTTCACCAGGTCTGAAACGAATTCATACTGCCTCCGTGAAATGGTTATCGTTGTCACGTGGCAGCCTGTTTGCCGCACCGCTTCAACGGCGAAACCTCCCCAGCCGGAGCCTATTTCGAGCACCCTATGCCCGGGGCCGATGCAGGCCCTTTCTATGACGCGTTTTACCTTGTTCTTCTGGGCCTGTTCCAGCGTGTCAGAGGGCCTGTTGTAAATGGCGCATGAATAGAGCATGTTTTTATCAAGAAAAGCCTGAAAAAAATCATTGCCCAGGTCATAATGGGCGCTGATGTTTTTTCTGCTGCCGCGAAGAGTGTTGCGCGGCAGGGGATGCCGGGCCTTTTTCACCGCCCGGGATATTTTTCTGAGCAGGCCCTTCCTCTCGTCATAATGCTGTATGTTTGCCAGAATAAGGTCAAGCAGCGCCGGCACGTTCTTTGACTGCCACAGCCCGTGCATAAAGGCCTCTCCGAAACCGATGTCGCCGTGAGAAAAGACTCTCCAGAAAAAATCATTGTCCCTGATGGCGATTTCCGCAGCCGGCCCAGGTTTCCCGCCGCCCATCTTCCTGACTGAGCCGTCCGGGAACGTAACGTTCAGGCTGCCCTCGATAAAATGCCGTAAAAAAAAGTCTATCACTCCCCGGGCCAGGCGCTGTCTCAGTTTCGGCCGTCTGAGGGATATGGTCATGGCGCCTGAGGGAACGGGTTTTTTATAGTACCGCAGCTTTCTGACAAAAAAAAGCGTAAAGGCCTCACGGTAAATCCTCGACACAGTCTTAAGCGCTGACAGGGGAAATGCAACAATGGTTTTTCTGAGATTGGCAGCAGAGAATTCCCGCGCGGTCCCGGTGAGAAGAGCGGTCATGATTTTTTCGCCGTCCCTTATAAGGGTAATCTCTATGGCCGCCTTCTCTGCAAGGGGCGAAAACTTCAGCTCATATCCGCCGCGAAGGTCATTAAAGGGCGACACATGAAACTCCTTGTCCTGCCGGTAAATGATCGATCTGCCATGCATCTTCTTTTTATCGAGTATGTAAAAATGGCGTTCGCCGAAGGTATTGTTCACTTCAGCGACAACGCACAGAACGTCGCCCGCTGCGCTGTAGCAGTAAAAAAAACTGACCGGGTTAAAGGCGTATCCCAGGTAGCGCGCTGACGTGACCAGCTCCACGCGGGCGATATCGCCGGCGTACCGGCGCCCGCTGAGCAGTTCAAGCAGGCGCTGCTTTATGGAACCCTGCCCTTTCAGATAATCGCGGTCCCTTACCGAAACGATATTGATGCCGTTATAGCTGAAAGCCCCGATGGATTCACCCAGCACGGAAAGTTCGTCAAGGTCAAGGGCGTAAAAATATACCGGATAGCGCAGCATGTGCTCTGCAGGCGCGTAGCGCCGGTGCATCACCTGTCCCGTGTATATGCGCGATCTCACAGGTCCATCCCGAAAAGCCTTGCGACTTCGACCCCTGACCGTGCCGCGTCTTCATGAAAACCGTAGCCGAAATAGCTGCCGCAGAAATAGGTGTTGCGCGCGCCGTTCAGGCCGGGCAGCGACTCCTGGGTGGCCGCCGAGTCAAAGGTGTACTGAGGATGAGTGTATTCCATGCTGGCGACAATGTCCTTCTTATCTATGGGCCGCGCCCTGTTAAGCGACACAAAGTACTGGTATTCAGTGTCAAGGCCCTGGAGATGGTTCATGTGATAGGTCAGCGAAAGGGGGCCTTTCCCGGTTCCCGCGTTCTCCCTGGTGAAGTTCCACGAGGCCCAGGCCCGCCTGAGCGGCGGCATGACGCTTTCGTCAGTGTGGAGCACGGTCTGGTTGCGCTCATAGCTCCATGGCCCGAGAAGCTTTTTTTCTTCGCGTGACGGGTCCGCCAGGAGCTTCAGCGCCTCGTCCGCGTGGGTGGCGATGACAACACAGTCGAAAGATTTCTTTTTCCCCCCGGCAAAGGAAACAGTGGCCCCGGCTTGTGTTCTGGTCACGCTTTTAACGGGGCAGGACGTTATGACATCCCCCCTGAAGCTTTCAAGAATGCGGCGCACATAAACATTGCTGCCCCCCACAACAGTGCGCCACTGCGGCCTGTTTCTGAAACCCATGAGCCCGTGATTGTAAAGAAACCGGACAAAGGTCGACGCCGGGAAGTCCATCATCACGTCAAAACGGGTCGACCACACCGCTGCGCCCATGGGGATGATGTGGTGATCTATGAACACATCACTGTAGTTTCTTGATTTCAGGTATTCCCGCAGGGTCTGAACAGAGAGCCTGTGCTCAAGAAGGTCAGCGGTCGCCTCACGGTGGAACCGCAAGAGGTCAAAAAGCATGCGGTAATGAGCCGGGCTCGTCAGGTTCGACCGGTCAGCGAAAAAGCCGTTGAATCCCCTGCTTGAATACTGCAGGCCGCTGCGCTCGCAGTAATAGCCGAATGACATGTCGCTGTCCCTGAGCTGCACGCCCAGCAGGTCAAAGAGCCTTGTCAGCAGGGGATAAGTGCGGTGGTTCATGACAATAAAGCCGGTGTCAACGGGAACGTCCCGGTCAGGGCCGCGGTTCACGGCAATGGTGTGCGTGTGGCCGCCGATATAATCGTTCTTTTCAAGAATGGTAACCCGGTGCTCGCGATCAAGAATATATGCGGCGGTAAGGCCGGCAACTCCTGAGCCGATAACGCCTATTGTCAGCTGCTTCTTTTTCATCGTGATGCGCCCCTTATCACTTTATGAAAAAATTATATCCGAACACGATGATCATGTAAAGATTATATTCCGCCAGTTGAGAGAAGAAGTCACCGGCTCTATCGAAAATCCGGGTATCTTGAAAAACTCAATCGCGCTCAAAGGCCCCCATGCTCCACGGAACGGTACGCGTATTGCCGTCACGGTCCTGGGTGAATCGCGATGACAGGGTTTTGCCTCCCTGTGAAACGGAAATCGGGGATGACGAAGTGAGCCTTTTATTAGAATCAAAATTGGGATTGTCACTTACATTGTTCTCTCCCGCAGGCGTGCTCACTGCACTTCCGCATCCGGAAACACCGAAGTTGCCGCTGCAGATGACCGTATAGTCATTATAACCGGTCTGAACATCGACATAGAGATAGCGAAAGGTCCCCCCGCTGGCAAGGTACACGTCGTTGTTCTCCACTGAAGACGGATCGGCCTCGCTTTCAGTACCCGACTCTCTGATGCCATATCTTGCTGTTCCGGAAGTTACCCTGATAATATTGTTAACAATATCAGGGCCTGATGTCGTGACCTCGATACCGCATGATGAGGTTGTTCCATTGCCCGCCTCAACCGTATTGTTCGCGATAAAGGGGGTTCCCGAATCAAGCGCGGAGCCGAAATAAATGCCATACGACGAGGCAGGGGAACCGCCCTGCCCGCTGATCACGTTGTTGTACAGCGAAGGGCTTGCTCCGGTAATCATGACGCCGAAGGATGCGCCGTCAGAAGTGCCGCCATTGACCGTGTTCGCCCTGATCAGATCGTTTGAATAATACAGGTCAATGCCGTATGATCCGGTGCTGCCGCTCCCGCCACTGATGATATTCTCATACACCGTCGCGTTTGCCTCATCGCAGGCGATCCCATAGGTGTACACTCCCCCGCCGCCGCCATTGACCGTATTGTCTGATATTACCGCCGATGAATCGCTTATATATATGCCATATGATTTCGATGATCCGCTGCCTCCATTAATGGTGTTATTGATTATTGTGGGAGAACCTCCGAGGCATGCTATTCCGGAGGAATAATCCCCGCCGCCGCCATTGATGGTCAGGCCGTCAATAACTGTTTCAGAAGTTATACCGCCACCGGCATGAAACACACGATTGGGTTTTGCGAAATAACCCGTTTCACCTGTTGAATCATCAGTTACCACGGTCTCATAAACAGCACTGTCTCTATCTTCATCCCAGTCTGAAGAAGCATACCCTCCATATACTGATATTCCCTGCCTTAATACAATGCCAGCCCTGCTCTGCGCAAAAGCACTGACTGATCCATCAATATGGTATTCACCTTCAGCGACATGCACTTCACCGGCGGAGAAGACTCGCGCTGCGCAGTTGATCCCCTCCTGAATGGTTTTTTTGGGAGATGCTTTCGTGCCGGGATTTAATTCATCATCACCGCTTTCTATACTGACATAAACAACAGTATCTTCACCGGTGCATACTGTTGAATCACTGCCCCCTCCGCCAGAATCACACACAGAAATAGACAATACACAAAGACATAACCCGATAAAAAAAAGAAAAACAGCGTTCTTCATAATTCTCAATCCTTCCCTGCAATGATAATAATATTGCGCTTGCGCGAAAAAATAATACTGAAAGTCAGATAATCTTTTTGAATTCTGATTAATAGTATAATCTGTTTGAATTAAGGTTTTAAAGAATAACTGGCAACTGCATGCAAATTACAGGGCATGACGGCATATCAGCTATTTAATTCAAATAATAATATTATATTGGAGTTTTTTGTCAACGATTTTGAATTACTGTTTAAGTATAAAATTGTTGTTATTTAATTAAAATACTATTTCATGCATGGATTCTGCGTATATTCCCGGCTTCTTTTCAGCTTCAGGCACAGAAGGCCGATCATCCCCCTTATTATTATGAGAGATGTCGAATAGGTCACCCCGAAGGCGAGTATATTGGCTTCTGTGCCAAAACCTTTAAAAAACAAAACCATCGCGGCCTGTGAAGTTCCCAGGCCAAAAGGCGTAACGGGAAGGCTCATGATCAGCATTATGATCGGAACATAAATAGCAAGATGCAACAGCGGCATTTCCATGTTAAAGGCGCGAACTCCCATATAGAAAAGCGCGATAAATAATGAATAGTAAATCATCCGCCCCAGTGTTATAAGAATATAACTTTTCCAGGATGCCTCATGGAACACTTTAACCAGCTGGAGCTCCTTGAATTTTTTTATTTTACCCGTATCCGGAAGGAGTTTGAGCACCAGTATCCAGACAATAAATACAGCCAGCAAAATCACGCACATAACAAATATATTATCAAGCAGTGTTGATGAATACGGCGCGATTAGAACCCCGATACCGGATAACATCAAAAGAGAATTCCTTGATGACATGTTATAAATCATCATAAGTCCCGTACTTCTGATAAATGATATATTTTTATCCCGGTGGAGATAATACACGATTGCCCCGATGCCAGCCACGTAGTTTACCATCATCAAGATGTATGAAAGGCCTTTTATTATCAGGGCTTCAATGTATGAGACAGGGTGCCTGAAATGAAAGAGTATTGAATGAAGGTTCTGCGCATCGACAAGAAAGCCGGCAACGCTGAAAACAGCAAGCCAGAAAATATAATACCCGATATCGGCTTGTAACAGTGAGTAATAAAACTGGCCTCGGTCAATTCGGCAGAAAAGATATACAAAAACACCAATAACGATCAGCCAGGGGAGAACATGTTTAAAAAAATATTTTTTGTCGTTCCCGTTTCTTTTTGCGCCCGGAGCAGAAAAATATTCAAGAAGATAAAATTTACTTTTTATCCGGTTCAATCAATTCTCCAATGTAAAACAAAAGGAAGAAAAACGTTACCTGGTTCTTTTTTGATGCCTTCTCAATAAAATGTGAGGATGAAGGAATATATCCATATATTTCTGAAGATATATTTTACATTGTCAACTCAATTAAAATGCTCGAACTTCTCTTTGATCAATTTTTTATTTAAGCCGAAATCTTCAAGGGTACAGTTATGGGTTTTATTGCTGCTCCACGCTTTTCCTGTCAGCCATTCAGGTATCCTTTTATCCATCCCTGGATTATAATCATAACCAAAATAGTCATAAATTCCCCTAACGGCCCTGACCGGATCTTTAACAAAAACTTCATACTGAAGATCATAAAAATGTTGGGGATGATGCAATGAACGCACGTTATGAGAACTTTCGATCCAACGGTTAAACCTTTCCGTATATTCTCTGCCGATTTCCTGCAAATCGACTTTATCACTGTGCACCGAGCGTCCTATCGCGATCAGATTGCAAAAAGAGGGCATAACATCAAGCGGGTCCCTGTTGATAAAAACTATATTCGCATCGGGGAATACCTCAAGAAGCGCATCGAGATTTCCCAGGTGGTCGGGAGATTTTAAAACCCACGGCCCTGGTGAATAATGCCACTGGAGTAGTTGAAGGATTTTTTTATAATAGCGGTAAACGGGAACCATGTCCTGCACGGTGACCCATTTAACATGCGAGGGGATATTAAACAGCACCTCAAAACTCAGAGACCAGGAAAATGTATGGGCAAGCAGCAGATGGCATTCTTCAGGCCCTTCAGCGCTCATCGGGTGAACCCTTGATGCCTGGGGAACAAAGGTTTCTATCAGCTTAATTTCATTTTTATGGAGCCTGATTCTCGGGTCGGTTCCCTTTTTTGCATATTTTGGATGCAGGGACGGATAAATCGATTCCCAGCCTTTCAGATAACGCATTGAACCGTCAAGGGACAGGAGGTTATGGAGCAATGTTGTTCCGGACCGCGGCAAACTCGCGATAACAAGAGGTTTTAGGATTTTCTCTTCAGCAATTTCCCTGTTAAGGTTAAATTCATTTTGGATGCAGAGCCGGTTTTTCAGCAGTTCAACCATTTTAATTCTGCATAGATACTTGCCAAGCAAATTTAAGTTAGCCTCTTCCCTGCATGAGTGAAGCAAACTGTGCAAAGCAGGATAAAAATTCTCTTCTCCCCAGTCAGACAGTCCCGTGCTTTTTAATGCGGCATTAATTAATGAAGATTCAGAGAGGTCAATGAATGACCTTCCCCTCTTCACAATGCACCGGTCAAAAAAACTCAACGGGGCAAATATCACGGGAGGTGTAAAATAACCGATATTTCTTTCTATTTTCATTCACGAATAAATATTTCAATAATTCATATAACGATTATTTTATTCAACAGAACCTAAACATTGTGCCGCTTGATACGTCTGAAATGGAACCTTAGGCATCAAACAAGCGATAATTAAATGCCACATGCGTGCTTTCTGCTTATTAACTGGTAAACCATGTGATACTATCAATGGTTCCAAAAAAACCACTGATACGTCTTTCAAACCTGGTTCTATCCGTATGAAATAGTTTATAAAATTGAGGCCTGCCCAGAGTATGAGCACTGACTATCAACGTCGCGTTAAGGAGAACAAAAAAATAATTCCAAAAGCAGATTTCAGGCCGATTTTACTTGAAATTTATTGCGGATAATATTGAATGTGATATAGTATAGATGCCCATCCATTACTTGCATTTCGATAGATATTTTCCAGAACCTGTTGTTTCTCTTTTATTAAATTTATTATAATTTTATCATGAAAAATTTAATTATTAATACGACCCGGCAATTTAAAATTGAATTACTTCTTACAGCGTTGTTTGCTCTCGCTCTTTTTTTGTTATTTGAATATGTAAATGCTTTTGAATATCTCTATCAATTCTCACGCAGCCATGAAGCATGGCAGCTCGATGAGATATTTTCAGTTCTGATTTTCTTTGTACTCGCCTCAGTTATTATAATCCACCGCCGGATGCGAGAGCTCCTGAAAATGAATAAAACCATAGAAAACCTTCTGAACGAAAAAGAACTCATCCTCAGCGAAGTGCATCACCGTATTAAAAACAACATGAATGTCATTAAAAGCATTCTCTCATTGCAATCTCAATCTCTTGGCGATCCCCGGGCGGATATTGCATTTCAGGATGCGATCACACGAATTGAGAGCATGTCCGTGTTGTATGACAAACTCTATAGGAAAGGCGAGTATAAGGTTATTTCAACCAGAGAATACCTTACATCACTGATTGATGAGATTTATAACGTAAATGTGCATCACAAACCAGTTACAATTGAAAAACAGATTGATGATTTTTCAATTAGCATCGATCTCCTGTTCCCGGTTGGAATAATCATCAATGAACTTCTCACCAACGCGTTTAAACACGCGTTTATAGACAGAACTAACGGAACAATACACATTTGCGTCACCCGGAAAGCCGGCATTGTCATAATTATTTTCAGTGATAACGGTATTGGGATGCCGGATGCTGCAAGCGGCACATTGCAGAAAGGTCTCGGAATCACTCTTATAGAATTGCTGACGCAGCAAATTGACGGCAGCTATACAATTGAACGAAACAACGGAACCAGCTTTACGTTTACCTTTGATTTATTTAAAAGCGCCTGAATGATAAGTCATGCGTTTTGCCGTAACCACCCTGAATATTCACCTATATGAAACCTTCCGCAATTAACATATAAATTTTATCAACCCTTAAAAGTGTATTTTCCGGTTTCATTACTTTGCTTAAAAATTACTCATGATAATTTACAAAAACACAAATTGTTTTATTGACAATACAACCATACATTTCAAAATATCCAGCAATATAAAAATTTATGCATTAATACCGGCTTTATCAATCTGTTATCAATACCGGTATCGCGCACAAATTGGAGGTTAGTGATGAGCGCGTTTAAGCCATATGATCAAACAACAATCCCCGGTATATTCAAAAACCAGGTGGAAAAATTACACGCAACAATTTTTGTGAAAATCCGCGATGGTGAAAAATGGAGAGATTATTCCTACGATGAAACCAATGAACTGGTTAACGCCCTTGGCTCATATTTCCTTAAAAAAGGCATCGAACCAAATGATAAGATCGCAATATATTCAAACAACAGGCCTGAATGGGTAATATCGGATATTGCCACTCTTTCAACAGGGGCCGCTGACGTTACCATATACCCGACGAACTCCGGGCCTGAAGCAATGTACATTCTTAATGATTCCGGTTCTGCCATATGCATGTGCGCCGGCAAATTCCAGGTCGATAATCTGCTTGGAGTAAAAGACAAGCTGAAAAGCCTGAAAGAAATAGTTGTGTTCGACGACCTGGACTACAATGATCCTCTGGTCACCAAATTTTCACACGCGATTGCAGAAGGCAAAAAAAATCTTAACCTGAATGAAATCGACAGGCGCATCAGAAACATCGACCTCGAAGAAACCGCGACGCTTATCTACACGTCCGGCACGACAGGAGATCCCAAGGGAGTAATGCTCACGCACAACAATCTCGTTTCGAATGTGAAACAGTTTTTCGAACACCATCCCTTCCCTGATGATATTGACGTGGCCCTTGCCGTTTCACTGCTTCCGCTCTCGCATTCCCTTGAGCGGACGATCGGCTACAACTCAATCATGTACTACGGCGGAACTATCGCCTACACCAGGGGAGCGGAAACCCTGCTGCAGGACCTGATAGACTTGCGGCCAACCGCAGTAGTATACGTGCCGCGGGTTCTGGAAAAGCTTCACGAGGGCATTATGGCGAAATTGAGGGACGCGAGCTCAAGCCAGAAGGCCCTGTTCAACCTTGCGATGAAAGTCGGCAAAAAGTCCGTGCCCTATATCGTCACAAACCGGCCCATACCATTCCCCCTTGGCAATGCATACCGCTTCTTCGACAAACTGATTTTTTCTAAAATGCGGAAAGCCCTGGGCCTTGACCGCCTGGTCGTTATGGGCATCGGCGGCGCGCCGCTTGCGTATGAGATCAACGAATTTTTTCAGGCAATCGGCATCGAGGTGCACCTCGGGTATGGCCTGACGGAAACGACGCCGGTAACCCACCTGAACACCTTCAGGTACATCAAGCCGATTAAAATAGACAGTGCAGGGCCGCCATTCCCGCGGACAGAATGCAAAATCGCCGATGATGGAGAAATCCTGATCCGCGGGCCCCAGGTCATGAAAGGCTATTACAACAGGCCTGAAGACACAAAAGAAGTACTGACGGATGACGGCTGGTTCCATACCGGAGATATCGGGACCATCGACGAGGAAGGGTACCTGCGCATAACCGACCGCAAGAAAGACATCATCATCACCGCAGGCGGGAAAAATGTCGCGCCGCAGGTAATCGAAGGGATGTTTATAGCGAACCCGTTCATTGAACAGCTCGCCATAATCGGGGACCAGAAAAAATATCTTGTCGCCCTGATCGTCCCAAACTTTCCCGAAGTCGCGAAGTGGGCAAAATCGAAAAATATAACCGAAAGTGACCCGGCAAAGCTGATCAAAAACCCCGAGGTGTTAAAAAAATATACTGAGATAGTGGATGAATTGAACAAACCGCTCGGCCGCGTTGAGCAGATCAAAAAGTTCACGCTCATCGACCGTGCGTTCAGCCAGGAGACAGGAGAGTTGACCCCGACACTGAAAGTGAAGAGGAAAGTTGTCCTTGCCCATTTCAATGACGCCATTGAAGAAATGTATCAAGAATAGGCCCTTCAGGGTGATATAAAAAGGTCATATAAAAGGGGTTGTCCCCAAAGTCGTCTCGATACTGGTTTCGTAACGCTCATTGAGTGATTTTGATGGTGAAAACATCAAAATCGTATCGAAATGAGCGGGAATACTGTATCCAGTTTACGAAATTCACTCGACAAGCGTTTTTTGGGACAGCCCCTTTTTATTACAAGTGTATAAAGGCGATCAGGCTCTCATTAAATTTTTTCATCACCGGAAGTTATAAAAGCATATTCTCTTCACAAACAACGATGACTCCCCTGGCGGTCAATTTATTGACTACGAAATAATCACTAACGGGATTGCCGATGAGATTAACATATTCGAGCTTATCAAGTTCTTCCAGAACGTCAATATTCGTTATATTATTAAAACTGATATCCAGCGTTTTTAATTTTTTTAACTCCCTGAGAACTTCGATATCTTCAATCATGTTGTTTGACAGATAAATCGATGTCAGATTGATGAGGGATGATAATTTGCCGATTTTCTCGATATGGTTGCCGGAGAGATTCAATTCGTTCACGTATGTGCAATGCTCTATCCCCTTGAGGTCATGAATTTCATAATCTGAAAGGTCAAGCTCCCCGTCAAGTTTCCTCAGATCGGATTCGGTTAACGTACAGTCAAGCCCCCCGAAATAATACCGGTTCACCGCTTCAAGGAAACCATACTCCTCTTCGGTAAAATCAAGACCCGATTCGCCGAAATTGTCCTCCTCAAGGGGGCTCTTCTCCCGGTATCCGAAATCATCCTTATTAAAGACATACTCCTCTTTCAATACAGCCGTATAGCCTGATCCGGCATCAACACTATCAATGGAAAAAAAATAACCGTTATAAAACTCACCGAGTCCCTCCGAATCATCCCCCCGGTATAGCGCTTCAGTCTGATTCATGATGGAAACGAATTTATCAGGATGAAATTTTGTGATCAGCAGTGAAAATAATTTATTGTTCTTTATTTCACGCTGTATTTTTAAAATTGGAATGAATCTTCTGAGGTAACGAAAATTTCTATTCTTGTAAGCGTTAATTATATCTGCCGTGATCCTTTTCAAATGCTCCATTGTCAATTTCTGCTTTATATCCGAATAGACCTGTTCAATATCACGTGCCATAAAAGTTTTACACTTCCCCTCACTGTATTTTAAAAAATGCTAACCGCGCCGATCCTCCGCGGTCAATTGAAATTTATACCGCGCATATCACCGGATGGGTAGCAGTATAATTTTAAGGGTAACGTAGTTCTCTCATTCCGGTTTTGCATCTTCCGAGTATGCAAATACCGGAATCTCATGCGATAAATTCATGAATATTATCCATGAGATCCCGGTATTACCTTCGGTAAACCGGGATGACAACAAAAGGTGTCATGAAACGGTTGCCCCGAAAAATAATTTGCTCCCGCCGGATGTTAATATGGCCCGGTGAGACATTCTTGACAAAACATATATTCTGTGCAAAGTGGCACATGATAATTTTTCAACTTTTCCCGCACAGACAGGGATTACAATGTTCAAGAGTTCCATAAAAATTATAACTTTAGTTTCCATTCTGCTGGTCATCCCCGCTTATATTAATGCCGACCCGATTATAATCGACGAAACTCTGCAAAAAAAAAGCATTGGTTTAAACCTGGAATATATTGAGGATATCGGCAAAGCCATAACCTTTGATGAAATACGGTCAGATAAAACCGGCCCGACCTGGATCAAATCAACGAAAAAAAATCTCGGTTTCGGTTTCACGAAAAACGCATACTGGGTTCGCTTCTCCCTGAAAAACACCACACCGGATGAAATAAAATTTTATCTGGAACAGTCCTATCCCCCAACGGATCACATCTTTCTCTATGCCCCTGATGAAAAGGGAAATTACAGAATAATTAAATCCGGAGACCATTATCCCTTTAAACAACGGCCTGTAAAATACAGGACCTTCGTGTTCCCTTTAACCATGAAACCACACGGTTCTGCAACATACTATATGCGATTTGAATCCAGCGGTTCGATAAATATTGAATTATCGATCATGACCTATGATTCATTTCATGATATTAAAGACGAAGAAGCCGTTTTCCTGTGGATATTTTACGGTATTTTTCTGGTCATGTTCGTCAACTATCTGGTGATCTTTCTTGCGACCAGGGACTGGAGTTACTTTTTTTATGTTCTGTATGTCGGCAGTTTCGCATTATTTATCATGTCGATGAAAGGAATGGCAATGCAATATTTGTGGCCGAACAACATATGGCTCGGCAACTATGCGATCCCCATAAGCATGATAATGATCATCGTCTCAATAATCCAGTTTGCGCTTTTCTTTGTCGGGGTGAAAAAAATCTCACCTGTTCTGTTCCGGCTGCTCAATGCCACAACTATCGCAGTGATGGTCTCGTTTGCCTTTGCGCTGATTTTCAGTGGCTATAATTTCACGATAAACTTTACGAACATATTGACCGGAATAGCGACATCGCTCGGCCTGCTTATAGTTTTTTACGTGACAATAGCCAAAAAATCACGCCAGGCCCTTTTCTTCATGGTTTCGTTTCTTGTCTTCCTTATCGGGGTGATCCTGATGGTACTCCAGCTCAGGGGGACTATCCCCTCTAACGCATTAACGGCAAACGGCATCCTGCTCGGCGCGGTGTTCCAGGCGATAGCGCTGTCCATCGGTCTTGCCGACAAGATAAACGCGATGCGCAGGGAAGTTCAAATACTCAACACCGACCTTGAAAAAAAGATCACTGAGCGGACGGAAGAGCTGCGGGCCGCGATGGAAGAGATGGAGTCAATGAACGATACGCTGGCCGAAACGAACAGGGAACTCGAACAGGCGCAGCACATCGCCAGGATTGACATGGGAATGGCCGCCAATGTCCAGTCATCACTCTTTCCAAAAGAGCCGCCTGAAGTTGACGGATGGGACATCGCCTATGCCTTCATCCCCATATCGGGTGTATCAGGCGACCTCTACGACTTCTACACCCATGACAAGGTACTCGACGGGATCGCTCTTTTCGATGTTTCAGGCCACGGCATTGCATCAGGCCTTATCACCATGATAGCACGGTCGGTTTTTCACCGGAATTTCAACAAGGGAAAAGAAAACCCGCTCCACGAAGTCATAGAGAAAATAAACAGAGACCTTATCAATGAAATGGGCCAGGCTGATAATTATCTTACCGGAATTCTCGTAAGGTTCAACAGCGATACGGTCGAGTACGTCAACGCGGGCCATTCAGACCTTCTTTACCGTGATGCGGCAACCGGCAGCGTCAGGCCTGTCTGTCGTGACGGCCAAGACATGAGGGGGATGTTTCTCGGCGTTGCCGCAGTCAACGAGCCGTACGAATCGCTGAAATTCACAATCGCAGACAATGATGTTCTGCTTCTGTATACCGACTGCCTGTATGAAAGCAAAAACTCCGATGGAATCGAATTCGGCCTTGAGAATCTGAGCGCATCACTGAAAAACGCCCGGGGCGTTTCCGCTACCGATATACGCAATGAAATACTCAACGACTTTTACGGCTTTATGGGGGATGCTTTCCCCAGTGACGACCTGACGTTTATTGTAGTAAAAAGAAAAATCTGAATAATTTTATGGCAGGGGCAGATCGTTGATATGAAGACCGGAAAACTTCATTATAAACTCTGACCCATCCTCTCTTGAATAATCAAAAGAACCGTTTAATTGTTCTATAAGGGATCTTATCATAAGCATCCCGAGCTTGCTGTCAGAAGTATCCTTTATGAAATTAAAGCCAGGTCCATCGTCTCTGTATATGACGATGATAGTATTTTCATTTTCTTTTGATACTTTAATTGCGATGCTTCCATTATTGCTGCCAGCGAATGCATGTTTTAACGAATTTGTCATCAATTCATTAATTATTAATCCTATTGTTATAATCGTTTTGTTATTGAGAAAAAAATTTCCGCCATTAATAGTAACGCTAATTGATTCAACTGAATCAGATTTAAACTTGACTATGTAATCAGCGATTTCATGTAAATATTTATTAACATTGATCATTGATTGAGATTTATTGTCATACGTTAAATTATTATATAACAGCAGGTATGTGTTTAATCTTCCGGACAGTTTCATTATAATATCATCTTGACTTGCCGAACCACTCATAGTAATAATCGACAGCAATGAGGCAATCTGGTTTTTCATACGGTGGTGGATATCACCAATGATAATTTCTTTTTCATTCAGGGTTCTTTCAATCATCACATTTTTTTTGCGTAATTGCCCTACCAGATATATAACAATCAGATACACCACAAACAGCATACTATTATTGACGATAATAAATAAATCAATTGATAATCTCTCGCAATATCCTATTGCAAAATTTATAATCACTGAAATCAAAGCGAAGATTGTCCCATATATACTGTTATAATAATATGTCGCAATAAAAATGGGAACAAGGTAAAAAGCGGTAATCTTGATGTTTGATGTTGTAATATAATCTATGGCCGCAATAATAAGCAATATCAGCGAGTTAATCAATAAAAGCTGAATTCTATTTTTCATATCCATAAGAACCAGCATCTCTATTTATAAATATGAAATAACATCAGCAGTGAATCAACTAAGAAAGATCAAACCAGTCAGGTTTCCCTGATACTTATAAAAATAATATCTATTCCATACTCAAAGTCCTGCGCAGGCTCGAGATATTTCCGCTCAGGCTTTCGGAAAGCTGCAGCAAGGTGTTGGACATGTCCTTGAGGTTAAGGTAAAAGTTTTCAATGCTCTGCAGCATCTCCTGAGAATCCCTGATATTGCGTGAAGTCTTCTCAGCAAGATCATCGACCGATTCAGAAAACGCAAGAGAGTCTTCAAGGTAACCGAGCAGTGCTTTGACGTCATTCTCCTGGCCGAGAACAAGCTCTTCAAGGTGAGCGAGAAACGACTGGTTTTTTTCAAGAAAGCCGATGATCTCCTCAAGCGCCTGGGAAGTCTCATGTATCTGGAATGATGCCTCGCCGATCCTGTTTACCGACAGCTTTATGATACCGCTGATCTCCTTGGCCGATGATATGCTTATATCGGCGAGCTTTGATATTTCATCCGCGACCACGGCAAAACCCCTTCCCTGCTCTCCCGCCCGTGCTGATTCAATCGACGCATTCAACGAGAGAAGGTTCGTTTTGTCCGCGATTTCATTGATGGTATTAATGATCTCCTCTATCCTGGATGATTCCTCCTTTAAAAGCTCAACCACCTCAGTGGTTTTCCTAAGCTTCGCATGACACTGGTCAGAAAGGCCTCTGATCGTGCCGGCCTCATCAACGGCCGTTCTGCTTGTCTCCGCGGTCTTTACCAGCGCAGTACCGATATTCTGCGTAAGTTCCCGTCCCTGACTGTTTTTGTCAAGCTGGCCCGCAGTCTGCTTTTTAAGCTGACCGATAGCATCGATAATCTGGGATCCGGTCTCTTTGCTCTTTACAAAAATATCCGACTGGTCCCTGATGGTAGTGTCAACATTGGACGAGAAACCGCCAAGTATCTGGGATGCATCGGCAACCTGGGTTATGACGTTCTGCGCCTCGGAAATAATCATGCTGATTTTATTGCCTTCATCCTGAAGGCTTGATTTCTGCCGCTCAATCTGCAGTGATTTCTCCCAGCTTCTGAACCGGATCCGGTCGAGGATATAAATAAATGCAGTTGTGAAAAGCACCGTTGCCATGATGTCATTAAGCTTGTACTGGTCCCTGATGGTCTCAAAAGCCATCCCGCGCGAAAGGCCGATACCGAAAAACAGGGAGACCGAAATCGCGACCAGCGCCCAGAGCAGCTCCTTTCTCAGCGGAGCGACAACCGGGATGACCAGCACAAAAAGATACCCGCTTATGTAGACTGAATCGCCCGCAGTGAGCCCGGTTATCACACCAGTGGCACTTTCGAGATACAATCCCAGCAGTGCGAGAAGATACATGCTCCGCTTTCTGAAATAAGGAATGAAATTAAGAATAAAAACAAATGCCGAGATCACGGTCAATCCGATACGCAGATATACGATCAGCGGCTCGTTAGGATTCAACTTTTCATCTACCCAGATGTAATTGATCCATACAAACATGCAGATCAACGATGCGGGAAAAATGATCCTGCTGCACTGAAAATGGAGCTCCCCATTATAAGTGGGCGGATATCCCTCCCTTTCAGGAAAAAAATACTGTTTGATTCGTTGGAAATTCATGGGTCGCTCCGGAAAAAAACTACTTCATTATCTTTTTAACAATGTCCGCTACTGCCTTGAGATACTGTTCAAGGCCATATACGAAAATCGTGTTATGATTGGCTTCTGGTATCTTTAAAAAAATCTTGTCATCAGATCCTGAAGATCGGTACAGAGTCTCTCCCTGATTAAAGGGTATTATATGGTCTTTTTCAGCATGGATGACAAGAGTGGGGCCTTTATACATACTGATTTTTTCGGCGTTGCGGAATCCCTTTTCCTCGGTTATGCCATAAGCCCCGGCATCTATGCCGAGATAACCTAAAAGCGGAACGGTCATGGCGAACCCGCTTTCGATAATGAGCGCATCTATCTCTCCTCCATGATGCGCGGCCAGTTCGAGGGCAGGGGCGCTCCCGAGGGACCTTCCCATGACGACTACCGGCCCGGAGTAATCATTTTCCCGGAGCCACTGCCGGATGAAACTGAAAACTTTATGACTGTCACTTATCATTGCCGAAACCGTGGGCACACCGCCGGATCTTCCGTAACCGCGATAATCGACCGGGAAAAAATTGATACCCATGCGTAAAAACAATGAGCCTATATCGTCATAGTCTTCTACGATTTCCCCGTTTCCGTGAAAAAAAATAATGGTCGCTGTGTTTTTGGACGAAGTGAAAAGCCGGGCACCCAGGTTTATATTCTGTTCAACAGGGATCGAAAGGCTGATGATATTTCTATCACTTAAAAGGGCCCCCTCTTCAGGGCGGGGATGAAACAGGTACAGCAGAATTTCTGGCCTGTCAAAAAGTGCGTAATCGGAAAAACCGCTTCCGCCCATGTGCTCACCTCGCAAAGACTTCGTTAAAAAAGGCTTAACATTAAACACGGCAAATGCGAACAATCCAAGCGCAGCCGCCGTAATTAATATTTGCCGGGATTTCACCGCCAGAGCCCCCTGTAGTGTGTCCCTGAAAAAACGGACACCTAATCTAACCTGGTTAGCATGCCTGCCGAATTATATCCGAAAATATGACCCAGACGCGTCTCCTTTGACGCATACATGGCTGCGTCAGCAAGGCTGATAAGCTCATCATGACTGCTGACCATATTTGGATAAGGGTAGGTCACAACACCGATCGAAAGAGATATTTGAAGATGCGGGGCTCCATGGCCGTTTTCACCGACAATTTCAGTAATATCATAATCTTTAACAATTCCCCTGATCCTCTTGGCGACCTGCAATGCGTTTTGATGGTCCGTCTCAGGAAGGAATATTGAAAATTCATCACCGCCGAAACGCGCGGCAATATCATAGGGACGAATGATATATTTAAAATTTTTCCCGTTTTCCATGACCGGGCGATAAACCCTGTCGTCAATAAAGGAAGTACCTATTTTTTTCAAAACCTGATCACCGACCAGATGGTTATAGGTATCATTGATGATTTTAAAATTGTCCCCATCCAGGAACAGCAGGGATAGAAAGGAACGGGGACTCGACTGGCTATCGCCGTCACCGTCATAAATTCCATTTTCTTCATTTTTACGTTTTACGCGCTCAAACTCTGATTTGAGGCGCTCTTCAAAAGTCTTCCTGTTTAAAAGGCCGGTAAGGCCATCAAAACCGGACATTTTAAAACCGGTTGAGTTCTTCACAATCGCGGAGAGGGATTTAGGTCTCAGAGGTTTATTTAAAAAGTAGTAGGCCCCGCGATCCAGGACCACATCCGAAAGGTCATCATCATTATATCCCGTGATAGCGATTATCGGCGCGGTAATATTCAGGTCAACGATTAGTTCCTCAAGCGCGCGCATCCCGTGAGATGTCTCAGGCTCGTCCCCGGGGCGATAAGGAATCGAGAGGTCGAGAAGTATCGTGTCCCAGTAAGTTTTTCTCACCAGGCTCATGGCGTCCTGGATGTTCTGGGCAGTCTGAATGTAATAGCGGGGGTTCGACCTCGTCAATATGTTTGAAATTGTTTTTAGAATGAGGGGGTCATCATCAATGATCAGAACGCTGACATCCCTCAAATTTTCTCCCTCATCTCTGGTTCCGTGCATTTTATCCTTCATAAAATAACAAAGATCGAAAAAAACCGTACGGTCTTAATTTCGAGATTATGACAACGGGCTTTATTGTATAACATTTAAGTAATATCAGTCAAGATAAAATGTCAAGCAATTCAGCATTGACTTTAAGGCCTCCATGCAACACGCCCCTTCAGCGGCCCCTGTTGAGAAGGTCGTTGCTAATATTATCAATGATCGTATTTTCTGTATCGGTTTTCATATTCTTCAAAATGACTTTTTTCTGTTCTTCAGAGATGTTGTCACCGGGCCCCTTGACCAGGGGAGCATCTTCAATACCGGAACACAGTTCACATTCCTGTTCAGGGACGGTTCCGGGAATAAAAACCTCTTTCACCGTCGACCTGCAACTGGAAGATGGCAGAAGTCCGCTGCGTTCACACACTTCAGCCTCGACCAGACCGGCGTAATGCTGAAACTCCAGGTATGGCTCATTGGCCAGGGCCTGACGCATATACTCTCCCCATATGGGTGCAGTCACGCCGCCGCCCGACTGGCCAATGCCGAGCGAGAGGCCGAGTTTGTCATATCCGACCCATATACCGGTAGTCAGCTGCGGAACAAAGCCCACAAACCATGCGTCCTTCCAGTTGTTGGTGGTGCCGGTCTTCCCTGCAGCGGTTCTCTGAGGCGATGCGGCGCCGCCGGTACCGTGTGCGATAACATCCCTGAGCATGCTTATCATTATCTGGGCAGTTTCAGGCTTGATCACCTGTATTGAGCCGTTTTCTTCTCTTTCCCGTATGGTTGCAGCGACTTTCTCTTCATCATTCAGGATGATCTTACCATCCCTGTCTTTAATGTATCTGATGCTGAAAGGAAGCACATATCTTCCGCCATTGGCGATGATGGCATAGGCCCTGGTCAGTTCATAGGGGGTTACCTCAAATGAACCGAGCGCGATTGAAAAATTTCTGGGGATCCGGGCCCTGGTCTCGCTCTCATTGAGATCAAGGAACCGGCCATAGGTGCGTAAAACGCGGTCAATGCCCAGTTTGTCGGCGATTCTTATGGAAACAACATTGATTGACTTGGCAAGCGCCCTTCTCAGCCTCACCAGGCCATAGTATTCGCCTTCATAGTTTTCCGGAAGCCAGTCCCCTCCTTCATTGTCAAGATACACGATCGGTGAATCAAGTATTGCCGTTGCGGGAGTGAAATCACCGGTCTCGAACGCGGCGGAATACAGGAGGGGCTTGATTGCCGATCCCGGCTGTCGCCGCGCCTGCATGACCCGGTTGAGCTGGTTTATGCTGGAAAATTCACCTCCCCCGACCAGGGCCTCGATGAAGCCGGTGCGGTGGTCAATTGATATAAGGCAGCCCTCAACCTGCTGGTAATCCTTGTCCATGAGAAAGCCCCGGCGGTACCTTTCCAGGAACCCGTTGATGTCTTCGAAACCGGCAAGGTAACTGAGGCCGTCGAGCTCATCAACCATGTCGCTCTGAAACCGGTCATTAAAATTTTCCGCGCGGCGCGACCCCTTTCGCGCGATTTCAGGCAGGCCGAAAAGGCCGCTTAACAGGTTGATTACCGGTGAAAAATTTTTTGTGAAATATTCTTCATTGTCAAAAATCAGGGTCGATGAAACAGCTGTCTGCCTTTCAAGCGCCTCGGAGAGAACCTTCTGGGCCGCTTTCTGTTTATTGAGATCAAGGGTCGTGTAGACCTGCAGCCCCTTTTCGTACACCATGTCATCCCCGAATTCCTTTACCAGCCTGCGCCTGATATATTCAGTAAACCACGGCGCCTCATCAACCTTGTTGCTCCAGGCATTCCTTGTGGGGGAAACATTGCTGATGAAGTCAAGATAATCGGGCCAGAAATCGAGATAAGCCTTTTCGGCTTCCTCGACCGTTATATAGCCCGCTTCAACCATCTTCGCGAGCACGATCTTGTGGCGCTGCATTGAACGCTTCGGGTACCGTATGGGCGACAGAAGGTTCGGCGCCGAAGGCAGGGTCGCCAGCAGAGAAGACTCCGCAAGGTCAAGCTCCCAGACATGCTTGTCAAAATAAATCTGGGAAGCTGATTCAACGCCGTAGGTCCCCTGCCCGAGAAATATCTGGTTCAGATAGAGGTTCAGGATCTGTTCCTTTGAAAAGGACAGCTCCATCATGATTGAAATAAAGGCCTCTTTAATTTTACGGTAAATATTGCGCTTGCCGGAAGTAAGCAGTATTTTTGAAAGCTGCTGGGTAATGGTACTCCCTCCCTGCCTGATCCTTCCGGAATAAAGATTTACAAAAAAGGCCCTGACAATACCCTTGATGTTTATGCCGTTGTGTTCATAGAACTCCCGGTCCTCAATAGAAACAAAGGCGTCTTTAACATTTTGAGGAATCTTGGTATACGGAACCACTTCGCGCTTCTGCCTGAAGAGCTCAGAAACGAGCAGCCCGTTTTTATCATAGATCTTGGTGGTTATATTCGGCTTGAACTTGGCCAGAGACTGCACCCGGAAAAAATCATGAATCAGGATGGCGGTAAACGCGATAACAATCCCGGCGAGTATGCCCGCAAAAGCAACGCGGTATCGCCATCCAAAGCTTATAACTGAATCAAGAGAAACATCCCTGACCCTGCCCAGGTCGGGCAGCGGCAGCGATCTGCTCGAATATTTTTTCCGCGGGGCCAGTTTCCTGAACACTTCACCGGCCCTGCGCAGTATCCCATCAAGCATCCCCCCCCTGAGCCGATACAGAGGTATCCGCTGCATTAATCTTCTCAGGAAACCGGCAAGGGGAGCAAAATAATTTTTTCGTTCCAGTGAGAAAGGCCTTTTCCCGGGCTTGGGATACTTGGCATCCAGGTGAAAGAGACGAGATTGTTTGGGTTTATATTTTTTCATAGGACCAATAATGTGCAAAAAATAACCTGAAAAGCAAACTTGCAATTATTTCAACAATAAATTGCGCTTTTACAAAAAAATCTAACCGGCAAGGTTAAGAATCCAATCATCTGACAGATCAAACAGAAAATAATATTCAAAATTTTATTTAAAAAATATTTTTTTTTAAAAACAATAGAATATCTCCAAAAAAACGAGAATTTAATACGTATTTTATTATAATCGACAATAACAACTAAAAACAATTCTTACGGGAAATTAATATTTTGACGACTTTTTGAATGAAATTCAAAGAAGTATAAAAGTGTGCTATCAAGGACGATGGCCATAATTTTCAAGGAGGAAAAGCATGATAATAAACCACAACATTGCCGCGATATTCTCGCACAGAACATTAAAATTTCATGACTGGAGCATCACCAAGGATGTAGAAAAGCTGTCATCCGGAATGAGAATCAATAAAGCCGGGGATGATGCGTCAGGACTGGCCGTTTCCGAAAAGATGCGCTCCCAGATCCAGGGCCTGCGTCAGGCTGAACGCAATACAGAAGACGGCATGTCAATGATTCAAACAGCCGAAGGATATCTCAACGAAGTCCATGAAATAATCCAGAGGATCAGGGTCCTTGCGGTTCAGGCGGCCAATGGCATTTACACCCCTGAAGACAGGCAGCTGATCCAGGTTGAAGTTTCCGAGCTCGTGGACGAAGTCGACCGTATCGCCTCACAGGCCGAATTCAACAAGATGAAACTCCTCACCGGGTCTTTTGCCCGCCTTCACCCCACAGCGTCCATGTGGTTCCATATGGGGCCGAACATGCACCAGAGGGAAAGGGTTTTCATCGAAACCATGTCAACAGCGGCCCTGGGGCTTCGCAACCCGACCGTACTGACGTTTATTTCGATCTCAACTCCCGGCAAGGCCAACTCCGTTATCGGCCTCGCAGACGAAGCGCTGAGAATTATATCAAAACAGCGGGCAGACCTCGGGGCGTATTACAACAGGCTTGAACATGCGGCCAAAGGCCTCATGAACGCTTATGAAAACGTGCAGGCATCCGAAAGCCGTATCAGAGACACCGACATGGCAGAGCAGATGTCATCATTCGTACGTTACCAGATTTTGACCCAGGCAGCAACATCAATGCTCGCCCAGGCCAATACCAAGTCGCAAACAGTGTTACAACTGCTTCAATAGATCTGAGCCAACATTGCAGTATCATTCGAAACGCCGGTCCCTCCCAACCGGCGTTTTTATTTTTCCGGCAACCGGCTTTCCGGCACACTGGTGATTATAAGGGAACCTCTATAAATTACATTTTGGCAGAGCCTTTTTAGCTCATCCCGAGCTGGCTCTGCATTCGATCATCGTGATCAGCAGATGTTCCCTTGTGGTCGAAACCTTTTAGCAGATCCTGTGCGGTTTCGAGAGCTTGCAGGAGGCAAGCCTGCAAGTTGAGCCACCGATGGCTTAAAACAACTTGCCATTCTAACATCCTGTTCAGCAGGCACAACCATTGGATAAATCAGGTTTTATAACCCCCACTAACTCCCCCTATCAGGGGGAGAACAAAAGAGGGGGTTGAAAAACCTGATTTTTAAAGGTGCCCATAATCCAATAATTTGACCGGAACCGGAATTCGTACTATCTTCATGATCATCCGCAAGAGTAAACTCTGTGAATAACACCGTGAGGAGGATTATATGACCAGAAACATGGGACTTATTGACCGCATCATTCGGGCGGTGCTTGCGCTGGTTGTGGCCGTTCTCTACTTCACCGGACTTATTACGGGCACAGCCGCCCTGATACTGGGAATCGTGGCTTTAATCTTAATGATTACCAGCGCTCTCGGATATTGCCCGTTGTATGTTCCCCTGGGAATAAACACGTGCAAAAAATAGTTATCGCAGCGGAAGCGAAAGCACGCTCAGCGGGTCCACCTGCTCGCCCCTGATCATGAAAGAAACATGGAGATGGGGCGCTGTTGAAATACCGGTTTCTCCGACATAGCCGATGAGCTGCCCGGCTTTGACTTTCTTTCCCTCACGGACCTTCATGCGGTCAAGGTGCATGTAATACGAAAAGACCCGGTTCCCATGGTCAATGATGACCATATTCCCTTCATAATACAGAGTGTCGGCAAGAGCGACCCTCCCGTTTGCCATTGAATAAACGGGTTTCCCTTTCTTGCCCCTGAGATCAAGTCCCCGGTGAACTTTGACCCTGTTTTTCAGCTTTATTTTTTTGCCGTTCTTCCATTTAAACAGCGCGATGGTTCTCTTGGCCCAGAAATCAGAAGTCACGTAATGAAGATCACGGGGATGGGCAAATGATTCATCCAGAAGGTCCGCCTCGGATGAATCAAAGGCCTTTCTCTTCTTTTCAGTGCACTGCCGGATGAATTCCTGAATCTCCGGTTTTTCCTGGTAATCCACATCGGAATATTTGCCAAGATCCATGGGGTAGCGCGAGAAGGGGAACTTATATGATTTGATTTGAACCTGGGTTGCGGCCTTCACCTCCCGGCTTCCCGCCAGATACTGCACCACAAGCTCTTTGCTTCCCGGGACAATCTCCGGGGGGATGGCGAAAACCGCGCGGTATCCCCACTCGCGTTCGGTGACCGGGACATCCACGCCATCAAAACTCAGCTTCTCGATAACCACTCTCTCCGCGGCCTTCCCGCTGTTGAAAATCTCCGCATAAACCGCGCGGCCCTGTGAAAAATCCTGGGCATACAGGTACAGATCAACATCCCCGAGCAGAAAAACCTTCTTCTCAGGCGGTGCGGGCGTGTAATTCACCGGATGATATATTCTCAGTTCCTTGTTATAGATATAATGATAGGAATCTTTTTCTTCAGGCGTTTTTTCCGGGACCGTTGATTTGGTGTAAGCAGTGCCGGAGACAATAATGAGCGTAAAAAGCAATAACAGGTTTGTAAATTTCATGACTCTTCCCGAATAACTGGTATCTTTTCATAAAGATAAGCATGGCAGGCCGATCTTAAGCGCACTATTTGCATGCTTATTATTTTTTTCGGCCTGTTAAGCGTAAAGGCTTTAGCCCGGTGTGTCAGGGAAAGCTTATCCTGATTAAGCTATATGGGGGGGGATGTCTTCTACAGAAAAAGAATCAGGCTCACTGCCATGACGATCATCCCGCTCACCAGGCCGTAAATTGACAGGTGGTGCTCGCCGTATTCACGCGCGGCAGGAAGAAGTTCATCCAGGGAGATGAAAACCATGATTCCCGCGACCCCGGCAAAAAGGATGCCGAAAATGGTGTCGTTGAAAAAACGAAACAGTATCAAAAAACCGATAAGCGCCCCGGCCGGCTCGGAAAGGCCCGAAAGGAATGAGTACCAGAACGCCTTTTTTCTGCTCCCGGTCGCATAATAAACCGGCACGGAAACAGCGATCCCTTCAGGAATATTATGGATGGCAATCGCCACCGCGATCGAAATGCCGATCGCCGGGTCTTTAAGCGCGGCAGTGAACGTGGCAAGGCCTTCAGGAAAATTATGGATCGCGATGGCAACCGCGGAGAAGAGGCCCATCCGCATTAATTTGAGCTGGGTTTCAGAGCATGAATCGCCGCAGAGCTCTTCAATTCGGTGAGGCTCATGGGGATTTTCAAAATCAGGAACGAGTTTGTCTATTATGGTGATCAGGAACATCCCCCCAAAAAAAGACAGGACCGTGATCATCAGGCCGTTTTTGTCTCCATACACCGAAACAAGCGATTCTTTTGCCTTGAAAAAAATTTCGATCATTGAAACATAGATCATTACGCCTGCGGAAAAGCCCAGGGCTACAGACAGAAACGCGGTGTTGGTTTTTTTCGCGAAAAAGGCAATGGCACTGCCGATTCCGGTGCACAGGCCCGCGAAAATCGTCAATGAAAAAGCCCAAAGTATCTGCGATTGTTCCATAACTCTTCTCTCAGGGATACTGCCGGTTAGTATATAACGGCCCGGCAATCCCCGTCAAGATTAAATCAGGGTTGTCGTGTTCAATTGGAATGATAATGTTCCTTGATATAGCCGTTGATAAAACCTTCCGGGTCTTCCACTGCGCCCCTGGTAATGGTCAGGTGCTCGAGTTTCATCAGTCGAAGGCCATGAAAATAATCATGAAAAAGCTTTTCGCACAGGTCCCGTGCGGCACGGGGATTATTGCCTGTTCTTTCATCAATCAAACGCACGGCCTCTTCATTGAATTCAAGATAGACCCCGTGTTCGATCAGAAACTCCTTCTGGAACTGGCCGATACTGTCATTGATCAGCATCCGGTGCAGAATCTTTTCGGGATCCTGCACGAGTTCCCCGGTCACGTCAAGTGATGTTATTTTTGTGGAAGGAAGGGTTTTTTCAAACTTGATAAGCGTCTTTTCAAAAACGCTGAGCAGGCCCCGCGCGCCGGTTTTTTCCTGATGCGCGCGCGACGAAAGGATGCGCAGAGCGTCATCCGTAAACGTGAGCTCTATCCCGTATGATTTGAAATCCATTTTCTTTCCAAGGACCACGGTGCTGTGTTTGTTGGTCAGAATCTTGAAAAGCCCGTCCTCATCAAGTTCATTGAGCACCACATACACCGGCAGCCTTCCGACAAACTCGGATTCGAAGCCGTATTCGATAAGATCTTCGGTGCGCACCAGTTTTAAAAGGTCCTGCTTGCCCTTTGTGCCGACCCTGTCCTTGTTAAAACCGATAGACTGGCGATTAAGCCTCTTGTTGATTATCTCGTCAAGGCCGTTAAACGCGCCTGACACGATAAAAAGAATGTTCCTGGTGCTGATTTTTCTCCTGGTTACCTTTCCCGTGCGCTGGGCCTCCATCGCGGCCTCGACCTGGGAGGCGAGGTCATGGGGCGTTTTTAAATCAACATCCGCCTCTTCCATCAGCTTGAGCAGGTTCCGCTGCACTCCCGTGCGTGATACATCGGGCCCGTACATGGCGCCGGATGAAGCTATCTTGTCAATTTCATCAAGGTAAATGATCCCGTATTCGGCTTTTGAGACATCCCCCTCTGCCTCATGTACCAGCTCGCGCACCAGGTCTTCGACGTCACCGCCGACATAACCGGTTTCGCTGAACTTGGTCGCGTCCGCCTTAACGAAAGGAACCCCGATCTTTTTCGCTATCAGCTTGACAATAAACGTCTTGCCCACACCGGTCGGGCCGATGAGAAGCATGTTGCTTTTAATATTGCCGACGATCCTATCTTCTTCCTTGATAGCCCCTTCAAGTTTCATGCGGTTAAAATGAGTGCAGACTTTCGTGGCGATCACTTCTATGGTCGCTTCCTGGTTCACGACATACTGATTAAGATACTCTTCGAGTTCCTCAGGCTTGATATCGAAATTGAAGCCGCTCCCTTGGGTCCTCACTCCTTCGCTGTCACCGGAACTTTCGGGATTCTGCTGGGCCTCTTCGACATCCATATTAAGAATATCATCTATATTTTTTTGCTGATCAAATGCAGGTTTCGTCATTGTTATTTAACCTCTTTACTAATTGGAATCACCCGCAGGCGAAAACACTTTATTTAAAATAATCATCTCGTTTCAAATAATTAATTTTTTTTTTAAAAAATTAAAAAATTACTTGCATTTTACTATACATTTATATAGTATACATTTGTTGAATACAAGGAGAACATTATGAAAACACTATTTAAAACATGTCCCGAATGCGGAAACCGGCTCATTCCTGAATCAGGCTGCTTTTATTGCCGTTTCTGCGGTTATTCGTTATGCTCCCTGTAAATTCAGTCATTAAATTAGGAGTACTATGAAAACAAATGATACATCAACACCATTACTTTTTTATTCGGACATCCCGGAAAAGGCAAGAGGTCCATATTTTGTTAAAAGAAAAAAACGTGTTCCTGTTACTCAGAGTAATCATAAATACGAAAATTTCACCGCAGCCCTTATGAACACATTCAGAGGTACCATTGTTGAAGAAAGAATCGCGTCATTTCAATTAGAATTATAACAGGAATGGAAAAAAGCCAAACCGGCACATAACAGGACAGAGTCCCCGCCAAAAGCCCAAAACCAAAACACCACTACCAGCCCGCAACCAGGCTCTGTTCTTTATCACTGAATACAAAAGCCCCTGACCCAGTAAGGGGCTTTGTTTTTATATCTCACCTTTAAAATAAAAGTGCGTGCCCACAGTGAAGCCAGGAACCCGAAAAAACATATATCGATAAAAAAGCCCTGAGAAGGCAAGGCTTTTTTAAATTTTTTATGAGCGGCAGCAGGTTCTCATAAAACGCATTGTGCCCCCCCGGGCCGCCACCCGTGAGGAAACAGATTCCCGGAGCGCATAAATACCGGGGAAAGAGCCGCCTATCTGCTGATTATTGCAACGCCCTGTTTGTATCCCAGACCGCCATTCCCGTGTATACACGCGGTGCGTATCGGTCCTGTCTTAATACGATCATAAGCCGCGATGAGCGCGTTGAGCGCGGGATTGTCCCAGGGGGCCCTTGCGAGGTTCATGCCGCCGGTGACCGTAACTTCATGTGTATCCAGAAGCGACATCAGCCCGGGTATCGAACCGGCGATTCCTGTAGTAAGCAGAAATGCCATGGGTATTACCGGGTAGCAGGTATAGACTTCGAGTATGGCATTCCGGTTAAGAAAAAGGGTCCTGAAATCGATGCCTGATTCAGAACAGGCCGCATTATATGCTGACCTGAGGTGTTCAAACCGGGCGATTGAATCAAGGAACGGCTTTCCGTCACCCTCCGTTTCCCCAAGGCCTGTACCCGATACATAAACCGGCTCATCCATCCCGAGGATCTTCACGCATTCTGCATTTCCCACAAGAAGCATCCCGTCAAAATCCACCACGGGATTTGCGCAGTCACATATCAGAAAGAGGTCTGTCATGGGTTCTTTCCATTTCCCTGATGCCGCAGGCCTGGTCCCGAATTTTTCACAAGTACGGAGATAGTTGGCGAAAAGTTTTTCCGAGAGGCTCCGGAACATCTCTTCGCTGATGCTGTTATATCCCATGAATATGCGCGCAAGCCGGGTATACCCTTCGGGGATGGAAAAGTCGCCAGGATAGATATTCATGAAACCGTTTCTCTCCTCGCGCGTATAACCGCTCTTCAGGTGATCCGTACCGCTTATCAGGACCGCATCGGACCTGCTTTCCGATATCAGCCGGTTGGCGGCATGGAGCGCGGATATCGGCGAACAGCCGCTCCTGAAATGATTGGTTTCCAGCGGAGTGTGCCATCCGGCACTGAGCGGATCGACTATCAGGGTTTCACATCTTAAACCCTTCTTCACGATTATATCACGGCACCGATTTACCTGATCAGTACTTCCGATCCCGTCCACTATTCTGGCTGCAGATAGTATCGCCGTTGTTTTCATCCTGGTCCGCCCCCTTTCTGAATTTATGAAGTTTCAAGACCCTGTCCAGCGCTTTTTCTGCCGGAGGGAGCCTGATTTGAGGGAGGACAGCGGTAAAAACTATTTTTTATTTTACAAATCGCAGGATGACCGATGTTACCGATAACAACTGACATATTGTATTGACAGATTATTCCGGAAAGGAAAGGCTTTTGTATATTTACAATATAACTTTATGCTGCCAAAGTAATATCTCAGGAAAGATTTCCCAGAAAAAGCATAATGCCGATAACAAGAATCATGACACTGCTGAGAAGGGCGGTAGAATATCTTATCATGTTTTTCGTATCTTCCTTATCAGTTATGTGTTTAATTGAATATTTTTTTGTCACTATGGTGATAATTCCTGCGCATGAAATAGTCAAAGCCATTCCCAGGGACATGGAAAAAACCGATACAATCCCGATATAAAAAATATTCATGTTCATAGAAAAAAGCAGAATCATGGCAGCTCCCGGGCAGGGAACGATACCAGCGGAAAGAACGATTCCGAAAAAAGTTTTCGTGTTATCCCGGTTAACCTGTTTGGCATTAATACAGTTATTGTCCATTTTTTTCCATTGATAAAAATCAACAATGGTTTTAATAAAAAGATAAATACCTATAAAAATAATAATTATAAAACTGGCGCTTTTTACCAGGCGGGTCATCTTTTAAAAATTCACCAGAAGGCTCCCTTTAAAAATACAGTAAAGTGCCCCGACAACAACAACAGCAGACATGCCATGAAGCAGCGCGATCATGGGACCGGCAACGAGGGCCTTCCTGATTCGAGCTTCCTCCGTGAGGAAATATGAAGATATAAGACTTTTACCATGTCCCGGGCCCAATGAATGAATGATTCCATACAGAAAAGAAAAAAAGACAAAAAGCATAATCTCAGCGTGTGAGCCCTGTTCAATTTTTTTAATAGATAAGGCTAATGAAGCGTTTATTTCTTTTTGCTTGATGTTAATGAAATGAAGAAAGCCTCCAATATATGGAGGATACAAATCTGCATCTGTCTTTTCTTTATTTATGAAATGGGACTGCTTGCCAGTTTTAAAGAGGGGATTTGAAGCAGCTAGCGGAACCAATGAAGATAAAATAAGTATAAAAGTAAAAATTATTATAGCACTACACTTTGTCATATTCGTTCACCATTTTTTTAACAGGATTTCTTCGGGAATAATAGAGCCGTCATAATAACTTTTTTCAGTGTTATCCCTAACTTTAATGCAGTAATTTGCCGGGTGAATACCCTTTACCGCAAGTCCCCCGTCTTTATTAATTGATATGGAACAAAAATATGTCCTGTCATATATTGCGAATAAAATTTTTTCTTCCCGCCTGATCTTCTTCTGAACAGGAACAAAAAATGAATAAACAACCCTTGTCCTCCTTAACAGAGATGCTGTAAAAAATCTGACCTGCTTTACTTCAAATGGACATTTGCCAATAGTAAGATTACAGAAGTAGTTATAATTTTTAAGATTTGAAAAGGCCTCATCTTCAATCTTTTTTACTTCATCATTCTCGAGGACACTGTTATTATTTTTATCGTAATCATGTATCATAGAACTGCTAAAAAATTCATCGAAAATCCATACAACCTGTATTCCCTCAAACTGGTCATGATTAAAAATAAAGGTTGATGAATAATCAATGAAGACGTGAGGATGAGAATCAGTCTTTATTATGGATACACATACGATTATTATTGTTAATAACAATTTTTTCATTGCAAATTAATGATGTGCGTTTCTCAACGCTATCAGGGATGGAATATTATCAATACTTTATAATTTTCGGCATGAACAAACAGACTCATTAATTCCTAACGCATTGAATATTTGATATCCAGGAAATTCCACGGTCAGGAACAGGCTGACAGGACATGGCATGTCTTACTTGAATCTGTTACCGATAACAACTGACATATTGTATTGACAGATTATTCCGGAAAAGCAAGGCTCGTGTAAAATCAGCCGGAAAATCCATACAAAAAAATATACTCTATTCCGCGGAGGCCTTATGACACTGCCCGTCTATCTCGATTACAATGGCACCACACCGCTTGATCCCGAGGTAATCGCAGCCATGCGCCCCTTTCTGGAAGAGGAGTTCGGCAATCCCTCCAGTTCGCACTGGTACGGCATCAAACCGAAGCAGGCCGTGGAGAAGGCGCGCAGGCAGGTGGCAAAACTGCTTGGCTGTCTCCCGGAAGAGATCTTTTTCACGTCAGGGGGCACAGAATCAAATAATCACGCCATCAAGGGTATTGCCCGCGCATTGCGGCACAAGGGACGGCACATAATCACCAGTGCCTTTGAACACCCGGCAGTGCTGGAGGTATGCCGTTATCTGAAAGGTAAAGGATTTGAAACAACGCTTGTCCCCGTTGATGATATGGGGATGCTCGACCCGGAAAGGGTTAAGCAGGCCCTGCGGCCTGACACTATCCTGATCACGGTAATGCATGCAAATAACGAAGTAGGCACGGTACAGCCCGTAAAAGCTGTTGCCGGACTTGCCAGAGAACACGGCATTGTCATGCACAGTGACGCGGCCCAGTCGCCGGGTAAAATCCCTGTTGACGTGCAGGTCCTTGGCGTGGATATGCTTTCCATTGCCGGTCACAAAATTTACGCGCCCAAGGGCACCGGCGCACTGTACGTACGAAAAGGCATTGCGCCGGAAAAATTCTGCCACGGTGCCGGCCAGGAAAAAGAATGGAGGGCGGGCACGGAGAACGTGCCGGGAATCGTGGGCCTGGGAAAAGCATGCGAGATTGCAGCCCGGGACATGGGAACTGCCATGACCCGCATGAAGGAAATGCGCGACCGGCTTCACAGGGGTATTGCCGAAAAGGTTCCCGGAATTCGGCTCAACGGCCATCCCGAAAATCGACTGCCCAACACGCTCAGCCTGTCATTCATGGGACTTGAAGCAAATCGTCTTCTGGAAGAAATAGGACTCGAAGTTGCTGCTTCGGCAGGGGCAGCCTGCCATGCTGAAACCGTTGCTGTCTCCCATGTACTTGAGGCAATGCGGGTTCCACTCGAATGGTCTAAAGGAACGTTGCGCTTTTCAGTGGGCCGCATGACTACCGGTCAAGAAATCGACAGGGCAATCAATGCTGTAGTAAATGCGGTGACTCTGTTGCGCAGCGAAAATCCTTCCCTATAATTCAAAATATCCGAGAAAATGAAGAAGGGCCACATGGATACATCCATACCCTTATCAATGCTTCTCAGCCCCTCTTTGTACGCCAGAGGCTGTATCCCGGATACGGCCTCTGGACATCCAGAAAATTCCGCCGCCAAAACCCGTTGCACGGAATACAATGATAAATTGTAGACTGTATAGTTGAATATACTGTCGTATTTGAAATGATTACCAATGTGGGGATCGGGATAGTGATTGTAAATAGTTAATTTATAATGTAACTAAAAAGACTTGAATAATAATTCCAGCATTGTTTATTGGAAAACTTAATAAACACCAAAATAATTATTTTCACACAAAAAAAACACTTGATTAATGCATATTGGAATTTAAAAAGAATCTAAATTTTTTGCTGATAGTTAAAATAAACGAATGTATATTGCAATCTATTATACTACAAAATAATAATTTTCTGCAAAAATATAACATCAAAACAAATAAAAAAAGGATTAAAAAATGAAAAAAAATTTTTTATTATTTTTTGTTACTATCTTATGCTTAAATATTTCATTTTTTTCTTGTGATTCAGGATCGGATAGCAATGAACCATCATTAAAACCGCCTTCATCATTATCTTATTCAATCACATCAGTTGTATATACAATTGATGTTGCAATTACACCAAATATCCCTACAGTTACAGGATCAGTCAACTCTTGGTCTGTTGAACCTGCATTACCCAGTGGGTTGACCTTAAATACATCAACAGGGGTCATTTCAGGCATTCCTGACACTGTTCAATCCGCTACCAGTTATACAATAACAGCAAGTAATTCTTCAGGATCAACCTCCGCAAACATATCTATCACTGTCAATATGAATCCTCCAACAGCTTTGACGTATTCAATAACATCTGCTGTTTATACAATTGATGAAGAAATTTTACCAAACACCCCTACTATAACAGGGACTGTGACCTCATGGTCAGTGGATCCAGAATTGCCCAGTGGACTGACATTAAATACATCAACAGGTGTTATTTCAGGGACACCGGACACATTACAGTCAGCAACAAATTATACCATAACCGCTGGTAACGATTATGGATCAACAACAGCAATGATTTCAATTACTGTTAACATGGATCCTCCAAGTGCATTATCATATTCTACTACTTCTGCTGTATATACACAAAATGAAGAAATAACTGACAATACCCCTACTGTAACAGGGACAGTGACCTCATGGTCAGTGGATCCAGAATTACCGAATGGATTGACCTTAAATACATCAACAGGTGTTATTTCAGGCACTCCTGACACTGTGCAATCTGCTACAAATTACACCATAACTGCAGGTAATGACTATGGTTCAACCACAGCAACAATATCTATTACTGTAAATATAACAGCACCAACTGCATTGTCATATTCAACAGCATCTGCAGTTTATACTCTTGATGAAGTAATTACTAACAATACTCCAACTGTTACTGGTACTGTGACCTCATGGTCAGTGGATCCAGAATTGCCCAGTGGCTTAACTCTTAATACGACCACAGGTGTCATCTCAGGCACTCCTGACACTGAACAATCTGCTACCAGTTATACAATAACAGCAAGTAATTCTTCGGGGTCAACCACAGCAACAATATCAATTACAGTAAACCTTGCAGCGCCAACAGATTTATCATACACAAATGAAGTTGCGGTGTATACTCAATATGAAGTAATTACAAACAACATACCTACGGTAACCGGTACCGTGACAACATGGTCTATAAGTCCTGATTTATCAGCTGGTTTAATCCTTAATACAACGACCGGTGTCATATCAGGCACACCTGAACTTGGACAACCGGCAACAGATTATACAATAACAGCATCGAATTCCGGTGGTTCAACTACAACAGAGATATCTATCGAAATTGACCTCGTGCCACCCAGTGATTTATCCTATTCCTCACAGATAGTATGCTATATAATTGATGAAGTTATTAAAAACAATACTCCATCAGTTACCGGAACAGTAGCTTCATGGTCTGTTTCCCCAGCTCTACCAAGCGGATTAGTATTAAATACAACAACAGGGGTCATTTCAGGTACACCTGACACCCTGCAGACTGCAACAGATTATACTATAAACGCAACAAATTCGGTAGGATCAACAACAACAACTATTTCTATAACTGTCAAAGAATTAAATTTTACCGGATGGACTGAAATAACAGTACCGGGGACATGCAATAAATCTGGAGTTTATTCGATTGCCTCATCCTCTGACGGCACAAAACTTGCTGCAGTAACTCCATATGGGACTTATAGTCCTGGTTATATCTATACTTCAAATGACAGTGGGGTAACCTGGATTGAACAAGTAGGTTCAGGGAGACGCGGCTGGAGAGCAATAACTTCATCTGCTGATGGCACAAAACTTGCTGCAGTGGTTTCACTAAATGGATATATCTATACATCAGATGACAGCGGTGTGACCTGGACTGAACAAACTAATTCTTTTACCCACGACTGGAGAGCAATAACTTCATCTGCTGATGGTACAATATTATATGCAGCAGTCTATAATGGGTATATTTTTAAATCAACGGACAGTGGAGAAACCTGGACTGCTGTCAGCCACGCAGGAAGTCATTACTGGACTTCAATTGATTGTTCCTCTGATGGGGCAACTGTTATTGCAGGGGATGAGGGCGATCCCGGGTATCCGGGAAGTCTGTATGTCTCCACTGATGGTGGTGCTACCTGGCCGGCTGGCTTGAACCCTGGGAATTGGGGGTGGAATGGAGTTACCTGTTCAGATGATGGAACAGTATTGGCTGCCTGTTCTGAAACTGATTACGTTTATACGTCAACTGACAGTGGAGCAACTTGGACAAGGCGCACTGATTCAGTTATTGGTGCTGATGCTATTACATGCTCGTCAGATGGGACACAACTTGCTATTGCAAGAAATGGATCATATATTTATACGTCTGATGATGGAGGGGCAACCTGGAAACAGCGCACAAATACCAGTGAATATTGGCATTCAATAGTTTCTTCAAGTGACGGTACAATGCTTGCAGCTGGCGGATCAGGTCTTTATATACACACTTCAACAGATAGTGGCGCAACATGGGAAGAACAAACAAATTTTGGTCATCACAATTTTTCTTCTATTGTAATGTCTGCTGATGGTACAAAACTTGCCGCCTGTGATAAAGGAGGATATTACGATGGCGGATATATTTATACATCTGATGATGGAGGGTTGACTTGGTTTGAACAGCAAAACGCAGGAAAACGTTACTGGACAGCGATTACAATATCAGCTAATGGCATGAAACTCGCTGCCTGTGATAAAGGTGATTCAGACCCATATTATGGCTATATATACACATCAGATGACGGTGGAGCAACATGGACACAACAAACAAATTCCGCAAGAAGAAACTGGACTTCAATTACATCATCCGCAGATGGCACAAAACTCGCTGCAGTTGCTGATTACGGATGCATTTTAACATCTGATGATAGTGGATACACTTGGACAGTAAGAACATCAGGCTATAAAAATTGGAAGTCAATAACTTCATCTGCAGATGGTACAATACTTGCTGTTATCTCTAGTGGAGAAGGTATTTACACTTCTTTCAATAGTGGTGTCACTTGGGTTCTACGAGATAACCCATTAAGAACTTGGGTTCAAATAGTCTCATCAGCTGATGGGTCAAAACTCGCTGCATCTTGTACAACTGGAATTTACATTTCAAATAACAGTGGTATAAGCTGGAATCTTTGTCCAGGAACTAATTCAAGAAGTTGGGCATCAATTGTTATTTCAGCTGATGGAACAAAACTTGTTTCAGTTTCAGGAAGCGTTCTTTCAGAATGCAATCTTTTTACCTCTCTTGATAGCGGTACCACTTGGATACAGCAGCCTGTTGATACAGATGTGTATTTATCTTCACTCAGCACCTCTTCAAACTTTAGCAGATTTGCAGCTATTCCGCATCCTGTAAATGATACAGTATCAGTAGGCACCAAAAGTTTATATATATGTGAATAGCAATATTTATTAAATCGGAAATAAAAAAGGGCTGTCTTTTATTGATAGTCCTTTTTTAATATTAAAAAATGTGTTTAGATACTTGATACTTAGAAAATTCCGCCGCCAAAACCCGTTGCACGGGACACCATGAGCTGGGGGATTCATGCAGGGCTGACACTGCGACCCCGTCCCGACCGGTCGGGACACCCCGCGAAAGACGATCTTACCTGGCCCCGAATGGGTGGCTCTTGACAAAAAAGCATTTACCTTATTCATAATACTCTTGACATATAGGAAAACCCTGATCACTATTTATAAATGGATGAAAAGGTTTCATACTGGGTCGATCTATCTGATTATGATATAAAGACAGCCCAGTCAATGCTTGAGACAGAAAGGTACCTCTATGTTGCTTTCATGTGTCACCAGGTAATTGAAAAAATATTGAAGGCATACTGGCAATTCAGGAAAAAAACCCTCCCTCCCAAAACCCATAACCTCTCCTATCTGGCAAAAGAAACCGGGATTATGAATGATTTTTCTCCGGAATTTCTGGACTTTATCGATGAGCTGGAACCGCTCAATATCGAGACACGCTACCCATCGTATAAAGACGCACTCATAAAAAAACTCGATCATCCATATTCAAAATACCTTATTGATAAAACCATGGAGTTTCAGAAATGGATAAAGGAACAGCTATAAAAAAAGCCAGGGATTATCTGAATGAAATTTCTAAAATACTTCCTTACCAGAAGGCTTATCTCTTCGGCTCTCATGCCCTCGGATTTGCGAGAGAAGAGAGTGATATCGATATTGGTATATTTGTCCAAGAGCTTAACGGTGACTACCTGTCAGTGTTAAAAAGCCTCTACAAAATAAGAAGACAGATAGATGTGCGAATCGAGCCGCATCTATTTATAACCGGGAAGGATGATTCCGGATTCTCTGAAGAGGTAGAGAACAACGGTATTTTAATCCAATGAGATTCACAACACTTTCATAAAGAAGAATCAGCATCAAGGCATCACATAACGCCGAATATTAAATCTTTAATAATCTCCGCCGCCAGAACCCGTTGCACGGGACACCACGAGATGGGGGATTCATGCAGGGCCGACACTGCGACCCCGTCCCGACCGGTCGGGACACCCCGCGAAAGACGATCTTACCTGACCCCGAATGTGTAACTATTAACAAAAAAAGCCCCGGATACAGGGCTTTTTTATATCCCGATCAACTTATCTTCACCTTCTATTCATGTTATAGGTATGTTCTACCCTGATTAGCGTGACTATTCAGACGTGCAAATTTTTCAAACCCTCGCCGGAGTGGCCGCAGGCCGGGGGCTTATTGAACAACAAGGTATTCTGCGATCGCCGTTGATGATGGGATGGCGATGTTGTCTTCTTTCATTCCGGCAAGATGCAGTTCAATGGCCTCATACATGTTTTTCTCGGTCTCCTGAACCGTTTGCCCGGTCGCGATACAACCGGGAAGATCAGGAGAATATGCCGAATAATTGTTTTCAGTTTTCTCAATGACGATCAGAAATTTTTGCATTGATTGTTCTCCTGCTCATTTCTTGGAAAGTTGCGCCTGTTTCAATATGCTGTTTTCAGTTCCCGGCGCTATATCGTCAGATGGCTTCCCGGCAATTGTAACACGACCGGATTTCACTGGATGTTTGTACTGCCTGTGGCTTCCTTTCGTGACTATCAGATACCATCCGTCAGCCTCTATCAGTCTGATAATATCCCTGATTTTCATCAATAATTTTTTATGTGATGTAATTTAAAATGTAAAGACAATTTTACAATCTGCAGGCCCTGTTCTTGCAGACCTGGATACACAGCACAATCCTCTGCCAAAACCCGTTGCTCGGGACACAATGGGATGTGGGATTCATGCAGGGCTGACGTTGCGTCCCCGTCCCGACCAGTCGGGACACCCCACGAAAGACGATCTTACCTGACCCCGAATGTGTAACTATTTAAAATAAAAGCCCCGGATGCAGGGCTTTTATTTTAAATTTCGCGCGCCGGTCCATCCGCTGAAATTAAAGCCTCTTTCTTCTCTTAAAGCCCCCCGATTGGGGGGGTTGGGGGGCCTGCCAGACAGCCGATTACCTGCCTGCCGGGTAAAGCCGGTGACGGCAGAATAAAGCTTCCGTATACAATAGTTATGTGGAAAATGAACAGAGACCCGATAAGGGGAACGCCGTATGGCTGGATGTTATGATTTGCCGCCTGAAATGACTGAAAAGCAAAAAAATCAATGTGCCGAAGGAGGGACTTGAACCCTCATGGGGTTGCCCCCGGCGGATTTTGAGTCCGCTGCGTCTACCACTTCCACCACTTCGGCATGTAATTTCTATGATTAATTATTCAGGCTGGGGAATATCGTCAACTTCAATATACTTTCCCTTGGCCCGCGCAACGATTTTACCCATCTCGTTTTCGATTTCAGCGCGGTTTTCAATCACTCTTTTGCTCTTCTTTACATACCAGCCGCGAATATAAAGATTTTCCTTGATAAATGCAGGCTGCAGGTAACGTATTGTCAGCTCACTGGTCAGGCCAACGATCTCCATGTATTTATTCACGGTGATCATTGTTTCGTCAAGCAGGGCTGCAATTATACCTGCATGGATAATATTGGGAGGGCCTTCCAATAATTCATGCGCTGTGAACTGTCCGTAAGCTGTCTTGGTATCGTCGTCAAAGTCAAGCTTGAGTTTTAATCCATAGTCGTTGTCGGGGCCGCAACCGAAGCATATTTTATCTTCAAATTCAATCATAGAGGCATGTCTTAAATGATATAAACCATTTGTCAACCTCTTTTTAAGATTGCCATACCTCTATTTGAACTTTTCCTGGAGCATGTCAATTTCGTCCTGGTCAAGCCATTCATCGATATGCTCGGGCTGCAAACCGGTAACGAGAAGATACATCTCCATGGCCATAATCAGCTGTTCCTTGCTAATAACGCCCTGGGTAACCAGGATCTCGCCAATAAGCCGTTCTTTGTTGTCTTTCTGCATATCCAGTGCGTCATTGAGTTGCTCAACGGTAATAATTGAATTTTCTACAAGAAATTCGCCGACTTTTTTATCTACCGGGCCGCCAGTCATTGCCATTATGAAAAATCCCCCCGCGTCAGGTTTATAGAAATAAGTGTATGGGCTGAACGGGCCCTTGTCAAGTTTAAAATGTCTTGACCTGTGCCCGATCATGGTCCACACTGCGAACCATGTCAGGAATGAAATGGCCAACCGTGATGATGTGCGCGATGCTTTTCGCAGCAGTGGTTATCTCCGGGCGCGAGAGACATAACTTCCTCGGTGCGGGCCGGTGCAGCGAGGCCTGCCACAATGGCGAAGCCACCGGGAACCAGTACAAGCTGTGGCAGTCATCCCCCCATGCCCGGGCCGTGCGGGACCTTGCCACGGAAAAAGCCCGGGAAATCGCCTTAAAAGTTTCGGCCAACGACCCTGCTTCAAACCGCGAATGCCTTTCCTGCCACACCACGGGCGGGGGAAAACATGAAATAACGAAGGATGAAGGTGTGGGATGCGAAGCCTGCCACGGGCCGGGAAGCGGCTATTACAGCGCCAGCGACCACGTGGACTATCTCGACCGCGAAGGCGCCTATATGAAGGCCATAAAAAAAGGCATGTATCCGGTTCTCAGTATTGTTGACAGCCATCTGAAGAAAAGGGAAAAACTCTGCCTGTCATGCCACAACGAAAGCAGGCCCTGTTACCCGGAAGACCCCGGCGAGAGGGTCAAACAGAAAATTACCATTCAGGTCATTGATAAGCTGGTCAAGGGGGATGTTGACCTCAGACACCCGCTCCGCAGGTAGTGAAATCAGTCCGCGAGAAGTCCCTTCGAAGCCACCTGAGCCCTTTTACCCTGAAAATCGACTGGTTGATAAGCGAAAGCACGCCTTCAATTCTATCGATATTTTCCCTGTGCAAAATGTTCTCGGTGCTGAAGAGGTCGCCTTCTTTCAAATAATATATCTTCTTCAGCGGCTCCTGGGCATAATATGACGAGCCCTTAAAATCTACCGAATAATTCAGGCCGTCGAGAAGGGGGATGATATCCTTTCTGAACATGATGTCGACCAGGAAACTGTACAGCTCATCAGTGCTCAGGATAAAACGCGTGAGCCGGTTAAGGCCGCGCATGATTTCATGAATGTACAGGCCGGCGCTCATCTCTTTATACATAATTATGGGAACCGTTCTCATTTCAACGCGCGTTGTATATGATCTTACGAATTCATTCAGTTCACGCGGGTCCATGCCCAGATTGACCAGGACAAACTGGAGATTGGATTTCTGCATATGATCGATCAGTGAAACGGTGTCTTCTGCGAACAGCAGGCGGTAACCGAACCTGCCGATGATATTGCTTATGGCCTTACGGTGCAGGGCAACATCATCAAGGACCAGCATCTTCCCTGGTACTGAAGAAGGGTCAGTTTCCAGCGCTTTGATATACGGGATAACATCAGCCCGCTCATCCCGGGCCATTACGTCGGTGACCCCCTTCCTGACCAGAATATTACGCCTGGTGTCATCAACATCATCCAGAAGACAGATGACATACCCCCTGTCATGCAATGAGCCAAGAATCCGGTCGAGATACGAAGAGCGGCAGTCGTCAACTACATAATAATCCGCCTGCGGGATCTCTGTTTCTGCCGACAGTGCCGTTGATTGATCATAATAATAATAATGGAATTCGCCCTCGTGGCAGGATGGCTTAAAGGAATCGAAGTGATCTGTCAGGAAACAAATCCGTTTCATATGGGTGACCTTGTTATGTCACATATCATATTAAAAAACCGGTGTCAATAATTTTAATCATCCGGCCAAAAAAAGAAACAGGGGCTATGGTGTAATAGCCGCCCTGGTATTACAATATACCCATGCTCAACGATATTAAAAAAACACTGACTGAAGCAGACCGGCTCATAACAAAAAAAATACCGCTCATAACATTTCTTCTCTATGTCTTTTTCCTGGGAGCATCACTCGTCACTCATTTTTTTCTGGATACCGGGCATTACCTTGCTCATGCGCTTATAATATTATTTCTCATGACCCTTCTCATGCTCAGCACGTATCTTTTTATAACCCGCGGCCTGACTGCCCAGTATAAAAAAAACAAAACAAGAATCACCGAGGAATTTGATTTTCTTACGCTCGTATCGGAAAACATCAATGAACTTCTCGTACTGCTTGATGAATTCGGTAAAATCATCAATATCAATACCGCGTTCGGCAGGCTTTTAAATATTGACACCGGGAAAGCCCTCGGGAAGCCGTTCAGAGACATCTTTAATCTGACCGGGATCGACACTACCCTCCTTTTTAAAAAAATCATCCTGGACAATATGAATGAAGTATTCAGGCAGCGGGCCACTGAATTTATTTTACCCATCAAACTTCCCGAGTATGACGATAATAAATCAATATATTTCAAACTCATGCCAATTACAGCTGACAAAAACCTGAAACAGATTCTCGCGATCGGAAGGCTCCTGGGAAGCGACTATATAACAAACAAATGGCTCGACCGTGAAAAAACTTCGTATGTCATGGATAACAATGTCTCATTCCTGCTTCTTTTCTGCCACCGGCTGACAAGGAACCTGGAAGGGAAACTTGATCACAATGATATTGTTATTCTTCAGATTGCATTACAGGAAATTCTGGTCAATGCGGTTGAACACGGGAACCTTGCGATCGATTTTGACACCAAAACCGAAATGAAAACGCAACACGGCAATTACCTGGAACAACTGCTCATAAAAAACATTAATTCAGAGAATGAGCAGAAAAAAGTCTTTATAGATTATTCACTGGATGATAGGAAGGTGATATATTCGATCCGCGATGAGGGAAAGGGTTTTGACTGGAGATCCTTCATGTCCCTCGATCTGGATATTTACAGCCATGAAATGGAAAAATCCTTTCATGGCGTCGGGATCCAAATCGTAAAAAGCGCCTTTGATGACATACGTTACAATGATAAAGGAAATGAAGTCACGCTGATCAAATATTTGAATAGAAGAGACAGCAATGAGCACAACTTATAGGAACCCGGTACCGACCGTTGACATCATAATCGAAATGGGTGACGCGGACAGAGGCGGGCAAAACACCCGTTCCATTGTATTGATTTCACGGAAAAACCCTCCTCTGGGCTGGGCGCTGCCCGGGGGGTTCGTCGATTACGGCGAATCTCTTGAACAGGCCGCCCGGCGTGAAGCCCTGGAAGAAACATCCCTTGAAGTCGGGCTGGTGCGCCAGTTTCATTCATATTCAGATCCGCAACGGGACCCCCGGCAGCACACGATAACCACGGTTTTTATCGCCAGGGCAACGGGTGTTCCGCAGGCCGCGGATGATGCGCGCGAAGCGCGCCTGTTTACAGTAGAAACACTTCCTGAAAATATTGTTTTTGATCATAGAACTATTATCATGGACTACTACAACAGCAAATATTAGCGAAAGGGAGCACGGGCATGGAACTATCTCAATTGCTTTTAAAAACACTTTCGATAACCCTTGACGGAATATTTAAAACATCGGGCGCGGACATACGCCTGCACGGGATTGAAGACATCCCTGACCAGCCCGTGATGTTTGTGATCAATCACTTCACCCGGATAGAGACCGTATTCATCCCCTATGTTCTCAAAAAGCACACGGGAAAATTCCCGGTATCTCTTGCCCACCATTCATTTTTCAGCGGCAAATTCGGGACCCTTATGAGCAAGGTGGGGGCCGTATCGACAAAAAATCCCGACAGGGACAAAATATTTATCAACAAGCTCCTGGTCGGGGACATGCCGGTAGTGATCTTCCCCGAAGGGCAGATGCTCAAAGACAAGAAGATCATTGAAAAAGGGAAATATATGGTATATAATTCCGGCATACGAAGGCCGCCGCATACCGGGGCCGCCCGCCTTGCCCTGATGTCACAGTTTTACCGGGAAAAAATAGCATATTTTCACAAACACGGACATGAAAAAGAACTCCGGGAATGCCTTGCATACTTCAGCCTTACAGAAAAGGACCTGCCTAAAATCATCTCCCAGGAAACAGTCGTGGTGCCGGTCAACATCACCTATTACCCCATCCGCTCCCGGAAAAACGCCCTTATAAAAATCGCCGACAGGGTCCTCGGTGAACTCTCAGAGCGTTTTGTGGAAGAGCTTGAAGTTGAAGGGACCATGGTGATTGACGGGGTGGACATTGACATCAATTTCAGCCAGGGAGTATACGTTAAAGATTATCTCTATAAAAACAGCAAGGCCGAAAAATTCATTCCCACCATCAAAACCTATCTTGAACAGGGCGAATTGAAAAAAGACCTTAACCTGAAAAAAGCGAACCTCAAGCTGATGTACCGTTACATGGACGGCATCTACGGCATGACGACCCTGAACCATGACCACATCTTTTCTTATTTCCTGACCATGGACCCCCGGAAAAACATCTCTGAAATCGAACTGAAGAACAGGGCGTTCCTTGCCATAGAAGCGATCAAGAAAAAAAACCTGGCCAACATACATTCGAGCCTCAATAAAAACCAGTTCCACCTCCTGACCGACGATGAGCATGACAAGTACACCAGCTTTATCAAGGCCGCCCTTGAAGACGGCCTGATCAGAATCGAAAAAGGGACGATCATCAAAGACAAAGACCGCTTTGACCGGCCGTATCAGTTCCACCGGATCAGGAAGGACAATATTGTCGCAGTGCTGAAAAATGAAATTGAACCGCTCAAAGAGGTGATAAAAGTCCTTCACAAAATCATGATATCCCCGCCCAGGCGCAACCGGCGGATCATCCGCAACAGGTTCCTGTACCTTGACAATGCGATGTTCAGGCAGGACTACCAGAAGTACGGGATTCCCGAAGAATCAAAGCCGCCTGAAATAGGGAGCCCTTTTTTCCTCAGGCACTGGTTTAACCGAAAGAAAGGGATCATCCTCATCCACGGGTACATGGCGGCCCCTGAAGAAATACGGGTGATCGCGGATCATCTCTTTAAAAGGGGATATAACGTCTACGGGGCCCGTCTCAGGGGGCACGGGACATCCCCCAATGATCTTGCCAAACGGGAATGGGCCGACTGGTACAACTCGGTAAACCGGGCGTATATCATCATGGAAAATTACGTGAAAGACCTTGCCGTTGCCGGGTTCTCAACCGGCGCCGGCCTCGCTCTGCTCCAGGCGGCGAACAAGGGGCACCGCTTCCGGGGCGCAGTGTCGATCAACGCGCCTCTGAAGCTTCAGAACATCACGTCCCATCTTTCTTCAGCGGTGGTGCTCTGGAACAGTTTCATAAAAAAGATCAACCTGAAAAAAGGCGGGATGGAGTTCATCAGCAACAAGCCGGAAAACCCCGGCATCAATTATTTCCGCAACCCGGTCCACGGCGTCTACGAACTGGGGAAATTGATGGACCATGTTGAATCGAAATTACACAATATCGAGATCCCGGTCCTGATTATCCAGGGGTCGAATGATCCGGTGGTGAACCCGGAGAGCGCCCGTGAAATCTTTAAAAAGATTGGCACCGACGACAAGGAACTCTATTCCGTATACGCGGCTCGGCATGGAATAGTCCGCGGCCCTGAATCAGACAAGGTCGCGGCCAGAATCGTGGAATTTCTCGATTACGCCTTTAACAAGGACGAATCAGCCATTATATAAAAAATCAATATCAACGCCGCTTTTTGCCTTTAAAAGAACGATGGGGAGCAGGCGGGAGCCCGACACCTCATCTCCTCCGAGCATATCGATGCTCACTTCGACTTCCTTGTCTTCAAATTTGGGATGGCTGAATTTAAGGGTAAAGGCGTGCGCCTCTCCCCTGCCCTTCTTCGCTCCCAAAACCGCGGGCCAGAAATGATAGTATCCCCTGGTCGCCCGGTTGGTGGTATAGGGGTTTTTCCATCCTTCATCGATCATCGGCGCCTTCTTGTTTTTATAAAGCAGCGTCACTTCGACATCAGGAATAATGGAAAAAGTCGTTTCCTCAAGCACCTCGCCCATGACATGGGGAAGCGTGCTGATCCCCTTTGACTGGCCGGTATCACCGTCGCTCTGGCTTCCGCGCCTGTTTTTAATGACACTGATCGCTTCATAAATTAAAAAGAGAATATCGGATTTCTGCTGGGTAACATATTTCGCGTCCAGCATTCCATGGATTATTCCCCGCTCACTCGTAACATACTTCTGCGGGATCCTGTTTAACACATAGGCCATGATATCGTCTTTTTTCGTTTCCTTGAGCGACAGGTCCTTGTCGTTATTTACTATTTCATTGACCATATCAATGACGACATCTTCCATCAGGTTCCTTATTGTCATTTCATCCCTCCTGTGGCGTTATTTTTTCTTTCCTTTTGTAAACACGAAATCTATCACTTCCTCCGCCTGGTTTACCATATGAAAAACGAGGCCCTTCTTGATATAGTCCGGAATATCATGAAGGTCTTTTTCATTATTCTTCGGAATTATGATGTGCCTGATTTTGGCCTTTTTCGCGGCAATGACCTTTTCCTTGATTCCTCCAACGGGAAGGACCCTTCCGGTCAGGGTGAGCTCCCCGGTCATAGCCAGGTTCGGGCGCGCAATTTTTCCGGTCGCGGTTGAATAAATTGAGGAAAGGATGGTGACCCCCGCGGAAGGCCCGTCTTTTGGCGTGGCGCCCGCGGGCACGTGCACATGGATGAGGTTGCCGCTGAAGAGCTGTTCAGCGGACGGGTTTTTGTTTAAAAGATGCTGCGCATAACTGTACGCGATCTTAGCGGACTCGATCATCACATCCCCCAGCTGGCCGGTGAGCTTCAGGTCGCCCCCCTGTTTTGACCTGACCGGTATCGATTCGACCTGCATCGTCTCTCCCCCGAAAGAGGTCCAGGCAAGGCCGGTCACGATGCCCACCCTTACTGATTTATCAAGATCATCGTCAAGAAAAATTTCAGGGCCGAGATACTCGGCGATCTGTTTCAGTGCAAGCGGCTTCACAGATGGCCTCTTTTTCCGGGCGACCTGGGTCGCGGTTTTTCTGCAAATTTTCTCAATCTGCCGCTCGAGGGTACGGACTCCCGCCTCTCTGGCCCACCCGTTTATTATATACATGAATCCCTGTTTGTCAATTTTAACCGCGTCCTTTTTCAGCCCGTGCTGCTTCAGCTGTTTGGGAAGCAGATAACGGCGCGCGATCTCGTTTTTTTCGTTGGCGATATAGCCCGAGAGACGGATGATCTCCATCCTGTCCGCGAGCACCGGCGGGATCGTGTCAAGCGTGTTCGCGGTGGTAATAAAAAGAACGCCGGAAAGATCAAAGGGAACATCGAGATAGTAGTCCCGGAAATCGATGTTCTGCTCGGGGTCAAGGACCTCGAGCAGGGCCGACGCGGGGTCGCCCTGGAAGCTCTGCCCCATTTTATCGATCTCATCAAGCATGAAAACCGGGTTCTTCGACTTGCATATCTTGATTCCCTGGATTATCTTTCCGGGCATGGCGCCGATATAGGTGCGGCGGTGGCCTTTTATTTCTGCCTCGTCGCGCATCCCGCCGAGCGACACCCTGAAGAATTTCCTGTTTAACGAAGTCGCGATTGACCTGCCCAGCGAGGTTTTCCCGACCCCGGGAGGCCCCAGCAGACAGATGATCGAGCCGCGGGAATCGGGTTTCAGTTTTTTTACGGCCAGGAATTCCAGTATCCTTTTCTTGACGTCCTCAAGGCCGTAATGGTCGCGGTTCAGTATCCTTTCCGCCCGGTCAAGGTCAATGGAGTCCTCGGTGCGCGAATTCCAGGGAAGGGCGAGCAGGGTTTCAAGATAATTTCTGGTAACGGTGTATTCGGATGAGGCTGTGTCCATCAGCGCCAGCTTCTCCAGCTCTTCAGTGACCCGGTCGTGTACTTCACCTTTCAGCTCAAAGTCCTTGATCTTTTTTCTCATCTCCCGGACTTCGCGCGAGCGCTCGTCCTCTTCGATGCCGAGCTCCTGCCTGATGGCCTTGAGCTGTTCCCTCAGAAAAAATTCACGCTGCTGCTTGTCGATCTTGTCGTTGATAACGGTCTGTATCTTCTTCTGGACCGCGGCGACCTCCATCTCCTTGTGCAGCAGGCGCAGGACCTTTTCAAGCCTCTTTTTCACGTCAAGGGTCTGGAGCACGTCCTGGTACTCGTTCTTTTCAAGATTGAGGATCGAGGTGACAAAATCGGCTATCTTGCCGGGCTCGTCCACGTTGAGCATGGTCAGCTTCATCTCTTCCGTGAACAGCGGATTATTGTCCGAAAGCATTTTCAGCTGTCCCAGAATTTCCCTGGTGAGCGCCTTGACTTCAGTTGAATTTTTGTTCGCGAGCCTGTCCTCGAGATAATTGACGTCAGCCACGATGAAACGCTTATCCGCGACCAGCTTGTTGATCTTGAACCGGCGCACGCTGTTAATGAGGACGTTCACTCCCCCGTCCGGGAGATTGATGCGCTTCAGAATCTTCGCCGCGGTCCCGTAGTCGAACAGGTCCTTGGAGTCGATCTCCTCCTTGTCGTCATCCTTGATAAGGACAAGCCCGATCGTCCGGGACTGGTTGATTACCCGGTCAACAACATCGGAAAAACGTCCCTGCGAAATAATAAGAGGGGTAATGATCCCGGGGAAAATAGGGCGATACCGTATGGGTATAATATACAGTGTATCAGGAAGAACCTGGTCAATCGATATCAACTCCTTTTCAAACAGGTCGCTGTCAAGAGGGATATCATTGCCGTCAATGATTATATCATCAATGTCCATTCGTAATTAATACTCCTTGTGATTTGAACGGCTGGTTTGTATGTACCTTATGGGTCAACACGTATTTATTATCTACTTAAAAATGCTGTCCTGTTTATAATGTTAAATCAGGACAGGACGGATGTGAATTGTTAAAATGTATGAACTCATGGGTATTTTGTCAATTTAATAAGTTCAGCATTAATAAAAATGACCCGTGTACGGGACCGGTCAAAGTGGATTCCATCCATTAATTCATGCTAAGCATCCATTAATTCCCGTTTTTTGCTTGAACAGCACGGTATTATTTATCATAGTAAACCTGTTTTCAGGATCCATACGTTTTCCTGACAACCCCGAACAAAGCCCGGAAGGGCGGGAACATTCTATTGCGGAATACCTGACATTTATGATTCACTCTTAAGTGTATATCATGTCCATACAAGAAAAACTACAGACAAATTACCAGTATTTTCAGGAATACAATAAACATAAATATGAACGCTTTCAGCAGCTCATAATAAACAGCACTGTTCGAAAAATAATCAACGCCATCCCGTTTCTGCTGTCCGTTAATGAAAAAAAGCTTCCCGGTTATGTTGAAGGTGACGTTCCCTACGGCATAGCCCGCTATGAGCCTGATGAAGAAACGAAGAAATTCCTCCAGGGGAAGTTCCATATCCATTCAATCGCGCTGAAAAAAGAAAAGCCCTTTATTGAAATGCTCGCGGTCATGGGAAGCGTGGGCACCATCGCCTATTCGAAGAAATCAGACTTCGATTACTGGGTATGCATCGACAAAGGAAGCGTCACCAGAGCGATGCTCGACAATTTCCAGAAAAAAGTAGACGAGATACAGAAATGGGCGATCAAAGAGATGCAGCTGGACGTGCACCTCTTCATCAATGACATTGAAAACGTCAAAGACGGCATCTTTGCCGAAGATGAAGATGAGGCCTTCGGCTCTACCGTGGGGGCCGTGCTTAAAGATGAGTTTTTCAGAAGCTCCATAATCATCGCGGGCAAAACACCCTTCTGGTGGATACTCCCCCGTTTCGCGCGGGACAGCGATTACGAAAAAATATACGCCGAAATGACCGAAGACTTCCGCGAACAGTTCCTTGACCTGGGCAACCTCTATGAAATTTCAAAAACAGACTTCCTCGGCGCGGCCCTGTTCCAGATCATCAAATCCCTGGGGAACCCGTTCAAATCCATAATCAAGATCGGCGTCCTCGAAAAATACCTGTTCGGGCCGGAGGAATCACCCCTCCTCTCGCAGAAGGTCAAATCGTTCATCCAGAGGGGCGATTTCGACAACAAAATCCTGGACTCCTATATTTTAATGTTCGAAGAGGTTTATGACTACTATGAATCAGTGCTTGAAGACCGGCAGCTGCTCAAGATACTCAGGCAGAACCTCTATTTAAAAATCGACCCGCAGCTTTCAAAATATCTCGGGATCAAAAACAGCCAGAACCTGCCCTACAAGGTAATGGTCATGTTCAAATACGTCAAAGAGTGGAAATGGACCGGCAGGGAAGTCCGCGAGCTGGACAATTTCGACAACTGGGACTACAACAAGATCATCGGGTTCTGGACCCAGGTGCAGAAATTCATGCTGCTGAGCTACCAGAAAATCGCGGTCCAGCTCCCGAGCATAAACCTTGAGAAAAAGATATCGGACTCCGACTTCAAGCTCCTCAGCAGAAAAATAAAAACCTATTTCTCCTCCGAGGATAACAAGATCGACCACTATATCACGTTCAAAGACACCCCGTTCGAGTCGATCATCTATATTGAGCCGTCGGATACCAGCATTGACACCCATGAGTGGCGCCTTTACAAAAGGAACACCGAGTTAAGCGAGCAGTTCGCGACAACGACCCTTAAAACCGACAGCAACTTCATCAAGCTTCTGGCCTGGACCGGCATCAACCAGATATTCAACCCCACGTTCAGCAGGCTGAAGATCCAGTCCGGCTACAACCGGATAAACCCGAACCTGGTCGTTGACCTGCTGACAAAGATCGCGTCGCTGTTTTCCGGCAAAGGGATCTCGCTCCGCAACGACTACTTTCTTAACCCGGCTTTCAACCTTGTGAACATGGTGATCATAAATTTCAACATTGAAAACGTTGATACCATAAAAACGATCAGCTATATATACCGCACGAGCTGGGGCGAGTCCTATATTGAGGAATACCATTCAGACGCTGACCTTATCAGCATCCTTAGCAAAATATTGAATGACGGGTTCAAACAGAAAAGGCCGTTTGACGAATATGTTGTAATCGATACGCCCGAGCCGTTCAAACGCGCCTACAAGGACATTGAGCGGCTGTTCAGGCAGGCCTACGAATTTATTATACTCGGGGACAAATACAGTTCCCTGCGCCTGGTCTCACAGCTGGGCAACCAGTACATCTCCATCAACAGCGAAAAGGGCTCGGTAACAGTCAAGCCGTACGCCAACTTCATCCAGTTTCTCACGGCCAATTCACTGACACCGAGGAATAAAATCGCCTATTCCTTTTACGGCGAAAACCTTCATGTCCAGATCCTCAAGGAAATTTACGACCAGCGAAGGCCCAGGACCCTGACCGTGGTGTACGAAGAAAAGGGCAACCTGGTTTTCATCTATGTGGTCAATGAAAGCGGCAACATCTTTACCTTTAACAAGCCCAAAACGGTCCTTGAAGAGACCCTGGTGTACACGTACAGCTTCTGCCGCAACGTCATCTCACAGTTAAACGCCAAGCATTCGAAGCCGGTTATCAACGAGATCATCAACTTCAACAAGCTCAACATCGATAAATTCGGCAATTTTTCCATTGTCAATGAATCAAAGAGAATCGAGGACGTTTACCTGCTGAAATACCAGACGAAGAGGACGCTTTCGGCTGAAATAATGAAACACCATAAAACCCAGCCGCTGTACTGCGTAAAAAATTCTGACGGCACGTCAACCGAAATGGTCCCCCTGAAAGACATATCCAGAGAGATTAAAGAAGGGAAAGTCGTGATCCAGTCCGGCTCCGTGATTATCGACGAAATAAAAATCCGCGACCTCACCAGTGAAGATGCGGAAATCGGTTCATCCCTTTATTTTGTTGAAAAATACCGGCTTGAAACCCTGCTCGAACGGGCACAGGGTTGATCACTCGACAGGAAAGTTCTCCCTGAAAAAACGCACCTTCTTTTCCTTATCGCGTTCAATGTCCTGTTTTTTAAGAGAACCCTTTTCAAGGGCGATATCCAGAAGTTTGACATGATCGGAATTATCATCAGAAGAAGTTTCACCCGCCAGAATTTCATCCTTTTTCGGGGATTCATGCTTCGTTTTTTTCGGGGATGAACTTTCCTCTGATTTCATTTTATTGATTTTTTCATCAATGAGGTCCTGAGTGAGCATCATGAGATCAGCATCGTCATCCTCGTCTTTAACGGGACCGGCTTTCGGCTTCGCTTTCTTTACGGGCTGGGCTTTTTTCCTCAGCTTCAGGTCTTCAACCGGCTGGGGGCCTTCAATCTCCTCAACATAATTTTCAGGAGGGTTCTCTATCTTGAGCTCGAGCAGTTTGATCCGCTCTCCGAGAAGGATGTTGATCTGCTTTTCAATAGACATCACGATGGGAGTCGAAAAGGACTTGTTTCTGGCAATGGTCTTTTCAAGTTTCCTCAGGTCTTTAATGTCATTATCAATAAGCTCGATTTTTTTTATTACGTGAACGACCTTCATAATACTCCCCTGGCTAAGTTTAACAATGTGAATATATTATTATTCGCGAGGCATAAGTCAATACATTTTTCCGCGTTTGTAAACCGGCAGGAAAGGTAGTAAATTATATTTAGAAGCACCCGTTTTATAACACATTTTGTTGTCATCCCGGTTTACCGAAGGTAATACCGGGATCTCATAGAAAATATTCATGAATTTATCGCATGAGATTCCGGTATTTGCAAACTCGGAAGATGCAAAACCGGAATGACAAAACTGCGTTACCCTCAAAATTATACTGCTACCGCAGAAAAAGAAACACTAAAACAGGGGGATGTTGGCCCGCGCAGAGCGAATCAGCCGCACTATTGCACCAGCCGCGGCATCTCAATCATCACTGCCTGAAAAACCGCTTACCGCCTGCGGGAGTAGACACCCATGAGCTCACCCTGTGCGAGCACATGGCCCTTCATTGCCGCGAGCAGTTCTTCCTTGGTCGCGCCCGGATCAAGGCCGGGGATGATGTCCAGGGCATAGATCCTGAAAAAATACCGGTGACTGCCGCCGGGAGGGCACGGGCCGCCGTAACCGATGCGCCCGAAATCATTTCTTCCCTGGCGCGCGCCGTTATCGAGCGCTTCTTTCGGGGGGACGCTTTCCTTCAGTGAACGCTCCGCTCCCGGAATGCGGTAGATGACCCAGTGCACCCAGGTCCCGACCGGCGCGTCAGGGTCGTCGCAGATAAGCGCAAAAGACTTCGTGCCGTCAGGAACATTTTTCCATGCCAGGGCCGGAGAGATGTCCCGTCCGTCACAGGTGTATAATGAGGGAATTGCCCCTCCTTCGGAAAATGAACCGCTGGAAAGATCAAGCTTCATCGGCGAACCTCCTGTTGGCTATATTTCAACAAAAGTTATTTCCGGTCCGGTTTCAATGATCAGTTCCCGGCTTCCGTTATATAGATCACCGTCAATCGTATACGAGATATCGTTTTCGGCAAAAATGCGCACCCTGTTTCCGATATTATTATAATTCAATGCTCCCTTCAGGGGAATGCCTTTTTTCGCCCTGAGCACCTGGCGGGCGAGTTCCCGGGGTTTAAGGCCCGAGATCAGCACCTGGAACGTCCCCCTTTTTTCATTCGCCCGGGGAAGAAGATGAAATCCCATGCCCTTGTGTTCAACCGTCCCCGCGATCACCCCGAGAAGATCGGCAAACGGGATCTCATCGTCGTCCACGTGAACCCTGGCCTGTATTCTCGTGAACAGTTTCGAATCTTCCCTGTTGAAAATACCGTCCCGGAGCGCGGTTGCGATAACCACCAGGTTGCGCAGGGGGCCGGGATCTGCGCAGTCGTACGCGGCATTCAGGATATTGGTCACCACGCCGATACCGAAAATAAAACCGAAACAGTTGTCGATCTTAATCGTGTCCCGGGTTGCCGTGGCAACCGCGCTTCCCTGTTTTAATGCGGCAACCAGCTTTGAGAGGACCGCCTGCGGGGTCCCCCTGAGATCCAGGTCGCGGACGATATTGTTCATGGTCCCGCCCCCGAGGAGCACGACAGGCGGAACACTGCCGGGAAGGTACACATTGATGAGCCGGGTAATTACCTGGTGGATCGTGCCGTCCCCGCCGCTGATGCCGATATATGAATACCGGTTCCTTTTAAAATCCATGCACGCCTGCTCAAGCTCGTCCAGGGTCCCGGTTTTTCTCACGTCAACCAGGTCGCCGCCCTCACGCTCGAACAGGTCAGCCATGTTTACACGGCTTTTCTTGACGCTCCTGGCCCGTGGATTGATAATAATGCCTATGGTTTTCATTGAAGGACACCTTGAAATAGTGGTCTTTGCGCCGACGATAGCATTACGGCGCTCTGCGGATAATTATAGTGCACCTGTTTAAAGAATCAGTAAAAAAACCGGATTAATTCCAAAGATTATAAAAAATTACAGACTTTTAAGAAGATTGATCCTTCCGATTTCTCCCGCGACCACAATGGAATCGTTATAGGAAAAACAGTAATCCGGGCTGGGGATCGCCTTTATTTTCGACCCCTGCTCGGAGTTGTTCCTGATCAGGATGATATCGACCCCGTACACGGCACGGATGTTCAGTTCCTTGATGGTCTTCCCGATAAACGCCTTCGGCGTCGGGATCTCAGTCAGGGAATATCCTTCCATGAAATGGACCGCGCTGTCAATATTTTTCATGGTTATCCTGCTCGCGAAAGAAGCGGCCATGTCCCGCGCCTCGATTTCCCGGTTATACGCGTCCAGAATGTCCTTGCGCCAGATCATGCCCAGCAGCCTCTGGTCCTTTCTGTCGACCACGGGAAGGCCCATGAGGTTGCTCGAGCTCATGCTGTCCAGCGCGGTCTGGCAGTTGTCCCCGGGGCTCACGGTCTGCAGGTTCTCGTTGGCCACGTCCCGGGCGATGAGAAGGTTGCGCAGTATTTCCCGGTCATACAGGTGCTCCTTGATGTCATGAATGGACACGATGCCCAGTATCCTCTTTTTCTGGTCCACAACGGGAAAATACGGGTCGTGGCCGGTGATCACGCGGTTGACCACTTCGTCAAAAGCGGCGGTGTCCTTTATCACCTCGGCTGACTTCGTGTAGATGTCCTTCACGAAAAGCGATTTCATGATGTTGATCTCGGCGCCGTCTTTGAGAAGGATGTTTCTCCTGACCAGCTTCAGGGTGTAAATCGACTCGCGTGAAAGCTTGGTTGAAATGATGGTGCTGATGATACAGGTGATCATCAGGGGAAGGATGATCTGGTAATCGTTGGTCAGCTCAAACACGATGATGATCGCGGTAATCGGCGCGTGCGTGGTTGCAGCGACCAGGCCGCCCATTGCCACGAGCGCGTAAGCTCCCGGGGTCGAGGTGATGTCCGGGAAAAGCCAGTGCACGAACCCGCCGAAGAACACCCCGCACATCGCGCCCAGAAAAAGGGACGGCGCGAATATGCCCCCCGAGCCGCCCGAGCCCAAGGTGAGGGACGTGGCAATGATCTTCACGAAAATCAGGAGAATGGCGAAATGCCATATCATCTTCCCGTGGAGCGCGTTGTTGATCGTCTCATACCCGATGCCCATGATTTCGGGAAAGGTGAGCGCGATCGCGCCGACAAGGATTCCCCCAACGGCGGGCTTGAGATAACCGGGGATGTCAAAACGCTCGTCAAAAAATTCTTCACAGGCATACAGAACTTTAATGAAAACAAACCCGACAAACGCCGACAGCACGGCGAGAACGAAATAGAATATCAGTTCATATGAGCTTGTCAGATGGTAGGTCGGCACCTGGAACGCGGCGAAGTTGCCCTCAAAGTGGTGCGACACGACCGTTGCCATTACCGATGAAATAACAATGGGCGAAAACTGCAGAAAGGTGAAGTCCTTGAGGATGATCTCAACCGCGAACAGCGCGCCCGCCACCGGAGCGTTAAAGGCGGCCGCTATGCCCGCCGCGGCCCCGCAGCCCACGAACGTTTTCATTCTGGCAGATGAGACACGGAACATCTGGCCCACGGTTGAGCCGATGCTGGAACCGATCTGCACGATCGGGCCTTCCCTTCCGACCGAGCCGCCGGTTCCGATAGTGATCGCTGATGTGACCGCTTTGATCAAAGCGACCCTGGGGCGGATGACCCCGCCCTTGAGGATGATCGACTGCATAACCTCGGGAACGCCGTGCCCCTTTGCCTCGCGCGCGAAAAAATAGATGATGGGCCCGACAATAAGCCCCCCCAGGGCAGGCACCAGCAGAACGACATACCAAGGGTTAGAAATAATATTATGAAGGAGGTCTCCTTTGCCGGGAAAGGACAGGCTGGAAATCGCCTTGATCATCGCCCTGATCGCGATCGCGCCGAATCCGCCTAAAATACCGATTATAATGGCCATGGCGACCATGAAGACATGCTCGGTCTTCCTGGCCCGCTCAGTGGTCGCATTAAATGTGTAGGTCAGAGATTTTTGCAGCTTCCGAAAATATTCCATTCATCCTGTATGTATCAGTTTGATTCCCAGTATAACGATAAAGAAAGAACTATCTGTCAATAAGAAAAATCATCCTTCACCATCGCATGGCGGAAATTAGCGTCTTTTCAATTTATTATTGACAGATATACCCCGAAAAAACCTACTATATCACGTTAAAAATCAATCTCACGTGGAGTAATACAATGTCTGCCGTGATACAGAACACCGATAAAAAGTTCATTAAAAAACTCGACTCAACGAACAAAATGGACGCCATAGAAGAACTGGCGCGTGTTTTTACCGGCTCTGACGTGTGCAGCGACATTGACGGCCTGGTCAAGGCGCTGAAAGAACGCGAAGAGATCATGAGCACCGGTATCGGTTTCGGCATAGCCATCCCCCACGCGCGGCTGCACGGGGTGAAAAAGATGACCTTCGCCGTGGGTATATCCACTCAGGGCATTGATTTTGACTCAATGGACGGGGACCCCGTGCACCTGATAATTCTGGTCGCTGCGGGAGAAAAGCAGCACAAGGAATACCTGCGGCTGCTGTCCACCATCATGGCTGTGTTAAAGAACAACAGCGTCAAAGAAAAAATCATCCATTCAGAAACCGCTGACGATGTCATCAAAGCGCTGAATGAACAATAAGCAGGCCCTTTCCGGAATGCTGGAATCTGTATTTTGAAAAACTAAGCAATAGAGATGGCCACGGAGACTCGCAGCACACAGAAAAAGAAGCATGAGAAGTCTCACGCGGAGGCGCGGAGTACACGGGGAAAACAGTCACAGGGGATTAATTAGAAACCTCTGTGACTCGGTGGCTATTTTATCTTAAAATATGGGAAAGAGTCAATAAGTCTAACGGGGAAACACGAGGTACACGCATGGCTGATCGAGATTATAACCATTCCGAAATCGAATCCAAATGGCAGAAGAAATGGGAGGATGAAAAAGCCTACCAGACCGCCAGAGACAGCGGCAAAGAAAAATTCTACGTGCTTGAGATGTTTCCCTACCCGTCCGGAAGGCTCCACATGGGCCACGTGCGCAACTACACCATCGGCGACCTGTACAGCCGTTTCCAGAGAATGAAAGGATACAATGTTCTGCATCCCATCGGATGGGACTCGTTCGGGCTCCCCGCAGAGAACGCGGCGATCAAGAACAACATCCCCCCGATGAAATGGACCGCTGAAAACATCGAACACATGAAAAAACAGCTCGGGCGCCTGGGCTTTTCGTATGACTGGACCAAGGAGCTCACCACGTATAAACCCGAATACTACCGCTGGAACCAGTCGGTGTTCGTTAAAATGCTCGAGCGCGGCCTCGCGTACAAGAAGAAATCGTCAGTCAACTGGTGCGAGACCTGCAACACCGTGCTCGCCAACGAGCAGGCCGAGGGCGGCATATGCTGGCGCTGCGAGTCAGAGGTCGTGCAGAAGGAGCTGGAGCAGTGGTTCTTCAAGATCACGCACTACGCCGACGACCTGCTCAAAGGCCACGAAGACCTGGCGGCCGGCTGGCCCGAGCAGGTGCTCACCATGCAGCGCAACTGGATCGGCCGCTCGACCGGCGTGACGATCAACTTCAAGACCGAAGACGGCGAAGACTTCCCGATTTTCACGACCAGGCCCGACACCGTGTTCGGCGTGACCTTCATGGTCATCGCGCCCGAACATCCCTTCCTTGAAAAGGTGAGCGACCCCAACGTGAAGGCATTCATTGAAAAGCTCAAGGACCAGTCCATGATCGACCGCACCTCTGACGACAAGGAAAAGGAAGGAATCGACAGCGGCCTGAAGATAATCAACCCCTTTAACGGCGACAGGGTGCCGCTTTTTGTCGGCAACTTCGTACTCATGAACTACGGGTCGGGCGCGATCATGGCCGTACCCGCGCACGACACCAGGGACTTCGCCTTCGCCAAAAAATACGGCATCCCCGTGAAGCTCGTCATTGACAATCCGAAGCAGCCCATAGACGTGAACGCCATGGACGACGCATACATCGACAACGGTGTCTGCGTCAACTCCGGCCCGTTTGACGGCACCCCGAACAGGGACGCCATTGAAAAGATCGCCGACTACTGCGAGCAGAAGGGCATCGGCAGGCGCGAGATCAATTACCGCATCAGGGACTGGGGCATATCGCGCCAGCGCTACTGGGGCTGCCCCATCCCCGTGGTCTACTGCGACACGTGCGGCGCCGTTCCGGTCCCCGAAAAAGACCTTCCCGTGCTGCTGCCGACCGACGTCGACTTCCACGGCGACTCGCAGTCACCGCTCACGAAAATGGAAAGCTTCATCAACACGGCATGCCCGAAATGCGGCGGCCCGGCCCGGCGCGAGACCGATACCATGGACACGTTCGTTGACTCGTCGTGGTACTTCGCCAAGTTCACCTCCCCCGGCTCAGAGGGGATGTTCAGCCAGGAAGACGTCGACTACTGGATGCCCGTTGACCAGTACATCGGCGGCATCGAACACGCGGTACTGCACCTGCTCTACGCCCGCTTCTTCACCATGGTGCTCAACGACCTCGGCATCCTGAAATGCCGCGAGCCGTTCACGCGCCTGCTCACCCAGGGCATGGTCATCAAGGACGGGGCGAAGATGAGCAAATCAAAAGGGAACGTGGTCGATCCCGATGAAATAATCGAAAAATACGGCGCAGACACCGTGCGCCTGTTCATGCTCTTTGCCGCGCCCCCGCAGAAAGACCTTGACTGGTCAGACAAGGGGGTTGAGGGCTCATTCCGGTTCATAAGCAGAATCTGGCGCTTCGTGAACCGGCACAGCGAAAAGTACGTGAGTAACGCCTCGCTCAACGGCGTTGAGCTTTCAGACGCCCTTAAAAAGATACGCATCGAGCTCCACCGGACGGTCAAGATCGTCACCGGCGACATCAGCGAAAAGATGCAGTACAACACCGCGATCGCGCGCATGATGGAGCTGGTCAACGCCCTGTACCAGGCCGACGAAAAGGAATTCGACACCGAAGCGGGAAAGCTCGTCATATCCGAAGTCTTTGACAAGCTGGTCACCATGCTCTCACCGTTCATGCCGCATGCCGCAGAAGAGCTGTGGGAGATACTCGGCCACAAGGACATGCTGGTCTACGGCACCTGGCCCGGCTACATCGAAGAGCTCACCTCGCGCGACGAGATCGAGATCGTGTTCCAGGTGAACGGCAAGATACGCGCCAAGGAACAGGTCCCTGCCGACATTTCAAAAGACGACATGGAAAAAATGGCGAAAGAACATGCGCGCGTGAAGGAGTTTATCGAAGGCAAACAGGTCGTCAAGGTCGTTGCCATTCCGGGCAAACTGGTCAACATCGTGGTGAAGTAATATCCCGGGTGCAGGAAATGGTCGCGACCCTTCCCTGCACCCTTTCAGCGCCGCTACACTGCCGTTTCACCTTCAGTACACCTTCGTTACTGGTTCTATCTTTACTTTTTTCATGAAAAAATGAAAAAAACATGAAGGGGATGTAACCCTTTCGTAATGACTTTCTGCTCCTGCCGGCCCCATGGACCTCATTTACATTTGACGGAAAATCCACAATTACAAGGCCATTTTATACTATTGACCATAATTTTGACTGGACAATTTTATGGTCAATAGTATCTTAATATTATGAATACAATAAACGCATCAAAATTCAAAGAGCAGTGTCTGCATATTCTCGGGAACCTGAACAACGAGGGAATTATTATTACCAAACACGGAAAGCCCGTGGCAAGACTTATTCCAATCGAGGCTGAATCAGCGCAATTAATCGGAACCTTAAAAGGCAAATTCGAGATTAAAACAGATATTTTTTCCACAGGAACAACCTGGGATGCTGAATCTTGACACGCATATTTTCCTCCATGCCCTGCTGGGAACCATAACGAAAACAGAACGCACACTCCTGGAAAACAGCCGGTGGGGAATTTCCTCCATTGTGATATGGGAAATCGCCAAACTCTATCAGCTTGGACGCATTACCCTTGATCCCTCCGATTCCGGATTTAAAACGGTCCTGTCGGGAGTACATATCTGGCCCATCACCCTTGATGTATGTCTTGCAACCTACAGGCTTGATATTAAAAGCGATCCCGCTGATGAAATTATCTGCGCCACCAGTATCACGCATAACATACCCCTGATAACGCGCGACAGGCGACTGTTAAAATCAAAGGTTGTGCCCCTGGCCCATGCTATATAATTTTCACGCAACGGCGTAAAACCGCGAAGAAAAAGGATGCAGGAAGAAGAGCTCCCTGCCTGCCGGCCCCCGGCCCGCTGACGCTCGCCACCCACAGAGGGGGTTAAAAATCCCCCGGCCTGCGGCCACCCCCTTTAACAAAGGGGGTTAAGAGTGCGATAGCGTAATCTTTTTTCTATGCCACCCTTTATCCAAAGGGGGGAGAGGGGGGATTTCACACCCGGCCCGGTTGCTGAACGCCGTCCCGAGCTTGTCGAAGCATCGCCAGCTTTTACTGCACCGCAATATTCTTTAAGCCCCCCTATGGGCGACCGAAGGAAGTGCCGTGGCAGGCTTTGGGGCCTCAATTCTTCTTCCCAAAATTTTGGAAAAACTAAAATTTTATCATTGTAAATTGGCGCGGGAAAGAACATGCTTTTTCAAGCTTTTTTAACAATTGAAACAAAACTTCAAACACGCGGGCTTTATTACCATGTCGAAAACAAACGCCATCAGGATACTTGAATTACAGGGTATAAAATACAACACCTCGGAATATGAGGTGAACGAAGATGAACTGGACGCGGTAAGCGTGGCGCGGAAAATAGGCGCAGACCCGGAAACCGTTTTCAAGACACTGGTTACCACCGGCGATAAAACCGGGCACACGGTTTTTGTCATCCCCGGCAACTGCGAGCTCGACCTTAAAAAAGCGGCAAAGGCCAGCGGGAACAAGAAGATTGAAATGATAAAAATGAAAGACCTGCTGCCGGTGACCGGATATGTCCGGGGCGGGTGCTCGCCGATCGGGATGAAGAAGCTTTTTCCAACCTATATCGACGAGACCGCGCAGCTGTATGAGGTTATACACGTCAGCCCCGGCGTGCGCGGCATCCAGCTCATGCTCTCCCCCCTTGACCTGAAAAACGTCATCAACGCGGAATTCGCCGATCTGGTGTAAACCGGACACCCGGCTTGCCCTGCCCTGTATGGCCGGAATATCATCCAAAAAAAAAGCAAACTCCGGTTGACGATCAGGATCTTTTTTTGCACATTATATTGATTTTTTAATGGAAAAGCAGGGAAGAAACGGCATAATAAATCTAAGGGGCGTGATAGCAATCAGGCGGCCCCTGGTTTTCGGGCTTTCCATTAACGAAGAGTATAATAACCGGGACTGCAGGCCATGAACAAACTCGACACCACAGACCAGATAATGCATCTGGAAAAAGAAAACCAGCTGCTTGAAGAAAAAAACAGGAACCTCGAAAAGAGGCTCAGTGATTATGAAATTCTTCTCAAGGAATACGACAACCTGGTTGAAAAGAACAAACAGCTGTCAAATCTCATTGAAATAAACACGATCATCACCAACTCCCTTGAAAAAAAGGAGGTCCTCAACCGGATACTGTTTCAGGTGAAACGCCTGCTGAACTGCCAGACGTGCAGCATCCTGCTGGTCGACCGCGAGATCAACATGCTGGGGTTCGCTTACCTCGGCAAGGAGGAGGACAGCGAAGCCCTGAAAGACACCAAGCTGCGCATGGGAGAGGGGATCGCGGGCACCGTATGGGAGAACGGCGTGCCCATAATCATCAATGACACGGCAAACGATCCACGGTTTTCAAAAAGGGCCGACCAGAAGGCGAAATCCAGCACGAACTCGATTATCGCCGTGCCCCTTATCGTCAATGGAGAAATCATCGGCGTGGTTGAATCAATCAATAAAATCGACGGGGTTTTCACGCCGTTCGACCTCCAGGTAATGCAGTTCATATCATCCCAGTCGGCCATCGCGATCAAGAACGCAGACCTTTACGATATGGCGATCAGGGACGGCCTGACCAAACTGTTTATCCGCAAATACTTCAGGGAACGCCTTTTTGAGGAATGGCAGCGCTCACGGAGAAACAGCAGCAGCCTGACCCTGGCCATGCTCGACATTGACCACTTTAAAAACGTTAACGACACCTACGGCCACCAGGCCGGCGACCTGGTGCTGAAAGAGCTCTCCGACATCCTCAGGACAAAATGCCGCTCAATTGACATACCGTGCCGTTACGGAGGCGAGGAGTTCACCATCATCCTTCCCGAGACATCACAGGAACAGGCGCGCATCTTTCTTGAAAGAATCAGAAAAACCATTGAATCGCACAGCATCGATTACCATGACAAGGTGATCCAGGTGACCATGTCAGTGGGCTTTGCCACCGTACCGGAACTCGTTCCGGGTGACATCGACTCCTTTATTGAAATGGCTGACAGGGCACTGTATCATTCCAAAGAAACCGGCAGGAACAGAATAACCTACCACGGCGAGATGAATTAAAAGCGGCCTTATTAAATGAAGGCATGAAACCGAAGCTGATGCCTGACTGTATCCGCTTTATCGAAAACCGCGGTTTTTCAGACTTTTAAAAAGTTTATTGATATATTTTTTCACTTCAGTATACTAATTAATAGCACCCATAACTATCGAAACATTCTTATCCCTATAGATATATGGCGAGGGCGAGTTCGTATATCTCTTTGAACGGGTAAAACTCTTTTCACGGTCATATTCTTATTGCCAGGCAATCATGCGGGATTCAAATCAGGTGTGGGACTTATTATTGTATTCTCCTTAAAAATCATGTAAACAGGGGGACAATATGAATTTCATCGACTTTAAGAATCTTCATAGCATGCTTCAGAAAACAGTGGAACGCACTCCTGAAAAACCGGCCTTTTCATGGTTCACTGAACCGGGAAAACGGGAGACCGTCACCTGGCTGGAATTCTATGAACAGGTAAAGCGTGTTTCCAAAGGGCTTATCGCCCTGGGTGTCGAGAAGGGCGACAAGGTGAACGTGCTCAGCTACAGCAGTTACCGGTGGATACTCTCCGATATGGGGATCGTCAGCATCGGGGCATGCACTGTGGGCATATACCAGAGCAACCTTCCTGAAGACTGCCGGTACATCATCGACCACTCGGATTCAGTGCTGGTGTTCGCACAGGACCATACACAGCTCGAGAAACTTTTCGCTATCAGGGAAAGGATACCCCGCGTCCGCAAAGTCATACTCATGCGGGGCGAACACCCTGACAACTGGGTGCTCAGCTACGATGAATTTCTCGCGCTGGGAGATTCGGTCCCGGAAAGTGACTTTATGAAAATGCGCGACAATGTTCACCCTGACGATATCGCGATGATCGTGTATACGTCCGGGACAACCGGCATTCCCAAGGGCGCCATGCTCACCCACGATAACGCGACCTTTAACGCGCAGTCGGTGTCAGGCTGTGTTGATGCAAGCAGGTACACTGAACAGTTCGTCTTCCTTCCCCTGGCGCATATCTATGCCCGCGGTGCCGTTTATTACAGCATCCTTAACGGCCATCACGCCACATTCGCGCGAAGCATGGACACCATCATTGACGATATAAAGGAAGCGAAGCCGCAGTATTTTGCCAGCGTACCGCGAATTTTCGAAAAGGTATATTCAAAGGTGGTGAGCGGCGTTGAGGCAAAAGGCGGTGCGGCGCTGAAAATATTCAACTGGGCCAGAAAAGCGGGGTACCGCGTCAGTGACCTGAAACTGGAACACCGGCCCATCCCGCCGCTGCTGGGCCTTCAATACGGCATCGCCTCGGCCCTGGTTTTCAACAAGCTTAAAGAGGCACTGGGGGGAAGGCTGGACTACTGCATCAGCGGCGCGGCGCCGCTTGAGCCGACCATCGGCAAGTTCTTTCACGCGGCAGACATACTTATTCTTGAAGGCATCGGCATGACCGAGAACATGACCTTCAGCCATGTCAACCGCATGGAGAACCTCAGGTTCGGATGGGTCGGCCTTCCCGGCCCGGGCATTGAACAGAAAATAGCGGATGATGGCGAGCTGCTGGTCAGGGGAAGAAACATCATGAAGGGATATTACAAGATGCCTGAAGAGACCGCTGAAACCATTACCAGTGACGGGTGGCTGCGCACCGGGGACATCGGGCGAATCGACAGTGAGGGGTTCCTGAAAATAACAGGCCGCAAGAAAGACCTCATCATCACGTCAGGCGGCAAGAACATCGCGCCCTCGGCGATTGAAGGGCTGCTGGCGACATCCAAGTACATCAACCAGGTCTGCGTCATCGGCGACCGACGGAATTACCTCACCGCCCTGGTGAGCCTGGACGCGGACAACATTAAAGATTTCGCCCGTGATAACAACATCCAGTATAACTCTCTTGATGATCTGATCTATAATGACCAGATCAAGGAGCTTATAAGCGCTGAAGTCGTTGAAAAAAACAAATCGCTGGCCTCGTTCGAAAGCGTAAAAAGGGTCACCATTGTTCCTGAATTTTCCATTGAAAACGAACTGCTCACCCCAACCCTGAAGATCAAGCGGAACAAAATTACAGCGCTCTACCGTGACGAGATAGATGCCATGTACGGCGCGAAGATACATGTCGAAGTTCCCGAAATGCAGAAGGTGACCGGCGAGCGGCGCTCAGGGAAAGACCGGCGCATCGCCCTGTTTGACAGAAGAGGGCCCAGCGCCGCAGAACGACGGCTCATGGAACGGCGCGTGAGCATGTCGATGTAGGCTTAGCAGGGCTGTTGTCTTCTTACATCGAGGCCAGATGCCCGCACGCGGCCCCGATGTCGGCCCCTTTTGAAAGGCGCACCATGACGCGCACGTCACGATCAACGAGCATCCGCTTGAAAGCCGCGACCTTCGCGTCATCGGGCCGCTCCCATTTCAGGCCCGGGACCTCGTTGAAGGGAATAAGGTTCACGATCGCCCGGTACTTCTTCACCAGCCCGGCCAGGGCAGCGGCGTCGTCCCCGCCGTCGTTGAAGTCTTTAACCAGCAGGTATTCGAAGTTGATGTACTGGTTCCTCATCAGGGGAACGTTGTCAAGCAGCGGCAGAATTTTCTCAAGGGGGGATGTCTTCTCCAGCGGGACCAGGGCTGCGCGCTTTTCGGAAATCGCCGAGTGCAGCGACAGCGCGAAGTTCACGGGCGGAAGCTCTCCCACGCGCGTGAGCCCGGGCAGGTATCCTACGGTGGACAGCGTGATCTGGCGCGGGCCCAGGCACACGCCCCCGCGCGAGAGCAGCAGTTCAAGGGCCTGCTTCACGCTGTCGAAATTGTGCAGGGGCTCTCCCTGCCCCATGAACACGATATTGGGACTTGCCACAGTCGCGCCCGGGCATGCTTCAATGAGCCAGCGGTAAGCCGAAAGATACTGGCCCGCGATCTCATGCCACGAGAGGTTGCGGGTGAGGCCGCCCATGCCCGTTCTGCAGAATGAGCACCCCATGGCGCACCCGGCCTGGGTGGAAAGGCACACCGTGTGCCTTCGAGAGAAGGGAATTATCACTGCCTCGACCCTGGCACGGTCATGGAGCCCGAAAAGAAATTTCACGGTACCGTCAGCGGACTGCCGGGTGCGCACGATCGCGGGAAGCCCGGTTTCAAAATCATGCCCGTAATGCTTACGTATCTTCGCGATTATCTTATCAACGGTGTTCATTGAATTTATGAGGTCAGAAATTATTCGTCATGCGCGCGTCATCCCCCCGAAGGGGAACTCCATCAAAATACCACCGCGGGTCCCTGTCAAAGCCAAAAATAATGTCAGCAGCGTAAAAAAAGATTGTCATCAAGTATTTTATGTCTTATAAAATTTGATTTAATAAGATATTCGCGGCAACCGCACAACACAGGGAGGACCCATGAAAAAGGAAATATCGATCGGCATACTTCGGCTGTCTCTGGGGCTTTTTTTTCTCGTGCTCGGGATTATCGGTGTTGTTCCCCGGGTACAGGAGACCGTTTTCACGCTTAACGACAACCTGGGGCTCGAGATCTTCTTCGGGCTGGTAGAGCTGATATGCGGCATTCTGCTCATCGCGGGTTTTTTTACACCCCTTGGAAGAAAGGCCATCCGCAGCGCGAGCCTGGTGGTTTTCATATTCTGGGCGCTCAGGATTTTTCTCTCCAAGTTCGTATGGGGGATTTCTTTTGTCAGCAAGGGGATGCTCTTTCATCCCGCTTTTTCAACCTGGATTCTGGTGCTGTCTGCCGAACTGGTCATCGGGGCCGCCCTTTTTATCATATACCGGGCATACGAATAAACAGCCGGCTCAGGAAACGAACAGGCTCTTTGTTGAAAAATTCGGTTCCGTAGTGACATTGATCCCTAATTTTCTTAACCCGGCCTCGTCGCCCGGGGTAGGAAGGTGTGTCATGTGCATCTCGCAGTTTTTCAGCTCTTTCAGTTTTTCCATCGCGGCCTGGGCTGTCGGATTGTTTGTCGCGCTTATGGTCAGGGCTATCAGAGTCTCTTCAAGATCAAGGCTCAGTGTTTTCATGCCCAGGACCGTACCCTTCATGTTCCTGATTGATTCAATTATGTGAGGTGACAGCAGATGTATTGAATCGGGTATTCCGGCAAGTTTTTTGACCGCATTGAGAATCAGGCTTGATGCCGCGTGAATAAGGGGAGAGTTTTTCCCGGTTACGATACTGCCATCGGGAAGCTCAGCAGCGGCGCCGCAATAAATACCTTCATTCCCCTTTCCCTGCATCGCCTCTTCCGCGGCCTTTCGAGCCGGCAGCACCACGTTCCGGTCTTCGGGACAGGCGCCGAGTTCCTCCATGAGCAGTTCGGCTTTCTGAACGGTCTCTTTTTCGGTCAGCCCCAGCACATATTCACAGGAATACCTGAAAAACCTGCGGATAACCTCCTGCCTTGACGCGTTGCACACGACTTCATCGTCAATAATTCCAAACCCGACGCGATTGACTCCCATGTCCGTCGGGGACAGATAAAGGCTCTTTTTCTTTTCGATCCTTTCGAGAATCCTCTTAAGCACCGGGAATGAATCAACATCTCGGTTATAATTAATTGCTTTTTCGTTATACGCCTCAAGGTGAAAAGGGTCGATCACGTTAAAGTCCCCGATGTCGGCAGTGGCAGCCTCGTATGCCACGTTCGCCGGATGCTTCAGTGAAATGTTCCAGATCGGGAACGTTTCAAATTTCGCATATCCGCTGTTTATCCCCCTGCGGTGATCATGATAAAACTGAGACAGACATGTTGCGAGCTTGCCGCTGCAGGGCCCGGGCCCGGTAACCACAACAATAGGCTTCACTGTTTCAATATATTCATTTGCCCCATATCCCTGGTCACTGACAATCAAGTCAACATCAGTAGGATAGCCTTTTGTGTATGGATGGGTGTACACACGGATACCCTGCCTTTCCAGCTTTTTTTTAAAGATAGAAGCCGCAGGCTGGCTTTCATACCGGGTTATAACTACAGCAGTTATATTCAGGTCCCAGTCTTTAAGGTCGTCGATCAATTTCAACGCGTCCGCGTCGTAGGTGATGCCGAAATCGGCCCGAACCTTGCGCCGCTCAATGTCGCCTGAATAAATACAGAGGATAATGTCGATTTTATCTTTCAACTGCTGAAGGAGCCTCATCTTCACATTGGGGTCGTATCCCGGAAGAACGCGCGCTGCATGAAGGTCATAAAGAAGCTTTCCGCCGAATTCAAGATACATTTTATTGTCAAAATGAGAAAGGCGCTCGAGGATTGACTCTGTCTGTTCTGCAAGATATTGATCATTATCGAAACCTGTTTTCATGACTTCCCCTGTGCGTATTATTTATCACAACAATAATTCATTAGTATTATTTGAGGAATAAAACTAACGGCATCCAGATAAAAAACAAGTAAAAAGTTTTTTCTTTCTCGAAACACGGCAAAAAACCTCGGCCTGAACTGAAAATGACCTCAATCAAATTCAATCAATACTGTTTTTTTCTGTACATATATTGATTTTTGGATTGACTTTGATATTAATAAAGCATATACCCCCAACATTACAACAATAATTAAATAAAGGAGTTGTGTATGCGTAAACTACTGTTAGCCCTTTTAGTTCTCTCAATAGCCTATGTATCCGATGTGTCCGCGAAATCACTCGCCGGTGTCACCCTTCCCGATTCATATAATGCAGGCGGGGCGAACCTTGCACTGAACGGCGCGGGGATCAGAAAAAAAGGCGGATTCATCAAAGTATATGCAGGCGGCCTCTATTTGAAAGCCAAGACCGGCAACCCCGGCCAGATCATTGCCGCTGACGAGCCCATGGTCATCAGGCTGCATTTCGTCCGCGATGTCGGCAAAGGCTCAATCCAGAGCGCCTGGAACGACGGCTACAAAAAAAGCGCCGGTGGCTCATACAACGCTCTCAAGCCCAAAATCGATCAATTCAACGCGTTCTTCTCCTCGGGAGTAAAAGACAACGATACCTATGACATCATCTATGTGCCGGGAAAAGGAATCACCGTGAAAATCAACGGCGCAGAAAAAGGCACCATTGCCGGCCTTGATTTCAAAAAAGCGACCTTCGGCATCTGGCTCGGAGCAGAACCGGCTGACGACGGTCTTAAAGAAGGCATGCTCGGTAAATAATTTTACTTATTCTGTAATGACAAAAGGGGCTGTCCCAAAAGTCGTCTCGATACTAATTTCGTAACGCTCATTGAGTGATTTTGATGGAGAAAACATCAAAATCGTATCGAAATGAGCGGGAACACTCTATCCACTTAACGAAATTCACTCGATGAACGTTTTTTGGGACAGCCCCTTTTTTATTGGGGTGGTTTAAAAATAATAGCTCAGGGCCGCGTAATACATGAAGGGCTCTTTAAATGATTCAAAGTCGGATGTTTGCGGCGCGCCGTCAAAGGTGAAGCCGAACATTATGCCCCCGTAAATATCGAGGTTCTCCTTCGCGCTGTATTTTAACGAAGGAGTGAAGAACAGGCCGTATCCCTGAAAATCGTAAATAGCGAAAAACTCACCGCGCAGCAGCGGCATAAAATCATACCCCAGGGCCAGGCCCGCGTAGTGCTGGTTCATCGTGAGGAACTGGTTCGCGAGATACAGGTAATTATGCTGGTTCCACCCGTTGATAAAGCTGTCGATATAGGCGCCCTCGAGCTTCCGGTTGAAATTGATCCCGTTCTGGTTGTAAAAATATTCAACGAGAAAATAAACGCCGCCGTTAAAGGTATACTCATAACCGGCGCTCGCCTGAAAATACCACCTGCCGTCAATCTTTGGATACGAATAAAGAACGCTCCCCCGCAGGGTCCCGTCGGCAACGATGGACGCGACATCAATTCCGGCAACGGCCCTGCGCGAAATCCAGGCAGCCAGGATCGACAGCTCGGTCTCATGGATGGTCATGGTCAGGCGAAGCACGGTGTTGGAATCGTCAATTTTCATGTCGCTGTAACGGTCATTGCACTTTTTCTGGTTGCTGACCAGGGTCAGCTCAGTGACCTCGTTGATGTAATAGTCCATGCGGAAGGCGTCGGTGCCGCTCTGGTCTTCGGCTCCTTCGACAAAGGTGGGTGAAATCGGATTCAGGATGTCAAGCGGGTTCCAGAGCCGTCCGCTGCCGAAGCGTATCTGCTGGCGGCCCAGGGTAAAGGTGAAGTTCCACACGCTTATTTTCATGTACGCGCGGTGTATGCGGGTGCGGTAATAGACATCGCTGCCGTGATAGGGCTCCCAGGAAAGGTCAAAGAAATCATTGTAATCGGAGCCGCGCCAGTATGCGTCGAATTCATAGCTTTTATTGTAGCTCCCCAGGATGATCTCGTTGTCCCAGTCGACATGGATGAGGATGATGTCGGAATACCGGAACTCGGGGCTCAAACGCACCCGGTTCAGGTCAGCGATGAGGTTTTTCTTTTTTGAAGCGAGGGGATCGTCCCCGCGAAAGTTGTCGATCCGCTGGAACGTGAGCAGGTGTTTGTACTGGCCGCCGAAGGTGAAATGCGGGCCCTTTTCGCCAAAAGGATCGACACTCTCCCCGATATCTTCTGTGAACGTTTCTTCCGCGTCTTCAGACACCGAGGAGACCTGATCCGTTGCGTCGTCACGCGCCTGAAGCGGCACGAAAGGAAACGCCAGCGCCATAACCATGAGACAACAAAACATCATCCGCCTGAAGCCTGAAACCGCGTTTCCCATGGCTCACCTTCTCGTTTCGTCAGTAGTGATCACGCCGTCCGTAAGCTGGACGAGACGTTCCGCGCGCTCCATGACCATGGAGTCATGCGTCGAAAAAAGAAAGGTTATGTTCTTTTTCTTGTTCAGGTCGTGCATAAGGTCGAGAAGGTTCGCACCGGTCTTCTGGTCAAGGTTTGCCGTCGGCTCATCGGCAAGGATGATTTCAGGCTCCGAGACGATGGCCCGGGCGACCGCCACGCGCTGCTGCTGCCCGCCAGACATGTCCTTGGGCAGGCGGTCGGTTTCCTTTTCCAGGCCGACCTCCCTGAGCATTTCCCGGGCCCTTTCCTGGCGCTCCTTTTTGTTCACGCCCTGCAGGAGCAGGATGTATTCCACGTTTTCAAGCGCGCTGAGCACCGGGATCAGGTTATAGGCCTGGAAGATAAAACCGATATTGTTCAGCCGCATATCGGAAAGCTCCCGTGAAGACATCCCCCCGAGCTCCCTTTCAGCGACAGAAACCGAGCCTGACGTAGGATAGTCAAGGCCGCCGATGATATTCAAAAGGGTTGTCTTGCCCGATCCGGAGGGGCCGGCAATCGCGGTGAACTCGCCTTTGTCAATCGTCATGTCAATCCCCCTTATGGCGTTCACCGTAATGCCGTTTAAGTCATAGTCCTTGATCAGTTTGTTTATGGTAATAATTGGCATAGATTCCCTCCGCACTAATCAGATAAAATGAAGCGCCTCAAGGGGCTTGATACGGGCCGCCTTGACCGCTGGATACAGGGCCGCGATAAAAGTCGTGAAAAAAACGATTATAACCGCGTTAACGATATCGATGAACCGTATAACAGGGTATATGACGCTCCCGGTCCCCCATACTCTCATCGATTCCTGGTACAGAGAAAGGTCTATACCCGTATAGGACAAAACAACATGAAGGACCATGCCCGCGGCGATTCCGGCTACCACACCGATAAGGCCGAGACTGAACGCCTCAAATAAAATCATGAAAAAAATCCTCCGCGGCCTGGTCCCGATTGATTTCATCACGCCGATCTCATGGAAGCGCTCCATGATTGCCATGATGAGAGTGTTGGCGATCGAAAAAACAACCGTCATGAAAATGATCGCGAAGAAAATAAACATCATGGTGTCAAAAAGCCGTATCGACTTCACCAGGCTGGGAGCCATGTCCTTCCATGAAAGAATCTCCAGAGAACGGTCATTGACACCGGCGATGAGCGCGTCTTTTACGGTATCGACATCTTTTTTATCATGGAGCAGTACCGATATTTCCGATATGTTTTTTCCAAGACCATTCATTGCCTGAAGCTTTTCAATGCCGACAAACACCACAAAGCGGTCATAGCTGTTGACCGGGGTCTCGTACAGGCCGCACACCCTGAGCCCGGTGCCGATGATTTCATTGTCTTTGTCCTGAAGCATGACCACAAGCCGGTCACCCAGCAACAGATCGAGTTTCTCCGCCATCTCGCGGGAAATAAGAATTTCATCGGTGTTCCTTCCGGATATGAAGCGGCTCCCGTCCTCTTTGCGCGTATAGTCGTATATCTTCGATATATTTTTCTCACGCTCCGGGTCAATGCCGACAATCATTACCCCCCGCGATGATTCCGAAGACCTGACCATCGCCTGCATCTTGACCCGGGGCGCCCATGCTTTCACCAGGGGAGTTTTGTCAATTGTCTCAAGCATTTTCGGGCCGGCGCTGAAATTGAATTCCAGTTTCATGTTGTCCTGGAACCCCCTGCGGTGGACCGCGATATGCCCCAGTGACGTGCTTATCGTGTTCTCCACCATCTGGACGTTCATCCCGTTCATGAATCCGGCGGAAAACATCATGGCGAAAACGCCTATGCTTATCGAAGAGATCACGACCAGCGATCTCCGGCGGTGCCTCCAGATGTTTCTCCAGCCCAGTTTAATAAATGTCATCATGCCATACCTTCCTTGACCGTCAGAGATGCCGTATCGCTTCTATCGGCTTGAGCTTTGACGCGCGCTGTGCCGGGAAAAAGGAAAAAATCAACGAAAGGACCAGGATAAAAACAGAGGTCACCCACAGGTTCAGCGCGGTGACGCGCGCCGGGAACAGCAGCGTGGACACGCCCCACACCTTCATCTCCTCGGCATAAGCCGAATAGTCGATCGGGTGGATTGAAAAATAATAGCTCAGCACCGAGCCGAGTGCAAGGCCCAGGGCGATGCCGATCAGTGAAATGAAAAGCGATTCATACAGTACCATGGCCCTTACCTGCGAGGGGCGCGTTCCGATTGCGAGCATAACGCCGAACTCCCTGATCCGCTCATACACCGACATCTGTATCGTGTTGAGTATGCCGAAAGCGACGATCATCAGCAGAATAAAATCGGTGATATAGGCGCCCGCGTCATCCATGATGATGAACTGCACCAGTTCGGGCATCAGCTCATCCCACCCCATGACTTCTATTTCTTCAGGATCGGTTATTGTAATGATGTCACTTCTGAGTGACGACATGTCATCAACGCTCTTGAGCTTGATTGCGATTGAATTGATATATCCCATCATGGTAAAGGTCTCCATGGCCCTGGCAAGGGGCATGATCACCAGGGCCTGGTCAAGCTCGGGGTTCCCGGTATCGAACAGGCCGAGGATGGTAAGATTGTCGGCCGCGATCGAGCCGTCAAAGCCCTGGGATATCATCGAGACCTCATCCCCCGCGGTGACCCCGAGATTTTTGGCGAGCACATAACCGACAACGATACCGGTACGGTCATCCGCATTCAGGTAGCGTCCGCCCTTGACGATCTTCTCATGAATAACGGTCACCTTTTTCTCATGGTCCGGGTCAACGGCCTGCACCATGGCAGCGTAGGTGTTGTTGCCGAACGAAAGCAGGGCGCCCGCATTTACCCTTCGGGTTATCGCGTCAACACGCTCGTCCCGCGTGAGCATTGTCAATAAATCGTCTTCGGGGATGAAAGCGTAATCAATGCTCTGGTTCTCCCAGAAGCCTTTTTCATGAATCTGTATATGGCCGGTATTGATCTCGACGGCGTCCGTGATCATCTGTTCATGGCCGCCCGTTGCTATGGCGTTCATGAAAATAATCATGGCGCAGCCGACAACAATGGTCAGCAGGGTCAGGACCGTGCGCCGCCTGTTCTTCCATACGCTTCGCCAGGCGAGTTTCGGCTCGAGAAGATAATTTTTTTCGCCCTTCATGCTTTATCTCCTTTGGAGGTTCTGCCTTGAAAAAACCCGCGGACTGATGGGCACATTGAACTGTATTTCATCAATGACCATCTCGGTGAACTTGTCTTTCTTGCCCACAGTCTCCATTCTATACCGGGTCGGGATGACCCTGTCATGCATTTTTTTAAAATCAGCGCAGGACAGTTCCTTTTTCATCACGTTGTGCTCGTTGTAAAACTCCTCGCGCACCGGGAGGTAATCGCTCGTGCGCGCGAAATAGATGATTTTCCCCCACACAACGGCCGCATCAGGTTTGGGGTCAAGCTGGACCTTGTAACACTCGTTCCCGTTGATGGTTTCTTTTCCGATCAGAGTGTGGTTGTAATCTTCGACAATACTGGACTCCTTAACAATATCATCATTGGTGAAGTCCGATCCCATCCATGATTCAAGCATCATTGAGGGCGACAGCTTGATCGCCTTCTGGATGCGCGGGTTATACTGCCACATGTTTTTGTCGATGAGGAGGAACCGGTTCCCTTCGTCTTTTTTCGGTGCGGTGATTTCGGAAAAAGACTTCTTCCCCTTTTTCATGTCCCAGGCCGTCATCTTCATGGTACGGGTCCACTTCCTCGTCTTGATCGTTATGGTATACCGGGCGATCTGGGAATCGCCGCGCACGGCCCTGTCAGAAAGGTCAATAATTTCCCTTGCCGTTAGAGAAAAAGCACGGGGGGGGATGACAAGAGCGCATCCCAGCAGTGCAGTGAGGCAAATCTTCGTTGAAGCAGATAGTAGATTCATCCTTTCACCTCGGCATCTTGAATTCACGGCCTATTGTCATAATCACGCCTTTCACCTGGAACAATCCCGGCCGGCCGTCACCGGGAACCAGCGGGCTCGTCCACCCTGATCATTGATTCCATAAAAGAAATATATTTCTGAAAAAGCTTTTTCCCCTCTTTTGTCAGGGAATAAAAAGTCTGGACCTTGGATCCGATTATCTCCTTGGTCGGTTCAATGTATCCCGCATCCTGCAGCTTCTGAAGATGGGTATAGATTGCCCCGTCGGAGCCTCCGACCGTGGTCTTTAATCTTTTGAATGAAACTCTTTTTTCCCGGTAAAGAATTGTCATCATTGAAAGCCGGGTCTTTTCAAAAAAAACACTGTCGAACTGTGTGTACAGGGTATCAGTTCCCATTTCCTTTCTCTTTTAATGATGTTGATACACCCATGGCGATCATCGCGAACCCGATAAGAGCTTCACTGATCAGAAATTTAAGATTGAGGTCCATCTCAATAAAATACATCGCGAACGCGGCAGCACTGAAAAGAACACCGGTAAAATAAAAAAACAGGTACGAAACCTGTGCGATAAAAAACATGAACATCGACATGATTACCAGGACAGCAACAGGCACGTAAAGGGCTCCGGTATGCTTAACAAGGATAACGATGAGAAGGCATACACCGACAAACGCTCCTGATGATGCGCTCCAGAGCTTAATGGCATACCGGGCGAAATAAGGCAGCCCTTCCTTGTTTACTTTTTTGATCCAGGCAAAAGTTTCAACGAGAAATATAAGTATTATCAGAGGTATCCACATATTATAAAATATGGATGACATAAGAACACCGCTGGCGGTTAAAAAATACTGGGCAAAAGCTCCGGCCAGAATACAGGGCCCCACAGTATAGAAATACCACGGGTCGTAAAAAAACTTTTCATCACTGGCCATCAGAATGGATTTGATCGTTGCTATATCGCTGGCATACTGTTCGAAGTCCCGTTTGTCTTCTTCCATAATGGCCTCTGTTTTATTTAAATCTTAACTTTAAAATACAAAGTTACTTTGTAATACAAAGTTAGAAAAAACAGACAGCAGTGTCAAGGGAGAATCCTGTTTTTTTTATTTTTTTTGGAGATCTTCTTTTTTAGTCCAGTAGCGCTGTTCTTCAATCAGATGCTCATGCAGTTTTCTGAATGTCCAGTAATAATTCTGTTCAGTCAGGCCGCAGAAAATCGGACGCGGAATATCGCCGGATCGGGGAAAACTTTTTATGGCCAGGGATATCTCGCTGTCAGAAAACCCGAGAAACATGAGAACAGGATGTTCCCTGTCGGCATATCCAGTATTGTTTCCGCTTTCAAGTATCTCATTCAGGGGATCATCCTCCCTGTTCGTTGCATTGATGATTATAATATCACAATTCAGAGCTTTTTCAAACGACTGTTTTATACAATCAGCTTTTTCCTTTGAGTAACCATACAGTAACAGACCAGGATTATCCATAAAACCACATCAGTTGAACATCTTGGCATGTTCAACTTTTATGCATTTACTCTGCACGACTTCAAGTCCTGCACTGCGTGCCCTGCGCGCTGATTCTCCGTGAGCCAGGCCAAGCTGCATCCATACAGCCCCTGCCCCGATCGAAATTGCTTCATCAACAACACCGGGAACAGCTTCAATTGTTCTGAATATATCCACGATGTCAACCTTTACCGGTATTGACGCGAGATCAGCATAACATTTCTCTCCCAGTATTTCATCTTTACCGGGGTTAACCGGGATCACGGTATATCCTTTTTCTTTCAGGTATTGAGCAACCTGGTAACTCTCTCTTTCCGGACGGTCCGAGAGGCCCACCACGGCTATAATTTTAGCTTTAAGCAAAAGAGCCTTCACCTCATCTTCAAGAGGATTACGATCAGGCATCTCGCAGCTGATTGCTTTATCCATGATTACACCTCAAAAAATGTATAAAATATTCATAATATCGTGTTCAAACGCCATTCTAACAATAATCACCGGTGTGGCAGTATACACAGCATGGCTCCAGTGAGTCTGGTGCTCTGACCCCGGATTATTCATGCCTGATTATTTTCCATCCTCTTGCTGAAGCTATTGCCTCAAGTCTTTTTGTCGGCCCAACAGCAACAGAATTTCCCACCATCCCCAGGATTGCCTCATCCGCCTCATTATTGCCGTAGCTGAAAGAAGCTGAAAGGTCAATTGAATTTTTTGCCGCATATGAAAAAGCCAGGTCACGCTTGTTCGAATCCACGCAGATCATGCCCGAAGACCTTCCGGTAAACTTTCCTCTTTCGTCCGTTTCAAGATCCGTACAGATAACATGGTCAAAGCCCATATCATCTGCCGCATGTTTCAGCACTGTTTTGACCTGGCCCGAAACCATGACGAGAACATGGCCGCTTTCCCGGTGCTTATTGATTACACGGAGAATTTGCGGTGAAATATCTGGTTTTATATAATCCACATAAAAGCGCGTAGCCCATTCTTCAACTGCTTGAACATCGCGGCCACGATAAAAATCAATAAGCAAAGCGGCCATTGATGTCTCAGAAAGCATCCCCGATCTTCTCAACGCCCTCCCCCCCAGCACCTTAAACAAATATAACAGAGAAAGCGGCATGCCGGCAAAAGACCTGAGTCTGCGATCACGCAGGTATCGCGCGACCAGGTGGGCGGTGTGTGAAACAAGGATCGTGCCGTCAAAATCAAAAAATGCCGCGGTTTTACCTTTATTGCGATCCACAACACCTCTCTTTTTTTATAATTTAGAAATCAAGCATACGATCTTATTATAATAGCATAATGCGATTGCCTTACTGCAATGCATTACATTTAGGAACCAGCTGAATCAATACATCCGGTACAATAATGGATTATTGATAACTAACTGATCATAAATAAAAAAGTAAATTTTGTAAACAGGGAATTAAATTTTCTGTTTCCTCCGGGGTCAGAGCACAACAGCATAAAAAAATTCTAATCAGGCTTGACAAAATAATATATCACCGTAATTTTTGACTAATTGGTTAATTAAATTAAATGGTTGGTTAAACCAAATAGCCAATCAATGATTATTTATAAAAAATCGATAGCATTCAGAAAAATGAGGAACCGGAAACCTTCATCGAATTGATAACCAAACCGGTCACTTTTCACACACAGGGAGGGGGCGAAATGTACAAATCACCTCAATACAGAATGTTCAAGTCATTATTCATAAGTATATTGTTCAGCGGTTTAATCGGCGCTGCCGTGTACCATATTTTTTACTGCCACCCTGTCACGTATGTTAAGCTCATAGCCGAGGATTCCTGGGGCGAATATGGCACGTTCCTGTGCTATCTGATGTCGTTTTTTCTCATCTCAGGGGCCATGCGGCATTCCCGGGACCTGCGCAAACCCGGGTACCTGGCACTGGCCCTGTGCTGTTTTATCATGGCCATGGAGGAAGTCAGCTGGCTCCAGCGCATCATCGGCATCGGCACTCCTGAAGGCCTGGCCGCGATCAACAACCAGTCAGAGCTGAACTTTCATAACATCCAGTATGTCAAGTACACCAAGATCGTTTTCAGCTACCTGGTCAGCTTCTGGGCCCTGGTACTGCCGTACCTGAACTACCGGTTTGGCGGCATTAAAAGGCTCGTCCGGAAAATCGGCGTGCCGGTACTTCCGGTGCGGATGATCCCGCTGTTTATTCTGGCCCTGTTCTTTTTTATTGCCATGCCGATCCCCAAATACGACGAGATCAATGAACTGATTTTCGGGATCGGGTTCGCCTGGTACGCCCTTGATCTGTTTATCCGCGCCTCCCGGGATTCGGAAAAGTTTCACCTGATTCAGAAAGCGGCGCCGGTATTATTGGCCCTGATAATAATAGCCGGCTCGGGATTTCTCAGTTGCCGGTGGCCGTATGTGAGCGACCTGCAATGGCGGTACAACCAGTTTGCCGCGAATGTTTACCTGCGCGATAGAATGTATGAGCAGTGCGGCGAACTGTACCGGTATATCTTCGATAATCCCTGGCTGATTAATGATACATCACAGTATTATTACGGTGTTTACCTTGATAAAATTGGGGAGAAGCAGAAAGCCAGAAATGTTTTCGCTCTGGCCCTCACAGAACAGGAGAAGTTGTGTGAGCATAAGCGGAATGAGCCTGCAGATCATGTCATGATGGCCCAGATCTATGCCGGTCTTAATGAAAGCGCGAAAAGCCTTGATCAGTACAACCGGGCTGTTGAACTGTACCGGGAAAAACTGAATAAATCGAAATCGCCGATGAAACGCTGCAAGCTGTATCTCGCGATAGGGGATATCTATTACACGTCAAATCAGTATTACAAGGCCGAGGAAAACTACCGCATGGCAATAATCGAGGCATCGTCAAAAAAAGAACGCGAAAAGATAATCCGCCATCTCCAGGATCTGATTGCCCTCTCCGTCAGGGACGCACATCTGTCAGAACAAATATAAAAATATTCATTCTGATGATGGAATCCACAGCACCCGTTACCATCAGGATTATTTAATAAAATGTCTATTCACTATTGACAAGGTGGAAATATTTTTGTATTATCTAACTAAACAGTTAGTTTAAATAAACAGTTATTTAATAGGAAACAGAATATGAATGAAAACTCAACCGTAGACAAAATAACCAGAGCGGCTACAGCCGAATTCTCCCAGTACGGTTTCGACGGTTCGCGGATAGATCGCATCGCAAAAAAAGCAAAAATAAACAAGGCCATGATATATTATCACTTCAAAGGAAAAGAGGCCCTCTATGAACACACCCTGACCGGAATAGTTACCGCGATATATGAAAGAGTTTCACCGTTTATTCCGGAAGATGCATCCTCACCTGAGGAATTGGCTAACCTGATCAGGGGCTATTCAGCCTACCTCGGAACCATCGATGAAAATGTGATCAAAATAATCATCAGGGAAATAGCCTCCGGCGGCAAATATTTCAAAAAAATCACCATACCGATTCTGCTTCTCCCAATCATAAAGCGCGTCACCGAAATGTTTGCCAGGGGACAGGCGAAAGGCCTTTTTAAAAATTTTGACCCTGTATACACCATGATGCAGCTGGTAGGATCGATAGTATTCTTCAACATGCTCAGAACAACCATGAAAGACAGCCCTCTCGCCGACATCATCTTCCAGGAAAACTACCTTGAGCGCTACACCGAAAATCTGATTAAAATTTATACCGGCGGGATTATACCGAACAAGAGGTAATGTATAATGAAAAAATCAATCGCCAGTCTCATTATGACAGGAACGGTTATGCTTTGCATCACATTCATCGGCAAAGCAGCTGCACAGAACAGGGGGGATGAAAACCTCTCCGGGATATCGGTTGAACAGGCGCTCACCCTGGCCCTGAAAAACAGCCATGAATACAGAATCGCCCAGATGAACCTGAAAGAATCAAAAGAAAAAGTCAGCGCGGTATGGGGACAGCTCATGCCGGCCATCGAGTCAGAAGCATCGGTAGTCCGCCAGGGTGCCGAAAGCGGGTTCATGAGCCTCAGTGACGGCCAGTATGACATTAAAGTCGCCCAGTTGAAATTTGGCATCAATCCCGGAGCTTTCTACCAAAGCCTGAAGCAGTCCCATGCAGGGTACAGCATTGCCAAAGAGGAAATAAAAAAAGTCAGAAGCACTGTTGAATTCAACGTCATTAAAGGATACTTCGATGTGATGCTGGCAAAAGAAGTGGTCCAGCTTCGAAAAAATTCAATCCAGGTACTTGAAGAAAACCTCAAGGACGTGAACCGGCTGCACCAGACCGGCAGTGTGCCGAAATTCGAACTGCTCCAGGCCCAGGTCCAGTTAAAGAACCTTGAACCGTCACTGCGTGAAGCTGAAAACAATTACCGCACCGCTGTCGATTTCTTCAACTACAACCTGGGCAACGTAAACGCGTGCAATACCGCGGATCAGGTGTCCGGGAAATCCATAATGGACCCACAGAGACCGGGCGTTGAAGAAAAATTAATTGAATTCGCCTTAATACACCGGCCTGACGTGGTCCAGGTTTCCCTGCAAAAGGAAGCCTCGGACAGGGCCCGCAAAACATACCAGTCTTCATACCTGTGGCCTTTTATCTCAATCGGCGGTTATTACGGATGGACCTACCTGCTTCCGAATTCCGTTGACATGGATTTCCCGGGAGGGATCAGTCCCGACTTCTCAAATCTGACCGGGAAAAGAGAATGGCAGGAAACATGGCAGGTCAGGGTGGCGGCAACCTATCGATGGAGTTCCCTCCTCCCTGTTGATTCTCAGCGGGCACTGGAACGCGAGCAGAAGGAAAAAATAAAAGAAGCCGAAGAAAGGCTCATTCAGGTCCGCCGCTTAACCGCCATAACCGTGCGTTCCCTGTATGGAAAGCTCTGCACCGCTTATGAGGCGATTCTATCACAGGAAAAAAATGTTGAAACAGCAGAGGAAGGGCTGCGCATCGCGCGGGAGAGTTACCGCGCAGGGGTAATAAAAAACGCTGATCTGCTCAGCGCCGAGCTTTCCCTGACCAGCGCGCGCATGGGATACATTAAGGGGCTGTATGACTACTATGTAAGCATGGCCGAGCTTGACAGGGAAACAGGAATGCAAAGCTCGGATATCATTTTCAGGGAGAACACCAATGAATAGAAAAAAAATACTGCCTCTGGCAGCGGCGCTCGTCATCATCGCCGGAGTGACCCTGTACTTTGAAGTGTTCCGTTATATCGGCGAAAACGGGAACACTATCGATGGCAGCGGCACCATAGAAGTCACCGAAGTTGAAATAGCGTCAAAGCTTGCCGGACGGGTTGTGTCCCTTCCCCGCGATGAAGGCGAGCAGGTCAGGCAGGGAGAGCTCCTGGTCAAACTCGCGTATGAAGAACTGGATGCCCAGCGCCTTTCAGCAATAGCGAACCTGGGGAACACCGAAAAGAACCTGAAAAGAATCAGGGACCTTTTCAAAACAGGGTCGGTTTCAAAAAAGGACCTGGACAATGCCGAGACGGCTTACCGGGTGGCGAAAGCGAACCATGATTATATCGTGGCGACCATTGAACAGGCGGTTATCATTTCTCCCATCAGCGGGACGGTTCTCGAACGAAATCTTGAAACCGGGGAGCTCGCCTTCCCCGGAACACCCATCCTCACGATCGCGGACCTTACCAGGCCATGGATAAAAATTTATGTCCAGGAAAAAAGGCTGGGACGGGTCAAGCTCGGACAGAAGGCCCTGGTCAGCGTTGATTCATTTCCCGACAGGGAATTCCCCGGAAAAGTCGTTTCCATTTCCAACAGGGCGGAGTTCACCCCCAAAACGATCCAGACCAGGGAAGAGCGGGTCAAGCTCGTGTTCGCGGTGAAAATAGCCCTGGAAAACAAAGACCAGTCGCTCAAGCCCGGGATGCCCGCTGATGCCGTCATCATACTGGAGGACAAAAAATGATTTCCCTTCTATCGGTCTCCAAATCATTCAGGGGGCAGCCGGCGGTTGACTCACTCGAGTGCGAAATCATGAAAGGCGAAATTTTCGGGATTGTCGGCCCTGACGGAGCGGGCAAAAGCACCCTGCTGAGAATGATGGCAGTCATACTGGTGCCGGACCAGGGGCAGATCTTTGTGGAGGGGGAGAACGTATTCTCCAATCCCTTTAAGGCAAAAGAGCGGATCGCCTACATGCCCCAGCGTTTCGGCCTGTATGAAGACCTCACGGTTGAGGAAAACATATTCTTTTTCGGAAAGCTTTTCGGCCTGACATCGGCGCAGATAAGAAAAAAGCTTCCCATGCTTTACGATTTCAGCAACCTCGGCCCGTTCGGCACGCGAATGGCCGGGAAGCTCTCGGGGGGGATGAAGCAAAAACTCGGCCTTGCCTGCTGCCTGGTGCACGAACCTGAAATCATCCTGCTTGATGAGCCGACCAACGGGGTCGACCCCGTTTCACGAAGGGAATTCTGGAAGATACTGTACGACCTGCTGGGAAGGGGCGTGACCATAGTGGTCAGCACCGCTTACCTTGATGAAGCAGAGCGCTGCGGGCGGATAGCGCTCATGTACAGGGGAAAGTTCATCAGGCTGGGAACGCCCGGTGAAATAAAAAAAATGACCGGCAAACCCCTGCTGGAAATTATTTGTGACGATCCGCGGAGAGCCGAAGACCTGCTCAGGCATGACCACCATTACCGAAGGGTGATACGCACCGGATCGTCACTGCGCCTTTTTATCAATGACCCCGGGGTGCACTCCCGGGCGATCAGGAAAAACCTTTCGCAAAACGGGATCGCGGTCAAAAAAATCGGGACCATTGTTCCGTCACTCGAAGACACCTTTGTTGAAGTCATCGAAAAAGGGGGAGCGCAGTGACAAGAATATTCCGTCCGGTACAGCGGGTCCTTGCCATTGCCGACAAGGAATGGATACACATCCGCCGCGATTCCCGAAGTCTGATACTGTCTTTTTTCGCTCCGGCGCTGATGGTCCTCCTTTTCGGCTACGCCCTGACCATGGACGTCAAGCACGTGTCCATGGCAGTAATCAACCATGACAGGACGATCCTCACGCGCCAGATGCTCGAACGCTTCTCTCATAATGAATACATCTCCGTTCACAGCTACATCGACTCTTACAAAGACGCCGACGTACTCATTAACAGCGGCGAAGCGGTCATGGTACTGGTCATCCCCTCAGGGTTTACCGACAAAGTCAAGACCGGGACAAAGGCGACAGTACAGGTTCTGGTTGACGGCTCAGACTCCATGTCGTCAACGGTCGCCCTGGGATACGTGCAGGCCATACTCGCCCAGTTCAATCTCGATGTCCAGAAAAAGGCCCTTGCGGACATCGGGGTCACGGGCATGAATCCCGCTGTTGATATGCGCAACAGGATATGGTACAATGAAGAGCTCCAGAGCAAAAATTTCATCATCCCCGGCATCATTGTGATCATCCTTGCTATTATTTCAGCGCTCATAACCTCCCTGACCATATCTCGTGAATGGGAACGAGGAACCATGGAAAGCCTGATCACGACCCCGGTAAGGCCGGGGGAAGTCATGGCAGGGAAAATCATCCCCTACCTTGTTATCGGGACTTTCGATGTTGTCATGACATTCCTGGTGGGCCATTTTATTTTCGATATCCAGATCAGGGGCAGTTTTATCGAACTCCTTTCCCTGTCACTGCTTTTTCTCACCGGGACATCGGCCCTGGGGATCGTGATCTCGTCAGTGACCCGGGTCCAGGTCCTGTCAATACAGGCCGCAATGATAGCGACCTATCTCCCTTCATTTATCCTTTCAGGATTTATCTTCCCGATAAAAAACATGCCCCTGGTCATAAGGGGAGTGACCTATCTCATCCCTGCAAGGTATATGATAGCGCTTATTAAAGGGATTGCGATGAAAGGCGTTGCGGCAACTCTTCTGTCAACACAGATCATCTTCATGCTGTTATTCGCCTGCGCAATGCTGTTTCTGGGCATGAAAAAAATCAGGCTGACCATTCCGGATTGAGGTGCAGATTATGGCTCGATTGTTTCAACCGCGAAATGTAAAAAGCATGCTGAAAAAAGAATTCAGGCAGCTTTTAAGGGACCCCCGCCTTCGTGCGATGATATTCGGGCCGCCGATCATCATGCTTATGCTATTCGGATACGCGGTCAACACCGATGTCAGGGAAGCGCCACTGGCTGTGGTTGACTGCGACAAAACATCAACGAGCAGGGACTTTATTGGCGCCTTTGCCGCTTCACCGGTTTTTAAGCTCCACTCGTATGCCGACTCTGCTAAAACCGCGGTGGACCTTCTTGACAGGGGCGAGATCGATTTTTTCATTCAGATCGAACCCGGATTTTCGCAAAAATTAAAAAAAGGCATCACTGCAGAAGTACAGGTGGTTCTCGACGGATCAGATTCAAGCAGGGCGTCGGTCATAATGTCATACATCAACATAATTACCGCCGAATACGCGCAGAGCAAAACAAGACAGAAGATTACATCAGCAGTACTGCTCCACGGCGCGGCAGGAAGAAAACTTCCGGGAAACATCAGCCTTGAGCAGCGTATTTTTTTCAACCAGGCGCTCACAACCACGAACTACTTTCTTCCCGGCGTCATTGGTCTTCTTATCGCGCTGATTACCATTATGGTAACATCAATGTCAATTGTCAAAGAAAGGGAGTCCGGAACCATTGAGCAGATCAACGTCTCGCCCCTGAAGCCCATGGAATATATTATGGGAAAACTCATTCCCTTTGCCGTAGTCGCTTTTGTGGACATTTGCATCGTAACCTTTCTTGCCATCTTCTGGTTCAACGTTCCGTTTCAGGGAAGTTTCATATTTCTTCTTATAAGCGGCATTGCTTTCATCCTTTCAACCCTTGCGGTGGGGCTTTATATATCGACGATATCGACAACGCAGCAGCAGGCGATGCTCTCGTCATTTCTTTTTTTCATCCCCTCAATCATGCTTTCAGGGTTTATTTTTCCGATTTATTCAATGCCGCCAAGCATCCAGATTATCACCTGGTTCAACCCGCTGAGGTACTTCATCGAAATAATACGCGCGATATTTCTCAAAGGCGTTGGAATCACCGTGCTCTGGAAAAGCCTGCTTCTCATGCTCCTGATTGGGGGCACACTTTTGTTCATGAGCGTCAGGCGGTACAGCAAAAGGATGGACTGACCATGAAAAACTCTGTCGACGTAAAAAATCTTACCAGGATCTTCGGCGATTTCACCGCGGTTAACAATGTCTCTTTTTCCGTGAAAAAAGGGGAGATCTTCGGATTCCTCGGCCCGAATGGGGCCGGGAAAAGCACCACCATAAAAATGCTCTGCGGGCTTCTCAAACCGACATCGGGAGACGGCCATGTTTCCGGCTTTGACATAATGACGGAACAGGAAGAAATCAAAAAAATTATCGGGTACATGTCTCAACGCTTCTCATTGTATGACGACCTGACAGTCAGCGAGAACCTGGAATTTTTCGGCAGTATCTATGGTCTTGAAGGAAAGTTGCTCAGACAGAGAATCGACCACGTGATTGAAATGGTGGGGCTTGAAGACAGGGCGGATGATCTCGTGAAACTGCTTCCGGGCGGGATCAAGCAGCGCCTTGCGCTGGGAACTGCAGTGATCCATAATCCTCAGATGCTTTTCCTGGATGAGCCGACGTCCGGTGTTGACCCTCTGATGCGCCGGATTTTCTGGGAGCAGATTTACGCCTTCGCATCAGAGGGGAAGACCATTTTCGTGACCACGCACTATATGGATGAAGCGGAGCACTGCGGGCGCATCGCACTTATCATAGCGGGAACGCTCATGGCGCTTGACACTCCTGAAAACCTCAAGCGGCAGGTGCCCGGTGAAGTCCTGCTGCTGCGAACACCCGGGTACCTCAAAGCGCTTGAACTGGTCTCATCACTTGAATTCGTTGATGAAGCCGCGCTCTTCGGGACCGATATACATGTTCTGGTCAGAAAGGGAAAAAATCGTGCCGCCCAGATCAGGGCAGCGCTCCTCGGAAAGATCGATGATGGAATATCAGTTAAGCCTGTCAGCCCGTCTCTCGAAGACGTGTTTGTCGTCCACGCAAAACACCGGGAAAAGTGAACACCGCCACGGCATGATTTTCCGTTTACGCCGTCATCAGGTGACCAGATTTTCCGGCTCGCCGCCCTTCATCACCTTGACGAGATTATTCATCGACATGCTCATGATCCTCATCTTGGACTCGGCCGTCACCCCGGCAACGTGAGGCGAGAGGATCACGTTTTCATCCCCAAGACCCAGCAGCGGGCTTCCTGGTGCCGGAGGTTCATCGGTAAAGACGTCTATACCAAGACCGCCGATTTTTTTCTGTTTGATGGCTGCTGCGACCACTGCCTCATCAATCACCTCCCCCCTCGCGACATTCACGACAATTACCGAAGGTTTCATTAAGGCAATACTGTCCGCGCTGATAAGCCCCGTGGTTTCAGGGGTAAGCGGGCAGTGGAGGCTGATGATATCCGCAGTTTTTAAAAGATCCGGAAGTTCTCTGTAAGCCAGCCCCAGCGCCATTTCCTGTTCAGGGGCAAGCCTGATCGGATCACTGTAAAGCATGCTTACGCCAAAGGGGGCTATCCGTTCAGCCAGGGCCTTCCCGATCCGTCCCATGCCAACGATCCCCCATACCTTGCCGGAAAGCTCCAGCGGCATTAAATCCATCTGGCGCCACTCTCCCCGGGCAGTTGAATTATGGGCGATGGCAAGCTTCTTCAGAAGTCCAAGCGCGAGCATAAGCGTATGCTCCGCAACCGAGATCGTATTCGCCCCGGCGCAGTTCGCCACTCTCACCCCAGCTTCCCTGCATGCATCTATATCGATATGCTGGTATCCGACACTCGGCTGTTGGACAAGCTTGACCCTTTTAGCGGTAAAAGCGAGTTCTCTGGTAATCCTGTTTTTAAAACTAAAATCGCCTATAATATAATCTGCGTCACTCACCTCTCTTTTAATATCTTCATTGGAAGCTGCGTTTATATCAACAACACGAACATTCTCAATGCCGTTCTGTCTCATAACATGTTCAAAAAAAGCTGCCGGAAGCGGAGCCATTGAAACAAGTTTTTGGGTCATCAGCATCCCTCCTCAATTACGTTCGATTATGCCATACAATATACTGCAATAACATATTGCAGCAACCTATACCACGTCAATGAAAAAAAATCATGGAGCATCCATAATACAATCTAAATAAAATAAAAATTGAACCTGGATTCGCACAAAACGGTTAATATAGACTCTATGAGATTTTAAATAATCATAAAATTTTCCTGAACATTATCCGGTGGTGTATGCGAAAAAATAAAAAATTATTTAAAAATGAGCTCTAAATTATTGACAAATTTTAACGTCAAACACTATTATTAACATTATGGAAAACAATAATATTAAATCCTTTAAAAACTGGTCAGAAGCAAAAATACATGCCCTGAAACGGATGTACCCGTTTTATGACAGGCAGCGCCTCGCAAAAATCATGAACTGTTCCACCCAGGACATCGACGAGTTTGAAAAACACTTTTTTGCCAAAGAAGAGATCAACAAATAAAAGACTAACGCCCGTTTTATAATCAATTCCCCGCCGGCGGCCAGTCATCACAAATTACCAGAAACTCCCGAAACAACATCGAGGAAAAAATCCTTTTGTGCACAGGCGCCCGCGGCTTCTCTTTACCAGCATCAACACTGAATATCTGTATTGATAAAGAATCCCTTGACAGATGCTTTTTTACTGTACAATCTTCTTACTATACACAAGGCTGATGTGAAATCTTCATATTATAAAGAACCGCATCACAGTCGGAAGATATGCAAAGGACCGTACTCATGACTGAACTCGTACTCGTTATACTTTTACTGATCTCCATATCATTTCTCTGTTCTCTTCTGGAAGCGGTGATCTTATCAATCACGCGCCCCTACATCCAGTCCCTTCTTTCTGAAGGGCGGTCATCGGGCCGGCTCCTGCACCGCCTTAAAGAAACCATCGATGAGCCGATATCGGCCATCCTTACACTGAACACCATTTCACACACGGTCGGGGCCGCGGTATCAGGCGCGATAGCGCTCCAGATATTCGGCTCTGAATGGATGGCCCTGTTTTCAGCGATACTGACGCTGCTGATCCTGGTGCTCTCCGAAATTATCCCCAAAACAATTGGCGCTTATTACTGGAAAACACTGGGGTCTTTTACCGCATATATACTGAAAGTGCTGATAATCATCCTCAAACCCCTTATCATCCCCGTTAACCTGCTTTCCCGTGCGATCGGGAAAAAAAACCCGGCAGCGAGCATAAGCAGGGACGAAATCATCAATTTCATACGCCTGGGCTATTTTCAGGGCACGATCAATTCGCCTGAATATACCATAATGGAAAACCTGTTCCGCCTTGATACGATCAGGGTAAAACAGATCATGACTCCCAGGACAGTTGTTTACTGGCTTGACCGGGAAGCGACCGTTGCCGAAGTGCTCAGGAAAGAAGGGCCGCCCCAGTTTTCACGGATACCCCTTTATGATCCGCATAAAAACATGATCACCGGCGTTGTTATGCGGCGCGACATCATGGACTCCATGGCGAATAAAAAAACGAAAACAAAAATAAACGCTCTTGCGGTGAAGCCTGAATTCATTCTGGAAAACGCCTCGGTGTACCGGCTCTTCAACAGCTTCATCGAAAAAAAGATACAGTTCATAGCGGTCATCAATGAATATGGAGACTATGTCGGTATTGTAACCATGGAGGACGCAATCGAGACCCTGCTTGGCATAGAAATTGTCGATGAATTTGACCCGGCTGAAGATATGCAGAAAGTTGCACAGGAGCAGGGAAAAAAACGGCTGACGAAAGTCATTAAACGGAAACAGACAAAACAGTGACACGCGTCATGATTTCATTCAGGGAAAAACAATGCAGCATATAGTAATCATCCTCGCCCACCCCGAAACAACAAGCTTCAACCACGCTATAGCTGAAACTGTCGCAGCAGCACTTGAAAAAAAGGGGTACCCGGTCATCCTGCACGACCTGTACCGGGAAGGTTTTGACCCCATGCTCAGAGCAGATGAAATTCCCCGGGATGGAGATATTCCACCGGCGATAGAAGAACATTGCCGAGAGGTTGAATCATGCCTCGGCCTGATCTTTGTGCATCCGAACTGGTGGGACCAGCCGCCAGCCATTTTAAAGGGATGGATCGACCGCGCGATACGCCCGGGGAGCGCTTATGAGTTTCTCGAAGGAGACGGCGGAGAGGGAATCCCCCGCGGGCTTCTTGAAGGTAAGACCGCGCTTGTTTTCAACACCTCCAACACACCAGAAGAGCGTGAAAAAAATTTTTTCGGCGATCCCCTGGACATGATCTGGAAAAAATGCATCTTTGAATTCTGCGGCATAACGAAATATCACCGGAAAATGTTTTCCGTTGTGGTGACCAGCACCGAAAAGCAGCGAGAATCCTGGCTTAAAGAAGCGGAATCGATCACCCTGCGTTATTTCCCCGGTTATGCTGAACGAATATAAAATTCAAGTAAAAAAACCACAAAGAGCAAAAACAGTTCCAGTTATTCAGCAGCTGTCGCATGCGCTAAAAAAACGGTGAATGATAAATAAAAATGTTGCTTAATTATTAATTCCCGTAATAATACGGAAATTCAACAAGATTCCAGACATGATAAAAAAAAGCCTGACTAAAAGCCTGAATGAATGGACCACTGCCGGCATCATCACTGATGAGCAGCGGCAGTCCATCATTTCCTTTGAAGAAAAAAGGTCAGGCAACCTGATCACCCGCTGGGCCCTGTACGGGTTCCTTGTCCTGGGCGTAAGCGTTATAGGCATCGGCCTGATTTCCCTTATAGCGGCGAACTGGGAAGAAATTCCCGGTTCAACGAAACTGTTCTTCGACTTCATGATCCTTACCGGCACCGGAGCGCTGGTGCTGGCCCTGGACCGCAAAGAGCGCGACATTCTCTATGACGCGACCGCGTCTTTCTTCGCGCTCCTGGTTCTGGCTTCGATCGGGCTGATCTCCCAGGTCTTTCACACCGGGGGAGAGCTCTACCAGGCGCTCTTCTTCTGGACCGCCATCAGCTTTCCCCTGAGCATGTTCAGCAAAAAAGGGTTCCTGCCCTATCTGTGGGCAGCCGGACTTCTGGGCGCGCTTATGGCCTGGTCTGTATCGAGCATATCGCTGTGGCACAGCTACGACAGAGAAGAAGAGATCGTGACCGCCATGGCCCTGCTGCTTCCCTTTCTGTGCCTTCTCTTCAGCAGCGTCATGTCACGGATCAAGCTTCTCGTACTCCACGGCAGGGCCTTTGCCCTGTGGTCCCTGGTCTTTTTTCTGGGCATGGTAGTGTTTACCGATATCTACATTTCAACGGATGACATTGACATCATGGCAAAGGCCATGATTCCCGGCGGGATCACGGCAACACTGGCCATGGCGGCCGTCTTCTCTGACAAAAGGCTCCCGATGAAGGAAAAGCTGGTCATACTGGTCATGGCGGGCATAACGGCCCTGCCTTATGTATCGGCCGCGCTGTACCACGACGGGGATGTTTACCGCAGCGGCAACGAATTATACGGCGCGCTCTATTCGATCACCCTGCTGATACTTCTGAGCGTTCTCTTTATCATCAGGAACAACCGAAGGCTCTTCAACGCCGCGACCCTTCTGGCGGGGCTTCGCTTTCTGGTCGTGTACTTTCAGGTGTTCCACGACCTGGCCGCCACTGGTTTCGGCCTCATCTTCTCAGGGATGGTCATAATCGGCGTGGCGCTCCTCTGGTTCAAGCAGAGAGACCGGCTGGAGCATCTTCTCAGAAAATTAACAGGAGTCAACCCCCATGACGGGACTGAATAAAAAACTGGCCGCGGCGCTCATCATCCCCCTGGCCTGCCTTGCCCTGCTCACGGTCTACAAGGCGATAAAAATATATACCGGCAAAAAAGTGATCGTTCCCATAACGGGCTTTGATCCCAGGGACCTGCTCTCCGGCCATTACCTGACCTACAGGCTCGACCTTGACACGGACGCGTGCAATGACTACGAGAGCGATGGCGATACCGCCTATATCTGCCTTACCCTTAATGACAGGGATGAAATAGAAAAGAGTTCATCCATGACCTACCTGTCCGAAGACTGGCATGAATACTGCGATGTCGTGATCAGGGGAACCTGCACCAGGGGCTCTTTCAGCGCGGGCATCGAACGCTTTTATATTCCAGAAGGCGAGAGCGTCTTTCTTGACAGTGCGGTTCAGGGCGGCAGGGGCTCGCTTATTCTGAGTGTCGACCGCAACGGCAAGGCAGCGATCAAGGACCTTTTGATCAACGGCAGGCCCTGGCGCGAGGCCGTTCAGGAAGAAAAACGAAAGAAATAAACCGCCATTGAATAGCGGGGATGTTCTTATTATCCAATGTCCAGCGCCCGGCAACTTCATCGATAAATCCTTCAATTCTAAACACTCCGTCAAAATCACTAAAAAATTTATTTGACATAAAAAAACAACATTATAGTATCTTTTTTATTTTATAAGGAGTACAATATGACCAGATATTTAAAAGCATTATTACTTTTAGCAATATTATTAACACTGACAACAACAGGATGTGATACACTCTCAAGTGCAGCCTATAACGGAAAATATGAAGTAGCTCAACAGCTTATAGCCAAAGGGCACGACGTTAACGGTTATGATAAATGGGGATGGACACCCCTGATGTGGGCCGCATATTACAATCAGTACACTATTGCCCGACTCCTTCTTGAAAAGGGAGCTGATCCAAATATACAATCGATTAAGGAGTATAAATCACTGAAAAAAGGAACGACGCCGTTTATGGTCGCGGCATATTCCGGCAACACGGTGATCATACGGGAAATGCTTAAATACAAAGGGAATCCTGAACTTGAAGATTCACAAGGAAACTCGGCATCCACTTATGCGGAACAATATCATGGCCAAGAAGTGATCAAGGTGGTCAAAGGCAAAAATTAGAACCTCATTCCGCACGAGACAGTAACAACACTTTTTCCCTGGTGATCGGGAACGATATTCACTGAGACTGTCGCCCTGTTGATCTGGCGTTCCCGCTCGCTACGGTAAACCGCGTATGTCGGCTCAAGAAGGTAGGCGCAGAGAATGTCCACCGCTTTGACCAGGGCCAGGGCGCTGAAGGCGTATCGAAAATTTCTGTCATGGCCGGTTGACCAGGCACCGTAACCGGCAAGAGCCATCTCGGCAAAGTAAAAAGACCATCCCGCGATACGGAACCCCTTGTAAAACAAACCTCCTCCAGGAACCAGCAGGGACAAAAACGCGGCCGCGGTATTGCGGTGTTCAAAAAAAGGCGGCAGTTTCTTCTCAAGGGTGTACTGATAAGAAAGCTGGTCAAGAAAAGACGCGGCATAGGTTGACAGCAGTGACGACCAGCAGAATATCTGCAGGTTCTGCACCGCCACGGTCTTGTCACTGTCCCGTATCCAGGGCGCGAAATTCGTCTTGAATTCGGTCATCATTTCGGTCAGGGTAAACTGCGTGAAAACGAGGGCAACAGTGAGAACAACATTGGGAATCGAGACCTTTTTTTTCACGCCGAGGTATCCGCAGGCAAGATATGAGCCGTACCCCGGCACGACCAGGCTTGCCCCGTTGTTGATAACGCACAGGGCCTTGGCAAAACGCTTGCCCGGGTCATCCCCCTTGTAGGCCTCGGGCCCCGGCGTGAAATGAAACATCGTGTTCCGGTCAATATTCGCTTCAAGCCGCCGCACTGAAGCTTTATATCCAGGGAAAACATTTATCACGAGGGATGATCCCGGTTCTAGCGCGCTGCCGGTTTTTACCAGCGATGTATAGCGCGTCACGCCGATTACTTCTATTGGGCCGCGGTCTGTGGCGTACCTGCCGGGCGTCAACCCGTGCCACTGGCCAGCGGTGACGAGGGCCTTGCCCTGCCCGCTTTCAACTACTGATGCTTTCAGGGGAAGGTCCTGATGGATATAGGCCGCCTCTCGGGCGAGCTTCAGGGGGATATTGTTCAGCACCGAAGTCCTCAGCGCGATCTGTCTGCTCAATGAACTATATTCATCCTTCAAAGAATGGAAGCTTATCGTCGCGAGATAGGTGTCGCCCCTGCGGTCAATATAAATCACCGCGTATAATCCGCAGCCGAGATCGCGGGCCTTTTTGTCAAAGTCAACCGGTCCGGAAACCTGATCAGCAGCGGTCTTTTGAGGCTCGACCGGGTAAAAACGTCCCAGTTCCATGAAAAGGTTCGACAGTTCAACAATCGATTTCATGGCTGCGGCGTTGAGCTCCATGCTGAGACCGGCCTGGCAGAAAAAGGCGACCCGGGTCCCGTAAAAAAAATCTCCGGCTGAATCATTTTTTTCAGGGAAAACATCCATGGCCGCGATATCGCCGCACAACAGCGCGGTCAAAACAAGAACGGCTGAAAGATTTGATAGTGTTCTAATCATGTTCATTAAAACCTGTAGTTACACTGGATTCCCACATTAAGGCCCTCGTCATCAGGATATAAAAGCGGTTCGAAAGTCGTCTCTTCAATAACATCCCCGCCCCTTATATTGTCCTTGATCAAAACCGCATGAACCACTTCAACGATCTTCAGCGCGCAGAAAAGCCCCGTGTAGACATAGGCGCGCGTTTCGTTTATTCCTTCCTTGACGTAACGCCCCCGCCTCGCGTCATAACGCTCTCCCGGCGAAAACTCGTTGATCAGAAGATAGAGGAGCGCGTTGTTCAGGTGAAAATAAAAGTATCCCCAGAAGCGGTGTCCCCGGTAAAAATGGCCCGCGCCTCCTGATACAAGAGCGAAATAACCCGCGCACAGGGGGTTTCCCATAAAAGATTTTTTTTCTGCATAATTGGACGCAGTTTTAAGATAGTCATGCGCGAATGCGTCAACGAACAGCGAGACGCCGCCCGCGAACGCGAAATACCAGGCAAAATGCCACTGGGTCATGACCTGCCGTGATATGTTCTTTTTATGGTGGCGAAACTGGTCCGGATAATTGACAAAACCGTTTATCTCAAGATAAAGATACGGGGCCAGATTCAGCCCCCACAGAGCAAGCCCGGTCCAGTCTGCAGTGCGGTAGTAGCCGAACAACGGCGAGACCACCGGCATGAGCGCGCTTGCGGGCCCGGTGAGAAGAAGCATGTACAGAACATCGGTGTATTTCTGCTGGTTAAATATTATTTCCTTCTTTCGCCCATAATAAAATTCCTTTAAAAACCGCGACCGGTCTTTATAAACATGAAGGATGAAATCACCGGGAAGGATGTCATCCCCGCTTTGAGACCTGACCTTCCCCCTGTCAAGGGTCACCTCTCCCCTGGCGCTTCCCTCAAGGGGAAGCCTGCCCAGCCCCCCCCTGCGGTAAACAGTGTAAACTCCGCTTACTTCATCAGGAACAGCCAGCGAGCTGTCAGGGCTTTTTTCGAGATAAAGGGGGCAGCGGTATTCACCGAGAAACCCGGAAATCAGGTGACCCGCCTGCTCCTCGCAGATATAACTGGATTCGACAGCGGAATGCTTGGCGTAGAGCGGCACTTTTACCACATAGCGATAGATCATCTTTCCTTCATAGGGGACATCGGTTCCGAACAAACTGAGAGTAAAGAGCATGTGGTCGCCGAGGTCCTCGAGAGAGCCGGAAATAATAATACTGATACCGGCTTCACGCGCGAATGAGAGCAGGCATTGCTCATCACTGCACTGGAAGCGGGAAAGCTGTTCCCGCATGAGAGAGCTGTTCACCCGGTCAAAAATGCCGGTTGAATGGATGATATTTTCCAGATGATTTTCAAGCATCCGCGCGAAACGCGCCTCTTTCGGCGCAAGGGTCTTTATTTCACCGATGGCGATAATCGGTTTTGCCGCTTCCAGAGAACCGCCGAGGCCCAGAACCAGCAGCGTCATGATTACAAAAACCTGTTTCATCATTTACTCTTCGATTCCGGTACGGGCCCGCACTCCCGTTGTGTAATAGTGCTTGATCTCCTTCATCTCTGTGACGAGGTCGGCATGCTGCACCAGCCGGTCACTTGCCCCGCGGCCGGTCAGCACAAGTTCAACTGCAGGGGGCTTCCGCTTAATAAGATCAATAACTTTTTCTTCATCAATAAGGCCGAACGCAACGGCAGTAATAATTTCATCCAGGACGATAAGCGAACAATCTCCTTCAATAAGAGCGCTGCAGGCCCGTTCATAGCCGTTCCCGGCGAACTCTGCATGCACATCACGGTTTTCGCCGGGAACACAAAAGTCCTTGCTTCCATGCTGCTCTACAGACACCAGGTCATGCAATCGGGCCAGAGACCTGAGTTCACTGTAATCCCTTCCTTTCATGAACTGGATGATAAGGCATTTCAGACCGGCCCCGGCAGCGCGCAGAACAAGACCGAGGGCCGCCGTCGTTTTGCCCTTGCCGTCACCCGTATATATGTGAGTATAACCCTGTATAAGCATTGATATGTCTTAAATGATTAATGGCCGTGCCGTGTTTACGATGCAACCATTGGATATACAAATCCGATAAAAGGTCAAGCGTCAAAATGCAATTGAGCGCATATTATTTATGAGCACGCTGGAACTACCCGTAAAATACACGGGTCTTACCTTAATAATCAATCAAGGAGAAACATATGAAAAAAATAATCCTTATGCTATTGGCGGTTCCGGTACTATCAGGCATTGCCCTGGCGCAGTGGGGAGGGGGATGTCTTTTTGGAATGCCGGGATTTGGCGGACATTTCGGTTTTGGAGGAGGTATTTTTATGTGGATAATAACCATAGCACTTCTCGGCGCTCTTGTTTACTTCGGCGTGCGCTCATTAAAAAACAGCGGAAGCAGCGCGGAGAATGACCCGTTAAAAATTCTTAAATCACGCTATGCACGGGGAGAAATAACTAAAGATGAATTCGAGTCGATGAAGAAAGACCTGCTCTCATAAAGCCACCTGACAGCAGGGGCCCGGTTTTACACCGGGAAAGATCAAAAATGATACCGGACCCTTTTCTTCAGTTCATCAAGGTGAGACAATATATAACAGGCAGCGTAAATACTTATTCCGGTTCCCAGTACAATATTCAGAGGGATGAGAAGCCTGGCTCCGAAATAATCGGTAAGCCATGAAAATGAATTACTGAAGGTGATAAGCATAATGCTCAACCAGATAATGACTCCGATAAAGATCCACCGCATTGTCGAAATATTATGGCCGTAATGGAGGTTGAGCTTTTCTATCCGCTTCATGATGTCTTCAGAAAAATCGACAGGAAGATTGAACGGCGGCTCTTTTTGAATCTTTTTTAATACCGAACGAAGGAGAGCGATCTCTTTCCTAAATCGCGGAAAAAATATCATGTAAATCCTGACAGACACCGGCAGGGGAGCATTGTTGTCAAGCTCAAGAAAACGTTTAAACATCTTTTCATATCTCATGGTAATCCTCCACGATGGTACCCTTCAGCGCGTCACGCAATATCTGCTTGGCCCTGAGTACATCCGACTTTATCGTGTTCACCGGGACTCCGGTTATATCATGTATCTGGTTATACGTAAGCCCCATATAAAAATACAGATCCACGGCGACCCGGTAGCGTTCCGGAAGCTCATTTATGGCCTGTTCCAGAAGCTCCTTTATTTCGTTTGAAAGATGGGATTCTTCAGGTGAATCTTCCCTTGCCGGCACAACGCATGATGATATATCGCTCTCAAGCTTTGCACCGTGAACCTGGTTGATCCCGAAATTATAGGCTACCTTCGTCAACCAGTGCTTGAATGGAGACTTCCCTTTAAATGTCCTTAAATTATTAAAGGCTCTGATGAACACTTCCTGAACGAAATCGGAGGCATCCTCATAGTTTTTGAAAAACCTCATCCCTATGTTGTATATCTGCTTCTGGTACCGTACGACAATTTCCTTAAAAGAAGCAGTTTCACCCAGGATAACCTGCCTGATCAGAATTTCATCAGGTACCTGGTCCTTTTTCATTGGTTTTCTTTTTTACGTTTATTCTTACAAGAAAAAATATTATAAGGCTGATCCCTGTTGCTAACGGGATAAGCCCGCTTAAAAAACTATAAGTAAACCCTTCCATTACGACAAAAAAGCCCACGAGACTTCCGCCGATACAGGAAAGAAGGAGGCCGGTAAAAAGGCTGAAAGCTTCCAGATCAAAATCGATCTTTTTATAAAGGCCCTTCTCTATCAACAGCACTTTCTGCTTGTGGTTCCAGAACAGATAAAAAAAGATCACCAGACATCCAAAAACTATTCCCACAATGGGAATGACCGTTACAATAACCTGAGCAGCTGTAGAAGGCATGGCAGTCTCCTTATAAAATTGACCTTAAACACCAGCACCATAATCAATTAAACAATATTAGTAAACCACTTTTTCATGGATCATATCGTCAGGATTTCAGCTTGCATGAGGGTTTTTACTCCTTTAAGACAACAGTCCCATTAGTGAAGACAATGGAGCACCTCCCGGAGTTGCAAAAACTTATACAAATCCCATTATCTGGCAGGGCGATATACGACCATATAGTGATTTTTACGCTAAGAAATATACATCGAATCGATAAGTTCACGGTAATGATCTTCAATTACCTTTCTTCTGATCTTCTGGGTTACCGTTATCTCGCCTTTCTCGATAGTGAAATGATCAGGGATAAGAGTGAATTTTTTGATTTTTTCAAAACGGGCAAAATGCTGGGTGCAATGTTCAATTCTTTCACGATATAAGCTGATAATATCTTCCCTGACCAGAAGTTCTTTCAGACAGCTGTATTCGAGGCCCTTTTCACGGGAATATTCACGCAAAGCCGAATAATCCGGCACAATCAGCGCGGAGACAAAATTTTTACCATTGCCGCACACTACTGACTGTTCGATAAACCTGTCCCTGTTCAGGGCTCCTTCAATATTCTGCGGCGCAATGTACTTCCCGCCCGATGTTTTCATAATTTCTTTGATCCGTTCTGTTATACGAAGTTCTCCATTCTCCTCGAATATGCCGCCGTCTCCTGTTTTGAAAAAACCGTCCTCGGCAAAGACTTCTGCATTTTCCGCAGGTTTGTTGTAATATCCTTTCATGACATTCCGGCCGCGGATCATTATTTCCCCGGTCTGGTCATCAATTTTTATTTCAACTCCCGGCAGCGGCTTCCCGACAGTACCGAATTCAAATCCGTGAAATTCATGGCAGGTGACGGTCGCCGATGTTTCCGTGAGGCCGTATCCATGCAGCATAAAAACACCTATGGCATAAAAAAATTCCTCGATTTCCCGGGCAAGAGGCGCGCCGGCGCAGGGCATAAATTTTATGCGTCCCCCGACAAGGGATCTCATCCTTTTTAAAACGACTCTGTCCGCAATGTTGTAATTCAGCTTCACCAGTGGAGAAATAAAACGCCTGTCCTTGATCCTGTTATGATATTTTTTACCCGCCTTTATTGAACAGGCAAAAACGAGCTTTTCAAGACTGGTCGCCGACTCAAACTGTTTGTGTATTGCGGCATAAATCTTTTCAGCGAAACGGGGAACGATGCACATTACCGTGGGCTTAACTTCCTGAACAAAATTAACGATCTCACCAGGATTATCTAAATAAAAAATACGTATTCCCCGGTAGAGACAGTTGAAGGTCCACATGCGTTCAAATACATGCGATAAAGGAAGATAACACAGCGATACATCAGAATCATCAAGCCCTTCAAGGCGGACGTTATGCGCTTCTGCCTGATAAGCCATATTTGCATAGGTCAGAATGACCCCTTTCGGCTCGCCGGTGGTTCCTCCGGTATAGATCAGGGTCAGATGATCATCAAGAGACATCCTGGATATTCTTTGCTGAATTTCCTTTTCATGATTGCTTCGCCTTCCAGCTTCCAGAAAATCAGAAAAATATACCACCCGGTCAGACTTTTCAATCTTTACCCGCTCATTAAAAACAATCACCTTTTTCAGATGGCTGTTACGGGAAAATATTTCCATTATGATATCATATTGATCCTGATCACCGACAAACACTGTGCTGATTTCAGCATCATTGATTATATATTCAACATGGCGCAGACTCTCAGTCGGATAAATTGAAACGGGAACGCTCCTTATCCTCTGAATCCCCAGATCTGCGATGGTCCACTCAGGCCTGTTCTGGGAAAATATCACAACATTTTCCTGTTCCATCACTCCCAGGTTTATCAGCGCGCCTGCGAGGGCATGCACTCTCTCGCCGACCTGGGCCCAGGACAGCTCAATCCATTTCCCATTATCCCGAAAATTCATTAAATTTCTGGTGCCTAATTTTTTTACCTGTTCTTCAAAAATACGCACAAGGTGCATGCTTTCCATGTTAACCCCCCAGAAGAATTTCCGGCTGTGAACCTCTTTCAGGTTCACAGCCATACTTTCATTACAATACAATATAATGCAACAAAATTAGCACACCCAGCCTTCATCATTCATTATACTATGAATTCGAAAAGAATTGACAAAGATAAAAAATCATTGCTAAAATATGCATACTCTTATCGAAATGATATCAGTACTGATTTACACTGTGCTGAACACTCTAATAGGTAAACGCAGTGAGTACCCGGGGCTCAAGCCTATGGAAGAGGATGGGATCTGGTGGTCTTCGCGGTCTTCAAAACCGTTGGCTGTAATTTATTGCAGCGGCAGGTTCGATTCCTGC
>DAIUKG010000009.1:0-105100 GCA_036848375.1 Spirochaetota bacterium
CGTTTCAGAAATAATTTCTGGTAAAATAATAAAAAAAATCCGGGGTCAGAGCACCTGTAAAACAGCGGCACATCCATCCTAAAACTTTTCACCAAAAATCTTTTCATATCCGAAAATTTCACTCTCGTCAGAAGGCCGGAAAAAATACACGCCACGGCCCGGCATCCCGGGATCAATCCCCCTGATAAAGAGATAATAAATCCCGCCGAAATGCCGTCCATAATCAAAGCCTGCAATAATTTGTCTCAGCATGCGTAAAAAAGACGCAGCATAAATTTGATACTGCAGATCATAGCGGGATTCTTCCATGCTCCTGGCAAGGGACTCCTTACCATAGCCATCATTAATGATATTTGACTTCCAGTCGAGGATGAAATATTTGCCTTCGTGCTCGAACGCCATGTCTATAAAACCCTTGAGATAGCCCTGCTCTGACCCCATATCCGGCACTCTAACCGTCGAATCTGCTACCGGCAGATAAAACCCCATTTCGTGGACCCGGCGCTTTAATCTTCCCAGGACCAGCCCTGACCCGTTGATGTCAGTGCGCAGCGTGTTCCAGACCACGCGGATGATCGAATCCCCGATCAGCTCAAACTGATCTCTGTTCCTCACCGGAAGATGCGCATCAAGGGCCTCTTTAACGATTCGTGCCACTTCATTGTTTTTTTTCAGATGCGCCGGTCCGTCAGCATCCATGACCGCAGAAAAATCGATCCTCTCAAAAATTTCATGAAACACGGTGCCTATTGCCGCGCCCCCGGGCAATGGATCATCAGAAACCTCCGGGTGGATGTCCTCATCCGAATCCCGGGGCTCATCGTCTTCATCTTTCACCCGTTCACCGAATGAAAACTTTTCTGCGCGGACATACCCCTCGTCTTCTCTTGACTTGATACTGGAAAACGATTCAACCATGACCTTTCGTGCGAGAAAGGATTCATTCTTTTCTTCAAGCAGGTCCTGAACGCAGGAAGAGTCGATGCCCACTATCGAAGCATTGGCCACACATACGGCTTCACGCATATTTTCAGTAATATTCAGGCCATTGACGCGGATTAATTCAGAGGCAGAACAGGAATCAAGTGCGGTGGCAAGCCATTCACCCAGCATGCCCGCGGTACGTTTCGCGCTTGATGTCGGCATAAAACGGGGCACATACAGCACCTCTCCGGCCCTGGTCAGCGCAACATAGAAAAGCCGCTCATCCTCCCAGCGCTGTTCACGGTTGTGACGTTCCCTTGATTCCGCCTCACCGGCAAGATCAAAACAGCGCCTGCCCCGGTCGTGGAACTGGGGCACCGCTGCCGGCTTTGGTCTGCTGAAGCCCCCGGCTATAAATACTACCGGGAACTGCAGCCCCTTGCTCGCGTGGACAGTCATTATTTGCACTCCCGGGTCTTCCTGCTCGGGCCGGTGATAGTTCACGGCATCATCCCCTCCCCGGCTTCCTGATATCAGTGAATCAAGTTTCTTGATGATCCATCGTATGTCTTGTTTAGACGAATTTGCCTGTACTGACAGAAATTCAAGGATATGATAAAAATCCGTCAGGGCCCGCTCACCGTCTTTATCCTGCATTACCCTGAGCGAAAGGCCCGACTCGTGCACCAGTGAATGAAACAGAGCGCTCCAGCGTTTCTCCGCGGCAAACGTGTGCCACCTGAACAGGGCCAGGGTCACCGGATGGTTTTCACCCAATGCTTCATACCCGGCAAGGGACTCAACCGCGATCCCGAAAAACCTGGTGATCAGCGCGCGTCTGACCGCGCGGTGGCCCGTCGGGTCAGCGACCGCTTCAAGAACACAGCGTATCTCAAGGGCCGCGCGCGACTGAAAAAGCCCTTCCCGCTTATAATATGAAAACCGCACGCCTTCCCTGCGCAGGCCTGTTTCAACCGCGTGCGCTTCATTCCAGGAACGGATGAGCACCGCAATCTGTTTATGCTCAATTCCGGCTGCCAGCAGGGCCCTGATCTCGCGCGCCATGAACCTGCAGTAGCGGTAACGCGCTTCAGTCGCGGTTGATTCCCCCATGTCCACCACGACCAGGCGGCTGTCCACGCCCGAAGCGGACGCACTGCGTGATTCAGGATACTCCACGTCCCAGTACTCAATGGCCTGGTCGGTAAACCAGTTACCGGGCCTGAAAAGCCGGTTAAACGACGACACGAGATTCCGGGACGAGCGCCAGTTATCGGCCAGTGAATAATAATTCGCACCACGACGGAGCATTTCGCTTTTCGCAGTGTGGTAGGCATAAACGTCCGCGCCCCTGAACCCGTAAATGGCCTGTTTGGGGTCACCCACAACAATGAGCCTGTTCCCCTTTCCTTCGAGAAAAACATTCCTGAACAGCGACCACTGGAGCATGTCCGTGTCCTGGAATTCGTCAACGATCGCATAACGGTATTTTCTGCGGAGCTCGATGCACAGCGGTCCTTCGGGGTCGTGCGTCCCCTTTTCAACCAGGGAGATCATGTCCTTATAACTGATAAGCCCCCGCTCACGTTTAAACCGGGCCGCGTGTTCAAGCACGCTGTGGATAGTGCTTACGGCGAGGAAACTCTCTATCGACAACGGAATCAGGGAACACAGTTCATCAGCAAGCTGCACAACCCGCGGCAGGGACGGAAGCGCGTCCTTAAAATCGAGTTCCTCCTTTTTCCCCGATTCCATGAGTTCCCTGAACCCTTCATCGCCTGTTTCAAGGGTTTTTTTGAAAAGCAGCAGAGAATACGGCGACAGTTCTCCGCGCCTGGATATACTGACCAGTTCAACAAGAGGGTTGATGAATCCTCTGAGGCGCTTGTTGATACTGTTTTTATTAATATTTAAGGACAGATACTGTTCGGCAAAACGGCTCACGGGGGGATGTTCTTCGCCCGTGGGCCCGATCAGCGGGTCAAGTTCGGCAAGCACTTGAGCGCAGGGCGCCACAATACGTTTCATCTCAGCGATTAAATCGCCGGACGCGGAAGGAAGAAGCACGTCCCCGGCCTCGGGCGTGAATTTTTCCGCCATGGCGAGCACAAGCGACATCCATCCGCTCTGGTCCCGTTTGACATCGGGAAAGCCGGATACTTTTAGCATGTCCTCAAGTCCCGGGCCGAATTCTTTATGCCATCCCCGTATAATATTCTTTAGGACGATATCATATACCGAAGCGTCGTCAGTCAGGCTGAACGTTAATCGACCGTTGTTTTCGAATGAATACAGCTGCAGCACCCTGTTGCAGAAGCCGTGAATGGTAAATATCGAAGCGCTGTCAAACGCGTCAAGGGACTCCTGTATTCTCGCAGCCGCAGGCCCTGCCGATTTTTTTTTGCGCTCATGAAGAAGCTGCCTGATTCTTTCCTTGATTTCTCCGGTCGCCTTTTCGGTAAACGTAACGACCAGCACCTGGTCCAGGGAATCGATGCCGCCCGATTCAAGCAGGCGCGCCACGATCTGTTCAATGGTATAGGTCTTGCCTGTCCCGGCTGACGCCTCAATGACCATGTGGGATGAAAGATCGATCTCTCCGCAGTCATGGATTTCAACAGGATGATATGTTTTTTCCTTCATCACTTTTTCCTGTTACTTTCCTTTTTCTTAACCACAATGAGCCCGAAACGGTTTCTCACTTTGTCAAACGCGTCTTCAGGGACCCCGGGATCAACGAGAACCATGATATTGCTCTCTTTATAGCTTCCAAATGACTTCTCCCTCTCCTCATACAGCAGCCTTTCAAAAGAGGCCCTGTAGTCCGACCTGATGCGTCCATCGGGCTCTGCAGCGAGATCATGCGGCGCGGGCATGTTTTTATGAAACACGATATCAGCCGGAAGGTGGTCAACTGCCGGGCAGCGCAAAAATTCAGCAAGGAGCGAAAAAAGATAGTGCTGTGCCTGTCCGCGATCAAGGTTCCACTGGACCGCCTCTATTTTATCCCTGAGTTCGACATTGAGGACAAACGGCCCTTCACCGGCAAGCGAATACAGCTCACGGTCAAGGCCCGAGGCCGCAACAGCGTAAAAAAGAAACGCGCCGAGAAAATGTCCGGGACGCAGGTCGTTCGCTCCCGAGGTGACCAGGGTCTCGGCAGCGCTGCCGGTTTTCCAGAGAAAGGGAAGCGACCCCGAGAGGTTGACCCTGAAGGTATCATCCCCGGCCGGAACGGAAAACGCAGGGGGCGGAAGTTCAACTTCGGCCTCCTCCCTTCCCGGCCCGAACCTGACTCCCCGAATGAGGGTGTGGCCTCTTTTCTCACGCAGAAACTCACCCAGGCCCGCGTTCCCGGCCCCCCTGATCCGGGCATCGGCCCTTTCAAGCAGGAAGTCCTTGTCAATGGTCCGCAACGCCCCCGAAGGGGACCGTCCCTGCATTGACGCGAAGTCATGGGCGCGGCGCAGATAATCAAGGCTCGCCCGGGCGTCGCCTGAGAGAACATACCTGCGCAGGGTGTTTTCCACAAGGGTGTAGTCATCCGGATAGCCCGAATAAAACGGCTCATCGTCCCTGGCAAGCAGGTCTTCTGCCACGATGTTCCTGCCGAGCTGAAAGAACCGGGCGAGGACCGATTCAGCGGGGTTTACCAGAAAATAGCGCAGGTCAGCAAGAGACACGGGGTGGACGATCTCCGCGCCGGAAGATTCGCGGCCCTGCTGTTTCGGCAGGGAAAAATCGGGAGACAGAGAGGCTTCGGCTTTGTCAAGGAGCGCTTTTCCTTCCCTGTTTTCAGGCGGCGCCATGGTTTTCAGGAAGAGCACCCGGTCAAGGAGCGAAGGGCTCACCACGACAGGGCCGCTTTTGCCGTGATACGAAACATAGTCCTGCCAGGCGGGGCCGCGGTCGTGCGCGAGTGATCGTAAATCATACGACCGCAGGGGAACATCGACGATCATGAAATCCGAACCGGTCACGTGCTCCTCAATAAAGGAACGAAGCTGGCGCACCGGGGAATTGGCGATAAAATCCTGGTCGCGCTGCAGATCGCGGGCAACATACGAAAGGCAGAGCTTTTCCGCGGTTGACATCAGTATCTGAAGAAAGAGATACCGGTTCGCGTCAGGGCTCGACACGTCGCCGATGCGCCTGCGCCCGGCCGCAAGATCAAGGGCCGAAGCGTCAGCGGTGCCGGGGAAGGCACCCTCGCTCATGCCCATGACATAGCAGACCCGGAACGGCACCTGGCGGCGCGGCACCAGGGCCGATATATTGACCCCCGAGACGAGATAGCGGCCGTGAAAACCGGGGATGGCCCTGAGGTTCTCAGTAATATATTCCCTGATAAAATCGAGTGACAGGCCGCGCCGCAGAACAGGCAGGTCAAACACAGCGAGCGCATCCAGGCCCCGGCGCAGACCCATGAGGACTGTTTCCTCCCCCGGTATTGAATCCGGAACCGCGATAAAACGCGCGATCAGTTCATCAATGACACCAAGCCATTCTTGCGCCGACAGCTCTCCGGTGCGGACGGGCGCGATGATCGAATGCAACAGTTCCAGTGACAGGCTTATGGCGCCGACCTGCTCGCTGTCATTGCTGTTCATGTCGGCGAAGGGCACGATCCCCCGGTAGGATTGCAAGGCATCCGAAGGCCCTTCCATGACCCTTCCCATTCTCAGGCGCCTCAGGCCCTGCTGCCAGGTACATGATTCTCCCGCGGTGTTCCCGTCAGAGGAAAAGCCCCGGAATATGTTAAGGCTGTCCGCCCACTTAAGCCATGTCTCGGCATCGCGGCTGTCAATACCGCGGGCCTTCTGAAAGGCCGGATTCATGACCAGAGTGAAAACTTCCGACCTGGTGAAATCACCCCGGGCAAGCTCAAACAGGGCAATGACCGCCTCGCCCACAACACTTTCGGACGCGGCAGTGAAATCGATCATCCCCATGGATATTCTCTGCTCCCTGGAAAAAACCGACTTGATCACCGGGCCGTACATCTCCATGTCAGGAACATAAACCGCGATGTCGGTCATCTTGAGGGACGGGTCCCGCTCGAGGCTGTGCAGGATGCTGGCGTAGACGGATTCAACTTCACGGTACACCGTCTGGCAGCGGGCGATCTGGACGCTCCTGTCCTGCGCCAGCAATTCCCCGCCTGATGAGCGGGCCATGATGCGCCGCTGCAGCTGGCCCAGTACCGTATTCTCCTGTGCGGACGCGGTCTGTCCGACCCATGAAGCTTCGAATTCGACGCTCCCGATACAGGCCTCTTCAACCATGCTCATGAGCTTCACGTCCTCGCGGCCCGCCCTTCCCCACGCCTGCAGGAGCCGGTTTTCTTCCGGCGTATAATCAAGGTATTCGCCCTGGCTGTCTTCACCGACCCTCACGCTTCTGATCTTTCTCCAGCGCTCCTCAACCGGGGTCTCGACGTCCTCCCAGAACTCGGAGCAGGGATTCAGGTGGTACACGTAGACATCGGCCGCGCTTCCCAGGCCGAAAACCAGGCCGGCGTGAAAAGGAGAAAGCTGGGACTCGCAGAAAAAATGGATGACCGGCAGGCACGGGCCTGCTGAAGCGAAGTCCGTTTCACGCGCGTGCGCCGGCAGGCTCATGGCCCCGTTAAAGGCCCCCGCGCACAACCCTTTCGGGCCCAGGGCCTTCAGGTACAGCGAACGCTGCGCGCGTTCCATGCCGGTATCGAAAACAAGGCGGCCCGATTTCCATGCTTCGATCATGTCAGGGCGGCGGTGTTCATAGGCCGAAAAATTCACCGCGAGTTTTCCCGCGAGCTGCCATGCGCGCGTCTCGTGTTCAGGGCCGTGTTCGCCGGCCGGCATCAGGACGCCGGGGTGGCCCGGGCCTTTTCCGGCGACGCTTTTTTCCGTGAGCAGATAATACAGCACCAGGCGGAGCTGGGTCGCGTCAAGAAGGCCCGGGCACGGGCCGGTGCGCTCCCTGATGCGCCTGATGAGCTTCCACAGTCCCGGATCAAGGAACTGAAAATCGATATTGGCGGCAATGCCGTTCACATCCGCGAGCCGCATCTGGACCCACTCCCTGAGGTGCGGGTTCGGGATAAAAACAACGTCCGCCCCCAGAGGGTTCTCCCTTTCTCTGGCGAGATGCCCGGCGAGCGCGGCGCAGAGCTCATCGATGGTGTTGCTGTAATACAGTTTTACCGGCATTGATCACACTGCTCCGGGTCCCGCTTATTTCAACACGCGTTCCCTGCGGGAGAGGATCGTGCAAGGGTCTATCTGGGCCACGCTGTCAAAAATGTAGTCCGGCTTATAGGGGAAGCGGCCAGCGTGTTTCCTGGAGGTCACCCCTGAAAGCACCAGGCAGGTTGTCATTCCCGATTCTAGGCCGCCGACGATGTCAGTGTCCATGCGGTCGCCGATCATGAAACAGCTCGCGGAGTGCACGCCCAGCTTTTTACGGGCCCAGTACATCATCGCGGGATTCGGCTTTCCCAGGAAATACGGGGCCATGCCGGTCACCTTCTGGATCGGCGCGACCAGCGCGCCGCACGCAGGCACCGGGCCCCGCCTCGTGGGGCCGGTGATGTCCGGGTTGGTCGCGATAAAGCGCGCGCCTTCCTGGATGAGAAGCGTTGCCTCGATGATGCGCGCGTAATCATACTCCTCGGTCTCCCCGACGATGACGTAGTCAGGGTCCCTGTTCGTGATCGTCACCCCGATCTTTTCAAGCTCGCTGAGCAGGCCCTTCCCCCCGATGACATAGGCGCTTGAACTGGGCTGCTGGTACTTGATAAAACTCGCCGTTGCCATGGCCGAGGTGTAAAAATGTTCACGCTCGACATCGATCCCTATTTTGGAAAGGCGCTCTCTGAGCTCATCCGGGGTATGATAGGAATTATTGGTCAGAAAAAGGTATTTGAAATTGCCCTGCTGCAGCCTGTCCACGAATTCTCGGGCGCCTTCAATAAGCGCGGATCCCTTGTTGATGACCCCGTCCATATCGATTATAAAGGCCTTTTCGTAGCCGCGGTCATCAGCTCTTCTCATCCTCTCCGGCATGTACCCCCCTTACAGCTCGTCAATTATCATGGAGATCATTTCTTTGGCATCGTTGATATCTTCCTGGAGCTGTTTCATGTCCAGACGGTGATTTTCATCACGGGCCTTCTGGTATTTGTTCATCAGTATTTTCAATGATTCGTTAAGGCTCTCGAGTTCTTTATCCACAGCGGTAAACGGTTCAGCCGTCCCGTACGCGGCCATGGTCGAGCGCATGGTGGCCAGGTCGATGATCTCGCCCCACCGGGGCACGTAGGCCGCGTAGCCGAATTCCTTCTGGATCGAATCGGACAGCGCGGTCGCCGAATCCTCTTCGCCGTGCACCACGAAAACCTTGAGCCTGGGATTATTGATTGTTTCCATCCACCTGAGGATTCCCGTGCGGTCGGCGTGCGCCGAAAACCCGCCCAGTGTGTGGACCGTTGCGTTGACATGAACGTCCTGGCCGTATACTCTTACCTGTTTGGCGCCGTCAACAAGCCGCCGGCCCAGAGTGCCTTCGGCCTGGTAGCCAACGAACACGATGCTCGAGCTCGGCTTGTAGAGGTTGTTCATCAGGTGGTACTTGATCCTGCCCGCGGTGCACATGCCGCTCGCCGAAATGATAATCGAGCCCTTTGCGGTGTCGTTGAGCTTTTTCGATTCCTCCGCGGAGCGGACGAAGTGAAGGCCGGGAAAATCAAGAGGGCTGTCTCCCGAATTCAGGATGTTCCTGGTCTCCTCGTCGAAGCATTGCTCGTTCTTTTTGAATATTTCGGTCGCCGATATCGCGAGCGGCGAATCGATATAGACCGGGATGCGGGGGATCTCGCCGGCTTTCAAAAGCTTCGAGAGTGTGAATATGATCTCCTGGGTCCGCTCAATGGCAAAGGCGGGGATAATTATGTTGCCGTCCCTGTTGTGCGAATTGAGGATGATATTTTTCAGCTCGTCATAGGTCTGCTCCCTGTTCTTGTGTTCACGGTTTCCGTAGGTCGACTCGACGAGAAGGATGTCGGCCTCGTCAACCGTTTCAGGGTCGCGAATTATGGCCTGTTCCCTCTGGCCGATATCGCCGGAGAACACGATCTTCGTTTTTTTCCCGTCCTCGTCGATCCACATTTCTATGAACGACGAGCCCAGGATATGGCCCGCGTCCCGGAACCGCACCTGTATTCTCGGATGGATCTGGATCACTTTGCCGTAACTCACCGGAACAAAGTTCTTCATGCTCTCCTCGGCGTCTTCAACCGTGTACAGGGCCTCGACCGTTTCCCTTCCCATTCTCTTGTTGCGCCGGTTGATCCAGTCGGTATCCATTTCCTGTATGTGCGCGCTGTCCGGAAGCATGACCGAACAGAGGTCCGCCGTCGCGTCAGTCGCGTATATATTGGCGAAAAATCCCTCCTTTACCAGTTTGGGGATCAGGCCGCTGTGGTCGATATGGGCGTGGGTCAGCAGAAGGGCGTCGATCTTTTTTGGGGCGTAAATCAGGTTCAGGTAATTACGCGCTTTAAGCTCCCTCTTGCCCTGGAACATCCCGCAGTCAACCATGATGGTAAAATCTTTGTCCTTCACTATATATGAAGACCCGGTAACGGTGCGTGCGCCTCCGACAAATTCTATCTGCATATTGTTCTCCTCACCTATTGTACCTGAAAGGGGTGATAATTTCAAGCGCCGGCAGGAATAACCCCCGATCAGGACACCTGTATAACAGTAACCTATAAATAACACTTAAAAAATCAACTTGATTTCTATAAATATCCCGTCATATGCATTTTCCCGTCAGTATTACCCAGAGACCGGTAAAATATAATTGACATAATGGCTAAAAAAAATCTAATTTTATGAAATTGCGGAGGAGTGCGGATGAAAGACCGGACTGTTTTAATCAACAATACGCTTATTATTAAATCATCGCGCACCTATATCTGGATCGCGACTTTTTCGGGGATCGCGCTTCTTATATCCGGCATCTATATGATCTTCAGCGGTATTTTCGGGGGGCACTTCACCTTCAGCGTTGGTTTCATGATGTCATCCCTCGGCCTGCTCTTCTTTGTCAATTCCCGCTATTATAAAATCTACATCAACAGGGACCCGGGATTTATAAGCATCCTGGAATCAACGTTTACCTCAATAGCGCCGTTGAAGATACCCATTAAACGCTACTCCATAATCAGCATCCAGACGATAGTAACGCCCGGCCAGCGCCGAAGCCTGGCAACCTCTTATGAGATAATCTTCATGAACGAGTTCGGCTCGTCCCTGCATGTGGCCGAATTCAGCGAAAAAGACGAGGCGATGATTTTCGCGCGCAAGCTCCAGGACCTGACCGGCAGGGACCTGTACCTGGACAATACTCCGGTAATCAAAAATGTCAAATTAAAAGACATCCCGGTGACGAAACTCGCTGTTGACCTTCCCCGTAAAACCCGGATCAGCAGAAAATATGAAAACGACACCCTGGTCCTCAAATGGAAAAAAAGCTTTTCGTTCTTTCAGTATTTCTTTTTCATTTCTTTCATTTATGGCGTGTTTCATTTCTTCAATTTCGTGCTTTTTGCCGATGAAATTCTTTCACTGATCCGCAATGTCGTTTACGGCATACTGATCATCGCCCTGGGCATCGTCGCGCTGACGTTTCTCATTACCAATACCGGGACTTTCGTCCTGAACATCAAAAAGAACGTTATCAATTATTACTGGCAGTTCATGGGAAAATGGATACGATACCGCGAGGTGAGCAGAGATCATGTCATAATGGTAAAAAACACTTTCAACATGAACGACAACCATATCGAAATCATTGACAAGGACTCATTCGGCTTCATAAATAAAATCACCCCTCAGCTGAAAAACAGAACTTCCGCTCCCGATATCATGATGTATCAGCAGCTTGCCCACGCGAGGCACCGGATAATCCGCCTTGACGTGTCCTCTCTCTCGATCAATGAAAAATTCTTCATTGAAGAAATGCTCTTAAAGGAATAACACAGTAATGAAAAAATTCGAAACCGTAATCTGCGGCGCTGGAATAGTGGGCCTGACCATCGCGCGCGAGCTCATACAGAGAGGATGCCGTTCTCTCGCTGTTATCGAAAAGGAAGGGAAGCCCGGCATGCATGCTTCAGGCCGCAACAGCGGCGTTCTTCACGCTGGAATATATTACTCAACCGATTCCCTCAAGGCGAAATTCTGCGCCGAGGGCAACAGGGGGATGAAGGCGTATTGTAAAAAAAAGGGCCTTCCCCTTGTCGAAAACGGCAAAGTCATCGTTGCGAAAAACGAAGCCGAGGTTGAAGTCGTTCATGAGCTGCACCGGCGGGCCGTGGCCAACGGGGCTCAAGCCCGATTGATCGACGAAAAAGGGCTCAACGCGATCGAACCCATGGCCAGAACCTGCGGCACCGGACTCCATTCCCCTGACACGGCGGTGGTGGACCCCAAATCGGTGCTGAAATCACTGGTGGAGGACCTTGACGCTACCGGCAGGGTGACGTTCCTTTTCGATACGAGAGTAGACGGCCTGGACAGCGCTGATTCAATAAGAACAGAGAATGGAACGGTCGCATTTGACCTGTTTGTCAACGCTGCCGGGGCATACAGTGATATTATCGCCCACAGTGCGGGCCTTGCTCCTGATCTAAAGCTCATCCCCTTCAAGGGGACGTACCGCAAAATCATCCCCTCAAAATCGGGGATGGTAAAGGGGAACATCTACCCGGTGCCGAACATAAAGAATCCCTTCCTGGGCGTCCATTTCACCAAAAATACCGCGGGAGACCTGTACCTGGGGCCAACAGCGATACCTGCCTTCGGCAGAGAAAACTACGGCATAGTAAGCGGCATTGACCGCGAATCGGCGACCATCCTCTACCGGGACGCGATGCTGTTTCTGGCAAACCCGAAGTTCAGGAACATAGCGATTGAGGAACCTAAAAAATATCTTTCACGGTATTTCTACAACAGTGCAAAAGAACTGGTCAAACATCTTGATTTCAGTGACATCGAACAGTCAGACAAGGTCGGCATCAGGCCGCAGCTGGTTGACTGGAAAAAGAAGGAACTGGTCATGGACTTCATGGTAATCCGTCACGAAAAAAGCATCCATATACTGAACGCCATCTCCCCGGCGTTTACCTGTTCCATGCCCTTTGCGAAGTATGTCGCGGACAACTATCTCTGATCTACAGCGCGAGTTTACAGCCGGATTTTAAACAGTGGCACGCGGCAATTGCCAGCGCATCAGCGGCGTCGTCGGGACGGGGTATTTCCTTTAAATTAAAAATCTTCCTGATCACCTGCTGCATCTGCTCTTTCGAAGCCCTGCCGTAACCGGTAATGGCCTGCTTGATCTGGGACGGGCTGTACTCCTGGTAGCTCAGGTTGCACATGCGAAGGGTAAGCACCACGGCGCCGATCGCCTTGGCGACATCCATTGCCGTGGTCGTGTTTCTTTGAAAAAAAAGCTTTTCGATGGCAACAAAATCCGGAGAGTATTCCGCGATGATTTTTTTCAACGCTGAATGAATATGATAAATCCTCTCGTCAAAAGAAAGCAGGGGGGATGTTTCAATGGCCCCGTAATCGACAATCACGAGGTCGCTCTCTATCACAGACCAGCCTAATATACCGAAGCCCGGGTCAATGCCGAGGACCCTCACTGACCCTCGCTGATCTTCAACATGATTTCATCCGAGATATCATAATTCGAATAAACGTTCTGAACATCATCAAGGTCCTCAAGAAGCTCGATAAGCCTGAGGCATTGTCCCGCCCTTTTTTCATCCAGGGGTACCGTTGTCTGTGGCATCATGGAAATCTCACTCACGCTGAGCTTGAAGCCCTTGTTTGTCAGAACATCATTGACTTCATTAAACGCTTCAGGGGAACAGACAATCTCGATAATGTCTTCATCGGTTTTAATGTCCTCAAGATCATAATCAAGCAGCAGTTCCATGACCTCGTCCTCATTGGTCTGGCCCGGTTCTATCACGATGTTGCCCTTGCGATCAAAAAGATAATTAACACAGCCGGTCTCACCGAGGTTGCCGCCGTGTTTGCTGAAGGTGGTCCTTACTTCAGGCGTGGTGCGGTTTTTATTGTCAGTGAGGCAGTCAACCATAATGGCAACACCGCCCGGGCCATACCCCTCGTAGCGAATTTCTTCATAAACAACGCCATCCAGGGTGCCGGCGCCCTTTTTTATGGCCCTTTCAATATTGTCATTCGGCATATTACTGGCTTTTGCCTTGGCGACCGCGGTTCTGAGCCGGGGGTTCGCGTTGATATCCTCACCGCCCATGCGAGCGGCAATAGTGATTTCACGGATTATTTTGGTAAAAACAGCGCCTCTTTTCGCGTCAGCAGCGCCTTTTTTTCGTTTTATGGTAGCCCACTTGGAATGACCTGACATGCTGTAACCTCGTTTATAATAAATTGATTTGTGTCATGTTAATCCCGGATTAACGGTTATATCTAATACAATAGTACAATTTTCATTTATTGTAAGGTAAAATCAAATATTTAATAACCCCTTTTTATTTTCAACTGTAATTTTACAATTCTATCACGCGCCCTGCCGGAATTATAATCAAAAGTTATTGCCTGACGGTAATACGTTATCGCATCATTATACCGTTCCTTCCTTTCAAATGCCTCCGCGAGGAACCAGCGAACCCTTCCCGCGTTGAGCCGTGAATAATCCCTGGTAATATCAACGAGCTCCAGTTCCTTTTTAGCCCTTTCTTCTTTCAGGTATTCATACAGTTCATATTCATCAAAGTCGCTCTCTTTAAGCAGGGATGTTTTCAAATCGTTAATTTTAGCTGAAAACTGGCCGATTTCATGTTCGATTTCCTTTATTTTCTGCGCTATTTTCTCCTGGTATTTCAGGGTCTCGGTATAATTCGCTATGGCGTCATCATATTCAAGGTCGTTGAAGGCCATGTCTCCGCGGTACTCATGGGCTTTCGAGCGGCGGATTATATCGGATTCAGGCAACAGGGAAAGGGCCCGGTCCAGGCTTTTCAGGGCAAGCTCATAGTTGCCGGTCCGTTTATAGGCGTTATGGCCGAGCGCGAAATGGATGAAGCCGTCGTCAGGTTTCGCTTCAAGATACCTGATGTAATACTTCTCGGTGTCAAGATAGCGTCCGATATCTTCATAAAGGTTCCCGGTCATGAGCAGAAGTTCGGGTTCAGGCTTGCCCTCAACATTGGCGATATAACGCTCCAGGTGAAAAATGGCCCTTTTCTTTTGAGCGGTCGTGTACAGGGCCGTGCCAAGCTCCCGTGAATAACGGTATTCTTCCGTGTTCAGAGAATATGCCGCTTCAAGAAAAGAAACATAGGCCTTGAAATGGCCCGCTTCCCTGAATATCTGCGCCATTTCAAAAAAAACAGCATCATCCCGCTTGTTTTCCAGGTGCCTGAACCTGAGGCACTGATAGTAATGGTTCAGGGCGTTTTCCGGCTTCAGGAGTTTAGCGCTGCACCTGGCCCCGTACAGATGAAGCGTTGATATTTCGCTGTTGTCCTCGATGAAAAAGCCCTTTGCTTTCCTCTGCCTGAACACTTTCATCAGGTCAATGTCGCGGTCAGTATTTTTCAGGGTTATAAAACCAGAAGGAACGCGTTTGTCTTCAACGCGGGTGCTGTAAATATCGTTCAGCTTTTTATCGACGATATCGAGTGCCTGTTTATATTCACCGTTATTATACAGGGAAAAATAATCCTGTTCCTGTGATCCGGCGGATGCCAGGCACAGAAAAACCGCAAGTAATGTCAGCAGGGTCCTTTTCATTATTGTTATTATCGGTAAAAACCGTATCTCTTTACAGCATCTTGAGCGGGTTTGTGTTTTTCCGATGACCGAATCCCCATGCTTTCAACAGTTCCCTGCCGATCATGACGCCGTTGATGCTGGCCTGAAGCAGTCCCCGCGTGATGCCCGCGCCGTCACCGGCGACGTAAAGACCGTTCACCGCGGTTTCAAAGTTCCTTTTAACCGAAATGATATTGGAATAAAACTTCACCTCAACGCCGTAGAGCAGGGTCTCGTCGCTGCTGATTCCCGGGAACACGCTGTCCAGGGCCTGGATCATTTCCTTGATGTCGAGCATGATCCTGTAGGGAAACACCAGGCTCAGGTCTCCGGGGACCGCATCGTCAAGGCTCGGGACTATATTGTTCCTCCTGAGGCGGGCGGACGTCGTCCTTCTGCCGCGCCTGAAATCGCCCAGCCGCTGAATAATCACCTTGCCGCCTGAAAGCATGTTCGCGAGCCTGGCGATATATTTCCCGTATTCGAGGGGCTCCCTGAAGGGATCGGTGAAATAATTCGACACGAGCACCGCAAAGTTCGTGTTGTCCGTTTTGTGTTCCTCGCCTTTATAGCTGTGGCCGTTGACCACCGCGAGGCCGCTGTCGTAGAATTCGGTGGCGACAAACCCCGAAGGATTGTTGCAGAAAGTCCGTACCCTGTCGTCAAAGGTCGGCGTATAATAGATGAGTTTGCTTTCATAGACCGCCCGGTTCACCTCTTCCATGATCTCGTTGCGGACCTCGATCCGCACGCCGATATCAACACCGCCGACCCGTGTCTGTATGCCGTATTTTTTGCAGAGCTGGTCCATCCACCCCGCGCCTTCACGGCCCGCAGCCAGGATCACCCGGTCAGAGAAGTATTCACTGTCGGCGACGACCCCGACAACCGAGCCGTCCTGCACGATCAGGTCGTTTACCGGGTTCCTGAATGAAATCTCGACGCCCCGGTCAAGGAGCTCCTTCTGAATGACCGAATAAATTTCATAGCATTTTTCCGTGCCGATATGCCGGAGGGGGGATTCAACAAGCCTGAGGTTGCTCTGTATGACCCGGTTCCGCAGCTTTCTGAGAACATCGGTCTCTTCAAGGCCATAGACTTTTTTATCAGCACCATAGGAGAGATAAATCGAATCAACATAGGAGATCATTTCCCGCAGTTCTTCATCATCCACATACTCGCTCAGAAACCCGCCTGTTTCAGTGGAAAGAATCAGCTTGCCGTCACTGTAGGCGCCGGCCCCGGAAAAACCGGTCGTAATATTGCAGGGGCGGCAGTTTCTGCAGACACCGTTTTCGCGTTTGAAACAATGCCGTTCCTCAATGGGTTTCCCTTTTTCGAGTATCAAAATTTTCTTCTTCATGCCGGAACGTAAAAGCTCAAGCGCAATAAAAATGCCTGAAGGGCCGGCGCCGGCAATGATCACATCGTATCGCTTCATCATCCCCCCTTATAAAACGACCACTCTGATTTTCCCTTATCAACTATACGCAACATACGCTCATTTTTCCATTATAATATTTCATTTTTTTATCTTGACTGAATCTGCCGCCGGGCGTCCAATCTATCCGTATCATAATAGCACATAATTTATATATTGATATGGGGGAAGGGATGAAATTACAGGATATGTTCAGCCTCAAAGGTAAAGTTTCCATAGTGACCGGCGGCGGAAGGGGCATCGGCCAGTATATCGCCACCGGCCTTGCGGAAGCCGGATCAGACCTGGTCCTGGCGTCACGAAAAATGGCAACTCTCGAAAAAACCGCGGAAGAACTGCGCAAATTCGGAGTAAAGGTTCTGCCGGTTAAATGCGACATGGGTTCCAAAGAGGACATTGAAAACATGGTCGACGCTACCATGAAGGAATTCGGCAAAATCGACGTTCTGGTGAATAACGCAGGAGTGACCTGGGGAGCACCGACACTCGACTTTCCCCTTGATAAATGGGACAAGGTATTCGAAGTGAACGTCCGCGGTGTGTGGATACTGTCACAGAAAGTCGCAAAAATCATGAAAGACGCAGGCGGCGGCAAAATAATCAACATTTCCTCGGTTTACGGCTCCCGCGGCTCGCTTGAGATAGCCCACCCCGCGGTGCCCTACAACTCATCAAAGGCAGCGGTAGAGCTCCTGACAAAAAACCTCGCGGTCAAGCTCGCGCAGTACAAAATCAACGTGAATGCGATCGCTCCCGGTTTCTTTAAAACAGACATGATGGGCTTTATTTTCAAACCGGAGATGAAAGGGATTCTGGACGCAACTCTCGCCTATATTCCTCTGGCGAAATACGGCGAAGAAGACGACGTCAAGGGCCTTGCCGTGTTCCTCGCTTCAAAGGCATCTGATTTTATTACGGGGACTATAATACCCCTCGACGGCGGGATGCTGGCGAAATAAATCTGCAAAAAAGAACGGCACCGCAGGGCCCGGCAGGGCCTTGCGGTGTATAGTGCATTTATCCGACCCTGATTACAAAAAACGTGATGTCGTCATGCTGGGGGACCTTCCCGGTAAAGGCATCAATTGATTTTACCACATTTTTAATCATGTCCGCGGGTTCTTTTCCGCAATTGTCAAGAAGCACTGCATGGAAGCGTTCAGAGCCGTACTCCTCTCCGTTTGCATTGAAAGATTCATACACCCCGTCAGTGTACTGGACAAAATAATCCCCCTTCTGAAGCTGCAGCGAACGGGAATCAGTCAGCCTTGACATTGTATCAGTTGTGGTCGCACCAAGGGCGATGCCTCCTGCCGGTATTTCAATTATTTTCTCCCTTCTTACAATGATTCCGGGATTATGGCCCGCACTTGAAAATTTAACCTGCAATGATTTAAGGTCGAGAACCCCGTAAAACATGGTGACAAAATAATTGCTCGCCGTGTTTTCGTAGAGGTGGGTGTTGATCAGTTCAAGTATTTTTTTCGTGTCAGTGATCTCACGGCAGTAAACATGAAGCAGGGTCCTGGTCATGGCCATCACCAGGCCGGAAGCCACGCCGTGGCCGGAAACGTCAGCCATCGCGAGGCCGAGTTTGCCGCTTCCGAGATCGATAAAATCATAATAGTCGCCGCCGGATTCACTCTGGGCCATATAATAGGCCCCGAAAGAAAGGCCCGGCACTGATGGGAAGCCGGCGGGCAGCAGCGCGGACTGAATATGCTGGGCGGTTTTTAACTCTTCCTGCATGCGCTGCTTTTCAAGCATCTCCTGCTGCGCCCTGCTTAAATTGGTTGCCATGATATTGATGATATCGGCAAGCCTTCCCAGCTCATCGGATCCTTTTATATCAATTCTCTTGCCAAGGTTCCCTTTGCCGATCTCAAGAGCCGCCTCCTGAAGCGAATTAACAGACCTGATTATAAATGTCGGGAAGAAAAGCGCGATTATGGTCGCCCTGAGAAAAATGCTGATGATCAGGTTGATGATCTCTTTTCTGTCCTTCTGCATATCGGAATAAAAGGAGTCCCGGAGCAGGAACAGCCCGAGAACACCGGAAAGGTCCATGCGAAACGAAACCAGCGCGAGATCATCAACGGTATATGCAGTTTCAATCGCAACTGCATTTCGCCTCATGGAGTGGTAGAAATCCCGCCACAGAACTTCATCCCCCCTGTCGTTCTTCAGAGACAGGCCGTACTCCTTGGCCATTGAATTCAACAGGACCTTGACCCTGAACAGGGGCAGTCTCTTATCCTCAATGCTGTCTTTGATCATGTCGCTGAAGGCGCGTCTGAACTGAACAAGCCTGTCTCTGGAAAGTCTTCTGGTATCAACAGCATTGATCAGGTACCAGAGGAGGACCTTTTCCTTTTGACCGGTATCAACAACGAGATCATATTCAATCCCCGGACCGCCGGAGATAATCCTGTAGAGAAACGCGTTTCTGAAGCTCTCTCTCTGGGAGCGAATTTTTTTCACGTCGCCGGCGGATCTTATGCGGGTCTTTTTAAAGGCAAGATAATCATCATAAAGCTTTACGTTGTTCCTGTTCGTGAAAAGGGGCATGCCTACAATGACGAAATGTTTTCCTTCGTCTTTCCTCCCTTCAGAAAAAGCGAGATAAGAAGAAGTGTCCACATTCTGCATATAATATGAAAAAATCGTGGGTTTAAGCTGCGCATCATCGCGCCCCCTTCCCCCTTTTATTATGCTTCCCTGTTTTGTATAAAGATCCAGCTCAAACAGCTCGCCTTTATTTCTGCTGAAATATTTATAGCGCGCCTGGTCCCTGCGGTTCCAGTTCACGTTAATGTCCTTCCAGTCTATATCGATTAAAAAAGCGATATCGAGAATATCTTCTTTTTTAATTATGCTTGAAAAGTATTCAGTCATCTCCTTTTGAGAATCATCGATTTTTTTTATGAATTCCGTTTTCTGCCGCCTGTTCAGCTCCGCCGCCTTTTCAGTTGAAAGAAACTGCGTAATCCTGAGATATGTTTCAGCATTATCCGAGGCGCCTTTGAGGATGGTGCCGCTTAACTGTAAAATCGTTTCTTTAATTTTGTTCTCATGCTGGTTATACACGGCAAGGCCGATGAGCGAAGAAGCAAAAGCGATCCCCAGAATCATGATTATGGATATTTTCAGACGAATGCCAAAGCGGATTTTCCTGACAGAAGCTTTTTTTGCCATAACTATTTCCGTTACTTGCTTAACTTGGATACAAACAGATTATACAACGAGGAGAAAGCGAATCCCGCGATAAAGCTGTCAACAGCGGCATAGCAGATATTGATGGCAATTCCCGGCAGCCTGTTCACAACGGGCTTGTCCATATTTTCAAGAATGGAAAAACCGCCGCTGGGGTACACTGATTCAAAAATTCTCACGATTTCAGCACCGAAGCCATTTAATGCGCACCATGTAAAAAGGATGGCTGCCGGGATGGTCCCGATAATAAGGGCTGTTACAGAAAACCATTTTATGCTCAACTTCATGGATACCTCACTGTAAACCTGCTCGGGGCAGAAAAATTGTTTAATTTGCTTCTTAGCATTGATTATTAAATCCAATTTTTTTCGAATAGTCAATGAATTTTCAATTCAGTGAATGATATCCAATAAAAAGCAGGCTGAGTCAAGAGGTAAATTGAACCCGATGTTATAATTTTAGTTGACGGATTGATTCTGTTACATTAGAGCGTTTCAATTACTCTATAACGATGAATATACTCCTGACAAACGATGACGGCATAAACGCCGAAGGCATACAGTCACTGTTCAGAATTCTTTCTGAACAACACCGCGTGTTCATTATCGCGCCTGATTCCGAAAAAAGCGCGTGTTCTAACGCAATCACCGTAAGAAGGCAGATACATCTCGAAAAAATTAATGACGCATGCTATTCCATAAACGCTTACCCCGCCGACTGTGTCAATATCGGCCTTAACAGCACCATTCTGCCTGAAATTGATCTGGTCATTTCCGGAATAAACCACGGGCCCAATGTGGGGGATGATATCTTTTTTTCAGGAACAGTTGCCGGCGCGCGCACAGCGTATATTTTCGGGAAAACCGGCATCGCACTCTCAATGGACAGTTATCACCGGGTATCAGAATACTTTGATGATTCGGCCCGTTTTGTAATGAAATTTATTGAAGAGATTCACCATGAAACGGCCCACAAGCCGCTTTTTTTCAATATTAATTATCCCGACCTTCCTCCTGAAAAAATAAAAGGCGTACGCTATACGTTCAGCGGGAAAAGAATTTACAATGACTCATTCATGAAAACCAATGTTGAAAGCAGCAGCATGAAGCTTGAAGTCCAGGGCCAGATCAATTCAGTTGATATTGACGGATCGGACGCCAAGGCCCTGCACCAGGGTTATATTTCCATAACACCCATGACCCTGGAGTGTACTGATATGTCCTATCTTAAAAAACGCTTTACATCAATAATTGACACTGGCCAATAAGACAATTATAATGTTAATTACCATTATAAGGCTGTATACTTAGGCTTCCACTTAAAACAATGTATCATTTTATAACTGGATGTTTAATTAATCTCTTGACACATTTGCAGTGTCTAAGGTAACTTTAAAAAAATCATATTTATTTGCATAACCCAGATGAAATATCAGTTTAAAATATCCTCTGAAGAAATTGAAAGCATCCCGGTTATTAATATCGAAGGTGACCTGACTTCAGATGCAGATGGGGATGTTAAAATCATCTACTCCCGCCTGAAAGAATCCTATAATATGGAAAAAATCATTATCAATTTTGAAAAGACCAAATATATCAACTCATCAGGGATTGCCACGCTTATTAATATCATTCAGGACGCCAATGAACGTAAAGGGAAAATATCCTTTGTTGGCATGTCCGAGCACCTTCATAAAGTAATGGACATCGTCGGTATTTCCGATTTCGTCCAGGTGCATAAAACAAATCAAGACGCGGCTGCGGCCATGTAGTACCGCTGCACCATCATTGATGCGGCTATCATCCGGCCAGGCAAGATAGAAAAATAAAATTCAGAAACAATTCGCAAGGAAGTTCCAATGGCTGTTTTCCAGTATTCATCCTCAAAACACGGCAAAGTGACCCTGATCAATGTTGGCGGAAGCCTTGATTCTGAAACGGCACCGAGGTTCGATGAAAAGTTACGAAATGAAATAAACAAAGGGGCTCTTCGACTCGTCTGCAACATGTCAAAGCTTGACTATATTGCCAGCGCGGGGCTCGGGGTGCTCATTGGCGTTAATGATACCCTGAATAAAAAGGGAGGCGAATTGAAAATTTCGTCGATGAATGAAAAAATAAAAAAAATATTTAAGCTCCTCGGATTTATAAATCTGTTTAAAATATATAATTCTGATGATGAGGCCATTGATTCATTTTAATGACTCTTACTGAAAACCGCATAATCACGTTTACCACGGAACGGAAACACGCTGATCTTGACTCCGTTAAAGAAAAAATCACAACATTCTTGACGAAAAACAATGTCCATAGTGATCTGGTTTCCACCGTGGAGCTATCACTCTACGAAGCCATTATCAATATAATCGACCATGAACCAAAAAAATATATTCTGAAACCGATTAACACAACGTGCATGATAAACAATGGCTGCATTACCATTGAACTGGTTTATGAAGGAAATAAATTTGACATGACAAAAGTTAAACTCCCGGACATTGTGGCCCACTTTAAAAAAGGGAAAAAAAGAGGGCTTGGAATTTATTTTATACGCACCCTCATGGACAAAGTTGAATACAGCTATTCAGACGGAATGAATAAATTAACATTAATAAAAAAGACATAAACTCATGAAAGCCATTAATTCGAAAAACCTCATACTGTTAATAACAACTGCTGTCATGATATCCTCGGGGTGCTCATCTGTTTTCAGGTACATGAAAAACAAGCGTGACACCACCTATGACCAGGCGATCATGCTGTACAAGAATAAAAACTATCAAGAGGCGCAAAAGAATTTCAAAACCGTTGTTTCAATTGACCCTGAATATAAAAAAGCAAAAGTATATTTAAAGAGAACCACCGCGTACCTTGCCAGGTTTGAACGGCAGCAGAAAATACAGGAACAAAAAAAATTACGCGCTCTCAGGCAGCGATACTATACCGGCCTGGCCTATAAGAAAAAAAGAAGATATGAATCAGCACTCACGGTCTTCCTGTCAATACAGGACGAAGACCCTTATTTCGAAGAGGTAGAAGACCAGATAGATGAATGCAGGGAAAAACTCGCCTGGAAATACAGCCAGATTATAGACAAGGCCCAGGACCTGAAAGAAAAAAAGGAATACAAAAAAGCCTATGCGACTGCGCTCACGGCAAAAAAATATGATCCTGATGGCCGTGAGGCAGCCTCACTGATCAAAGACATTGAAAAAGAACTCAATGATGAAGCTGCGCCCTATAAATCAAAGGCTGATGTGTATTACAACCAGAAAAAATTTCAGCTTGCTAAAGATACGTTAAAAAAAGCCGAAACGATCAATCCCTGGGACACTGAAATCAATGAAAAAATATCGCAATGCAATAAAATGATCAGGATTGATACCATGTATAATGACGCAATGAAGTATTACCGCAAAAAGGATTACTATACAGCGTATGCGAAAATGCTTTCAGTCAACAGGCAGGAACAGAACTATAAAAACAGCGAAAAGCATATTGAACACTTAAAACTGCTGCTCAATAAAAACATAAACATCTACTACAACCGCGGCTTAAAATACTATGAACAGAACAAATTTCAGGCGGCAATCAATGAATGGAACAAAGTGCTGATGATCGATTCAGGGCATGACAAAGCGCGCTATTACAGGGAACGCGCCGTTGCCAAGCTGGAAACGCAGAAATCGCTCAAGCAGTAAATCAATGATTCAGATGATCTTTTTTGCCTTTAATTAAATACTGAACACCCTCATCAAGCCCGTCAAGGGTCAACTCGAACATCGGAAACAGGGAATGAATCATCCTTATTGACTGGACATAGCTCCATGATCTCCGGGGGAGAGGGTTCATCCAGATAATGTCTTTAAATTTATCCCTCAGCTTTTGCAGCCACACTATACCCGGGGTATCGTTATAGTACCAGTAATCCACAGAGCCGTTTTTCCAGGTCAGTTCGGAAGGGGCCATTTCAGCATCCCCGACAATCAGCACTTTATAATCAGGATCCTCGCTCTTGAGTAAATCCATTGTTGAAACCGATTCGTTCCTTTCAATATCGATCCAGAGGTCCTGGTACAGGCAGTTGTGAAAATAGTAATGCTTGAACCTGCTTATCTGTGAAGAAGCCGCGGAGAACAGGCGTTCAACAAGAGTGGAATACGGCGTCATTGATCCCCCGACATCCATGAGAAGAAGGACTTTGGATGATTTCTTTTCTTTGCTCTCCCATACGAACTCAATTTCACCTGCGTTCTTACAGGTCGCGTCAATGGTCTCATCGAGATCAAGCCGTTCACCCTGACCTATCGGCAGAAGCGATCTTAAATGCGAAAGGGCCACTTTCATCTGCCTTGTGTCAAGGGTTATGCTGCTTGAATAGTTCCTGAATGTCCGCTTCTCCGCGATCTGAACCGCGCTTTTATGCCTGGACTCACCCTGGCCGATTCGAATACCGGCAGGATTATATCCCCACGCTCCCTGTGTTGACCGCCCCCCGGTTCCTATGGCCTTGTTGCCGCCGACATGGTTTTTGTAATGGCCCTGCCTGATCTGCTCCTCAAAGTTTCGCAGGACTTCATCAAGGTTGAGCTCCTGAATCTGTCTTTTCTCCTCCTCAGTGAGCTTGAGTTCCTTGACCTTCTTAAGGCCTTCAAGGATTTTCTCAAGCATCTCATCGGTTGTCTCAATGTCCTTGAAGGTATCGAGAAACGCTATATCGTATTTATCAAAATAGATCTCATTTTTTACCAGGATAGACCTGCCGATGTTGTAGAACTTTGTCAGGCTGCAGTCATTGAGGTTCGCGGCAAGGGCCTGGTGCAAAGTGATCCATTCATGCATTGATACCGGTACGCCCTGCGATTTAAGATTAAAGAAAAAATCAATAAACATCACGTGTTCTCGAACTCGTGTTATAAGCGTAATGATTTTTCCCCGAAGTCTGCACCAGGTCAACATCCTCTTTTTTCTTTAACAGAGTGCCGACAAAAGGGATTTCAGTTTCAATTTTTTTGATTGGCACGCCGCCTACGACCAGGGCCTGGATCCAGTCAATAAGCTCACTGGTCGACGGTTTTTTTCTCAGCATGTCGAACTCCCTGATCCAGTAAAATTTTTTCAGCGACTCTCTGAGAAGCTTCTTCTCTATGTCGGGATGATGAACCCTGACTATTTCCTCCATGAGCTCCGCCCCGGGGAAATCAATGAAGTGAAAAACACAGCGCCGCAAAAAGGGATCGGGAAGCTCCTTTTCACTGTTTGATGTAATAATGACGATAGGCCTTTGCCTGGCTTTTATGGTTTCACCCGTTTCAGGAATGTAAAAGCTCATTTCATCAAGCTCGTTAAGAAGGTCATTGGGAAACTCTATCTCGGCTTTATCAATTTCATCGATCAGAAGCACCACCTGCTCATCAGAGGCAAACGCCTCGCCCAGTTTGCCCAGTTTTATATACTGCTTGATATCTGAAATATCATTGTCACCGAAACGCGCATCATTAAGCCGCTGTACCGTATCATAAACATAGAGGCCTTCCCGCGCCTTGGTGGTGGACTTGATGTTCCAGATAAAAATTTTCTTGCCAAGACCCCTGGCTATGGAATGGGCCAGAAGCGTTTTCCCCGTACCGGGTTCTCCCTTAACCAGGAGCGGCCTTCCCAGGGCTATTGAAACATTGACATTGTCCCTGAGATTGGGAGAAATAACATAATCATCGGTCCCTTTGAAATAGTCCATTGTATATCCCTCTGTTAATCAGTTATTCGCACAGTATCGCATACACATATTTTCTTTGTTAAAATTTACTGGCAAGTATTTTACTTAAAAAAATAGTTGTATATTAATACTATTGACATAAGTATATAATCTCTATACAGTACTGCAATCATTAAAATAACTCGTTTATGTTAAGATTGTGTAAAACAGTTCCGAACCTGACATGATTAATTGTGAAAAAAAGAAAAAAACCGGCACACAGAGTAAAAAAATAACCGCCATAATCGCTGCTTCACTGGTGATTATCGCCGTTATGGCTGAAGGGGCACGGGCATCAAAATTCGACGAACTTGACAAACCGCCCGAAGGCGCCCACAAGGGTCAGATGTTTCTGGGCGCCTTCTTCAGCATGGGGGGGGTTTTTGGAGAAATAATAGACGCTGAAAACGACTTCGTCAGAGGAAGCACGCACGAATTCAACGACAGTGAAATCATTAAAAAACTCTGGATTGACCACCTGGGATTTGCATTCGGCATCTGCTATGAATACATGTACATAGACCACATGGGAGTCAAAGCAAAACTGAAAAAGACCATTGTCATTGAGCGCACCCTGTTCGGCTCACAGTATAAAAACTGGACCGAAACCCTCTACTCGGACTATACGTTATGCGTCGGGCCAACATTCCACATTACCAACAGAAAACAGTGGGACTTTACCTTCACTCCGGTAATCGGCGTTTCATTCGGCGAACTCACCGTGACCCCGATCGCTGACAAGCTCATAGACGACTACAGCGGTAAAATGAGGAAGGATGTCATTAATTTTACCTGCGGCGGTGAATTCAACTTTTCGGTTTATTTCAGCGGCGGCCTGTTCATCTCAATCGGGTTCGATTACACCATGAACATGCTTGAGCTTGACAGCGCGTACTCGCTTACCAATCCCGATACCGATAAGGAATACTTTAAAGGCGAAACATCATCCTACCTGCATTCTCTTTCTTTTATCCTTTCAGCAGGTTACGCTTTTTCCAACTGACCCTGTTCAGTTTCTTCCGCGTATTTCAGCATTCTTAACACATTCAGCGTGACCCATTTACTTTCCCTGCCAAGGCAGCGCTTCCTTTTGTTCCCGAAGAGCATTCCCGCCTCTGCTGATTCCTGGTCCCAGGACCCGTTGCCGTTCTGCTTGGACATAACCAGGTTAAACGCCTCTGAAGCCCTGGGGTCATTGAAGCGGCCCGCGAGAGAGATAAAGATCAGGCCGGTGAGGATGTCATACTGGCCGAAAACAGGAAAGCCCAGGAGGCGGAAATCCTGCCGGGAAATAAGCCGGGAGTTGAAAAACCCGAGATCGCGGAAATCAAAAAATTTTCTTTTTAAGAAGAATTCAGCCGCAGCCGCAATGGCCCGGCCCGCCTCCGGTGACGGATGAACCTTCTGATTCAAAAGCAGCGCCCGCGCGCAGGCAATCGAGGCATAAGGGCAGCTCGTTACTGACCGGTCTGAATCGCGCAGACCGCCCTTTCCCGGCCGGTTAAAAAAAAGAAATGACGCGAGGTCCGCCCAACCGCCGACCTGCCACTGAAGCCATCCGCCGTCATGTCTCTGGTGTTCCAGAATCCACCGGATACTCCCTGCTACCGCGTCATCAGAAAAACCCGCGGCAAGTGAAAGCCGGACCATCTCACCGGTATACAGGGCCGATTCGGCCCGTGGCTTCCAGGGAAGCGAAAACCCCCCGGCCTCCCCTGTCCCGGCTTCACGAAGATACCTGATAATCTTTTCGATAACTTCAGACCTGCGGTCAAGGCCCCGCTCAACAGCCTCTGCCAGTATCCACAGGCTCCCGGAATACAGCAGATCATAGCGCCCCTGGCTCCCCGGGATCCCGTTTTTATTTTTCAGCAGAGGGCCCGACGCGAGAAAGCCCTCAAGCCTGCGATAATCGTCCCCGTCTGCCTCATCAAGGAGGTCCCGGAGCGCGAGATAGCGAACATCCCGGTCAGCGGGATCCAGAAGCCATTGCAGGGAATCACCGGTTACGTATTTTTCTAAAAAGCGGGCCATGCCTTCCTCAATTACATCGGGCTTTACGAAACATCACGTTTCTATTTGTTCATCACAGCCGTGACTTGTCAAACAGTATTACCGGTGGCTACCATGCATAAAAGGCGTTTCGCTGAAGCGGCGCGTCAGGCCTGCTGAGATTATCATCCTTCCCGATAAAAAAAATGACATCTTTATGCATATGATGTATTATTTAGTTATGGCATACAAGAAAGGCTGATAAATTGCAAAAAACGTTATTGACCTGAAATTTTCCCGGTGTTTAATACTTTTTACAGAGGAAAAATAGTAAGAAAAAAACAAAAAAAAACCGTTAATACATTATAGAGAGTTAAAGTAAGGATCAAGGATCGTCTACATGAAAAATTACATTCCTGAAAACAACCTGGTGGTATTACTCCTTCTCTTCATCCTCACCGGAGGGCTGTATTATTTCTGGTGGCTGGCGCGGGTGAGTAAATTATTCAATGACGACCCGGTCATCAACATCCTTCTTACCGTTTTTTCAGCAGGTGTGTGGAGCCTTTATATAAATCTGAAATACATGCAAAAATCCGAAACCCTTAACGGAAGGGATATGAAGTGGTTCATGGCGCTTTTTTTCTTTATTTCGCCAATAATCATTCAGCACAACATAAACGAAAAATTCTTTCCCGGTAGATAGTTCAGGAGATCACAATGATTGTCAGGTGTACAAGCTGTAATTCAGCATTCGCGGTCAAGGACGAGAAGGTTTTAAACAAAAAATTCGCCTTTACCTGCCCGAAATGCTCCCATGAAAACATAATTGACAACAAAGGAGAGTCATTCACTGAACTGGAGGAATCGTTAACATCAAGGGACGAAGGCACTTTCGACACGACCGGGTTGAGTATTGGCACTGCCGTTTCTGAAAAAGAAACGGTGAAACAGGCTCCGGCACATGAAGAACCGTCACTGGAAGAGGACCTGGATCTCGGCGATTTCAGTCTGGATGAAGAGCCTCCTCAGGAAAAAAGCCGGAAACCGCAAGAAGAAATCGATACATCCCTGACAGACGATCTCGATCTTTCGGATGAAGCTCTCGCCGGGGCGGATGAAGCTCTTGACCTCACCCTTGAAGACGAATCCGGGACCGCGGCCGCTGCGGAACCAGATCTGGACCTGTCAGATATGGATACAACGGAAACTGACGCTGATGAAGCCCTGACCCTCGATGACCTCGACGATACCAGTTCACTTGAAACGGAAAAAGACACATCCCTGGATATCGGTGCTGAAATTGACGCAATGGACAACTTTGACGATATTCCGGTTTATGATGACCAGAAAGAACTTGCTGCGACCGGGGAAAAACCCGGACGAATCGAAAGCGTTGAGGAAGACCTCCTTGCAGATTTCGAGCCCATTGATATTGACGAGGAGAAACCGGCATCAGCAGCCGGGATGGACCTTGAAGAAGATTTTATCATTGATACCGAAACCGGTGAAAACATCAAAACCGAACAGGTATATTCAAAAAATAAAGCAGACGAAGAAGACATTACCATTGATATGGATTCACTTGAAATCGATCTCGATGAAGGGGATGAAAAACCTCGGCAGGCAGAAAAGCCTTCATCACCAAACGAAGAAGACATCACCCTTGACCTCGACACTCTTGATATTGACCTTGAAGAGGGTGAAACAATATCCGAAGGCGAAAAGCCGCAGGATTACGACAATCTTGATTTCTTTGAAGAACAGCCTCCTTCCGAATCAAAAGAAGAGGACATCACCCTTGATCTGGACTCACTGGACATTCAGCTCGATGAAACCGATGAATTTAAAAAAGGCGAAGTCATCGAAGATGATGAAAAGATCACCCTTGAAGACGCTGGCCTGACTCTCGAAGAGCTCACCAGCGAAGAAATTTCATCGGCTACCGGCAAACCCCATGAAGAAGATGAAGAGGAAGACATAAAACTGTCCATTGACGACATTGACCCATCGCTGAGCATCGATAATATCGAAAATGAACTCAAAGAGGCTGACTCGATACTTTCCACCGATACCGGCGCATCTGAACCCAGTCTTATGGATACGGATGAAGATCTTCCAGATATAGATCTGGATTCCTTTGAAGACGCAGTCCCGGCTTCGGCTGCGGCAGGCAAAGTTTCAAACCTGCGAAAAAAATCAGCCAGCGACGACTTTTTCGATGAAGATCTGATCGATATTGATCTAGACAGTGACCTGGGCAGGGCTTCTGATTCGGTAAAAGAAAAAATATCGGATGCCGTCCCCGGCGGCACGGTGAATTTTTCGGTTGATTACTCGCTCAAATATTCACGGCTGCTTGCTTTCTTGCGCTTGATACAGGTTTTTACTCTGGGATTGGTGCCGCACTTTCTGGTTCTCGCCCTGTATGCCGTGCTGTCATTAATTCTCGGTTTCATCAACCATATCGTGGTGCTGTCGACCAAAAACGCGGTCGAAGATTTCACGGAAATCCAGGAAAACACGATCCGTTACTTCCTGTCCATAACCGCTTCACTTACCGGTTTTGTTGATGAAATGCCTATATTCGCGGGCAGGGAAAACCTCGATTATGCACTCCAGATGAATGTGATCCAGCCCTATCGCCGTTCCCGGGTGCTGGCGTTCCTGAGGCTGTCATTTGTGGGCATCATACTGGCCGCGCTGCCGCACCTGCTGATTACAGGGATCCTCGCTTTTGTCATCCCCCTGATTTACCTGATCAGCATAGGCTCGGTGATCTTTACGGGGCGATGGCCGTATTTTCTCTTTGATTTTATGGTCAGGTATTACCGGTATACGGCGCGGATGCTGTCCTTTATGGCAGGTCTGATCGACCGCTATCCCACGTTTAAATTTGACTGATACGCGCAAGAGGCGGAACAGGATGATAAAAGCATCCCTCCTGTTCTGTGCGTGTTATATTATTTTTACGTGTACCTTTCTCGTCCTGGGCCCGTCAAATTCGCAAAAATAAATTCCCTGCCAGGTACCGAGCACAGGCGAGCCCCCCTCGATGATCAGGGTTTCAGAGCATCCCACAAGCGACGATTTGCAATGAGCGGGAGAGTTCCCTTCACCGTGATTAAAAGGGACGCTTTCAAAGTCAAGTGACCGCAGTCCTTTGATGATGTCCCTGCGCACATCCGGATCGGCGTTCTCATTGATGGTAATTGCCGCAGTGGTATGGGGCGTGTACACGCAGCACAATCCGCCGGTAACGCCGCTTTTTTTTACCGCAGCAATGACTTCTCCGGTTATATCGAGAAGCTCCTCGGTTTTCGTGGTTCTTACGCTGAAAGTTTGCATGCTCATGGTTATCCCCTCACAAATGTTTCAATTACGCCGGCCACACTGTTTGACAGGGCGTCCAGGTTATATCCCCCCTCCAGCACCGCCATGATCCTTCCTTCGCAGTTCCTGTCAGCCGATTCGGCAAGTATGCGCGCAAACTCGCGGTACACGCCCGAGGTCAGGCGGATCGATGAAAGCTGGTCGGCCTGGTGCGCGTCAAAGCCCGCTGAAACGAGGATCATGTCGGGCCTGAATTTGTCCAGCGCGGGAGCGATGCTCTTCTGAAATACCGCAAGGTAATCCTTATCGGTGCTTCCGGACCTCATGGGAAAATTCATCGTGAAGCCCTGGCCGAGGTCCTTTCCCTTTTCATACTCGGAGCCGCTCCCGGGATAAAACGGATACTGGTGCAGGCTGATATACAGGACGGATTCGTCCGATTCGAAAATATGCTGGGTGCCGTTGCCGTGATGAACATCCCAGTCGACAATGGCGACGCGCTCAAGCCCGTGGCGCGCCTGCAGGTACTTCGCGGTTATGGCAACATTATTGAAGATGCAGAACCCGCCGGCGTAATTCCGCTCGGCGTGGTGGCCCGGAGGACGCACCGCGCAAAATCCCCTCTGCGCATCGCCCTTCATGATCACGTCACAGGTCTTCAGACATCCGCCCACTGCCATAAGGGCGACCTTATAGGAACGGGTGCAGACTATGGTATCGCCGCCGTCAAGGCTCTCCACTCCCCGCTCAATGTCCCTTCTAGTTGAAGCAATATATTCCCTTGTGTGGACCATCTCGAGGTACTTCATGTCCGGGGATGCGGCGGAAACCCTGATGAGTTCAGGGTAAAAATCGGCCTTTTTAAGCTTCGCATGGATCGCACTGAGGCGCTCGGGACATTCAGGATGGAATGGCCCGGTATCGTGTTCCAGATAAATAGTATCGAAGAGGTATGCTGTTTTTGCCATAATTTAACTATAAAATGATGAAACGAAATTGCCCTGATGTCAATATCTTTTCCCCGGATAATATTTCATCGGTGCTCTGACCCCGGGCAGGTTGAAAACCTGCCCCTGCAGGGCACTGGGGCAGGTTTCCAACCTGCCCCTGCGGACCCCATATATTTTGCTCTGACCCCATATATTTACTCTGACCCCAATATTTTGCTCTGACCCCAATATTTTGCTCTGACCCCCGGATTCCCGGCCCGCATAAAATATTTATTGATTTCCGTCTTTACCGGCATTAAGGTGACATAAAAATTATAATTTCACCGGCCATATTCGTATTACGACAGGATACCGATAATTCATGAGAATACTGCACACCTCAGACTGGCACCTCGGAAGGCTCCTGCATGAGCGCTCCCTTATCGATGACCAGCGTCATGCCCTGGGCCAGATCCTTGACATTGCCCGGCAGGGTTCGTACGATGCGCTCATTATCGCGGGCGATGTGTACGACCGGAGCATCCCTTCCGTGGAGGGAATGCAGCTGCTGAGCCGGTTCCTGGCCGACCTGAGGTCATTTTCATCCGTCCCGGTGCTCATGATCCCGGGCAACCATGACAGCGCGGCACGCCTGTCGTTCTGCGCAGACGTGATGGCCGTGTCAGGCATCCATATCCAGGCCGACCCCGCGCGCGCCCACATCCCCCTTGTTCTTGAAAACGAAGACGGTCCCGTCCGCATATTCATGGTGCCCTTTCTCGACCCCCATGCCGTTAATGACGAAGATGAAGACTCGCCCCGTTCAAAAAAAACCCATGAGACCGCGATTGAAACTGTTCTGCGCCGCGCTGGCCTGAAAAAACAGGGCCCGGGCCTTTCAATCTTTGTGGGGCACCTGTTCACCACCGGAGGGGCCTCAAGCGATTCAGAGCGCGCCTTTATCGGTTCCGCGGGGCTGGTCAATCCCGGGCTGTTTGCCGGGTTCGATTTCACCGCGCTGGGGCACCTGCACCGGCCCCAGCAGGCGGGTGAACGCGCCTGGTATTCGGGCTCGCTGGGAAAATACTCTTTCTCCGAGGCCAGAGACCGCAAGCAGGTGCTCTCGGTCGAGGTTGCCCCGGGAAGCTGCGCTGTCGAACCGGTCGCGCTCACCCCGCTGCGCGACATGGCGCGGGTCAAAGGCAGGATGCAGGAGCTTCTCACCGGCAGTACCTTCAACGGCCTCGAAGAATGCTACGTTGAGGCGGAACTCACCGACACGGGCCTGGTCACCAATCCGTTGACCATACTGAAGGCGCGCTATCCCCATGTGCTTTCGGTCCGCCAGGCCCTTCCCCAGGCGGGGTTCAGTGAACGAAAGCTGGATTTTATCAAAACCGAACGGACGCTTACGGATGACTTCATCTCCTTTAAAGAATACCTCTATGATAAAAAACCGGGGGATGACGAACTGCGCCTCTTTGAACTCCTGTGCAGCGAGAGGGAGCGCGCATGAGGCCCCTTTCCCTGAAAATCACCGGGTTCGGCCCGTTCAGCGGCGAACAGAACATCCCCTTTGATTCGTTCAGCGACATTTTTCTTATAAGCGGAAAAACCGGTTCGGGCAAAACGACCATATTCGACGCCATGATGTTCGCCCTGTACGGGAAGGTCCCCGGGAGCAGGGACCCCAAAGGCATGGTGTCGGATTTCATTAAAGGCGAAACGGTCCCGTCAGTGACCCTGGACTTCAGTGTCAGGGGCCAGACCTACCGCATCACGCGCCAGCCGGCCTACTCGCGGGCCGCGCTCAAGGGCAAGACGCGCATGGTCGAGGTCCCGGCAACGGCGGTGCTCGAAAAAAAACAGGGCCGGGTGTGGACGGCACTGCCCGGGAAGCCGACCGAAATTACCGAACACATTGAACACCTTCTGCGCCTGACCGCGGAGGAGTTCTCAAAAATCGTGCTCCTGCCCCAGGGAGAGTTTCAGCAGTTCCTCATGGCTGACACCAGGGAAAAAACAAGGCTCCTGGAAAAAATGTTTCCCACGCGGCCGCACGAGGAGTTGAGCCTCCTGTGCAAGGAAAAGGTCAGGGAAATCAAAAAAACCGCGGAGTTGACCGCCGCGGAAAAGACCCGCCTCGAGAAGGAACACGATCTTCCCGGCCACGACCGCATCATGGCCGGGCTCACCGAAAGCCTTGAAAAATCTTCAGCAGCGGCCACACAGGCGCGTGCGAGCCTCAATGCTGCAACGGAGCGCCTTGCCCGCGCTTCTGAACAGAACAAAGACTTTATCGAGCTTGAAAAAAACAGCAGCCGCCTTGATGAACTGCGCTCCCAGACCGGCGCTGTTGAATCCATGGCGGACCGGGCGCGGCTCGGCAGGGAAAGCCTTGACCTCATGCCGCACATCCGGGCCCGGCACGATACGATCAAAGAGCTTAAGACGTTAAGCTCGAAGCTCGCGGATGTCAGAGCGCGCGAGCAAAGGGCCCGCACCGAGCTTGACCGCCTCGTTGAAGAAGAAAAAAACATCCCCCGCATTGAAGAGGAGATAACCGCCGCGACCGAAAAACTGGGAGCGCTCAACATTCTACTCGAAAAAAGCACGGCCCTTGCCGGTAAAAAAAGCGAGCGTGAAAAGCTCGGCCGCGCGTGCGGTGAAGCGGAAAAGAAGATCGAGGCCGCTTGCCGTGAAACCGCGCTCGCCCAGGACAAACGGGCGGCGATCAAATCGCGCGTTTCCGGCATGGAAAAAGAACTCCTCTCCTATGAGGAAACCCTGTCCCAGCTTTCTGGCGTCACCGCGGCCTGTTCGGCGCTTGCCGCGGCAGAGGATAAAAACCGGGAATCTGCCGCAATCAGGGAAAAAACAGGCCGCGCAAAAAATGAACATACAAAAATCGAACAGGGGATTCTCCTGCTTAAAAAGAATGAAGAGGCCCTGCTCAGAAAAAAGGAAGCGTCTGCAGCCGCGCTGCTGGCCCTGAAGCTCGTTGCGGGAGAGCCCTGCCCGGTGTGCGGGTCAGAGCACCATCCGGCACCCGCGAAGGGCCCGGACATGAAAAACGGCGAAATGGAAAAGCTCGACCTTCTCAGCAGTGAAATCAGGGAAAAAGAAAAAACCGCCGCGGGCCTTGCCGAGCGCCTGGCCAACTACGCATCACTGCTTGCCTCCCTTGAAAATGAGATAATAAAACTCACCGGGGAAAAAACAGGAACGATCGATTCGCTCACAGAACAGAAAAAGGCCCTTGAATCCAGGAAAAAACATCTGGACGCGGTGAGGGGCGCGCTCGTATCGGCCCGCGAGGAGCATGACTCTGAAGAAAAACGGATCAGCGCCCTGGCGCTTGAAACGGAAAAGCTCAACCGTGAGATCAGGGACCTGCTGGTCGCGCGGGAGACGCTGAACAATGAAATTTCGTCACTCGAAAAAGAATGCGGCGGCAACGACATCCCCGCAACTATTGAACAGCTTAAAAAACAGGCCGCTGAAAAAAAAGGCGCGGTCATGAAAATCAGGAAAGCGAAACAGGAAAAAGAGATCAGCCTGGAGGGGGCTTCGCGGGAAGCGGCGTCCCTTGATGAACGGACCAATTCTCTTGAGGAGAAGATGCAGGAACTCAGCAGGATGATTTCCGCTGAGGTGTCGGCCCGCGGCTTTGCATCCGCTGAAGAAGCGGAACAGCATTACCTTGACAAGAAAGATATCGAGTCCCTTGAGAAGAAGGTGCTGGCGTTCATGGATGAAAAAAAATCCCTGGAAAAGACCACCGAATACCTGACCAAAAAAACGAGCGGGCAGAAGAAACCCGACATCCCCTCTCTTGAAAAAACAAAAGAGGAACTGTCTGAAAAGCTCGAATCTCTGGAATCGCAAAAAAACGAATACATGCTCAAAATGAAAGAACTGGCTTCGGTAAAAAAACAATACGATTCGCTGTGCTCCTGTCTTGAAAAGCTCCAGGCTGAATCCGAAACCATGATACAGCTCTCGAACGAGTTGAACGGGTCGAACCCTAAAAACCTGACCTTCCAGAACTTTGTGCTGGGCGCCTATCTCGAGGAAGTCGCCCGGTTCGCCTCGGTCAGGCTCCACGCCATGAGCGAAGAGCGCTATACCCTGGTGCTCAATGAAGAGATATCGCACGGGAACCGGGAAGCCGGCCTCGACCTCGATGTGTTCGACGCCTTTACCGGCCAGAAGCGGAGCGTGAAGTCGCTTTCGGGAGGGGAAAAATTTCTCGCCTCGATCGCGCTCGCGCTGGGGCTCGCGGACGTGATCCAGGCGCGCGCCGGCGGCATAGAGCTTGACGCGATCTTCATCGACGAGGGGTTCGGGTCGCTTGACGACGCGGCCCTTGACCGGGCGCTCACCATACTCGACGACATCCGCGAAAACCGCATGGTCGGCATCATCTCCCACGTAAACGAGTTGAAAAACAGGATACCATCCCGCATACAGGTAATCAAAGACGCGGACGGGTCGCGCATAGTGCTGTGATGAAAGATATATTTTCCGACAACGGGCCGCTGCAGGCCATACTGGGCAACTACGAATACCGTGACGAGCAGTACCGGATGGCGCAGTTTGTTCTGGAGAAGCTCTACGACCGGGGCCACGCCCTGATCGAGGCGGGAACCGGGACCGGCAAGACACTGGCCTATCTCGTCCCGGCAGTCGCGTACGCGGTAGAGAGCGGCAAAAAAATCACGCTCACGACCGAGACCAAGACCCTGCAGAAGCAGCTGCTCACCAAAGACCTTCCCCTGGTCAAAAAACTCATCAGCGAGCACCTGGGCAGGGACTTCACGTATTCGCTGTGCCTGGGAAGCTCAAACTATCCCTGCAAAAAACGCTTTGAGCTCGCCCTGAGCAAGGGCCATTTTACCCATGAACAGCTGAAAAAAATCGAACCGTTAAGCGACCTTTTCAAAAGCGGCAAGATATTCACCCGGCTCGACGTCACCGTGAGCCAGACCGTGTGGGCCGAAATATGCCGCGAGGGCGAGTCATGCTCGTCATTCCGCTGCCCGTTCATATCCCAGTGCTGCTACCAGAAAGCGAGAAAGGCATGGACCCAGTCAACGGTCCTGGTAATGAACCACTACCTCTTCTTCACCAATATCGCGGCCGGAAGGACCTACCTTCCCGAAACCGAAATAGTCATCTTCGACGAGGCCCATTCACTCGAAGAAATCGCGTCATCCCAGCTCGGGAGCACGGCCGGCTACGACCAGCTCATGGAAATCACCGGGCTTTTCCACCGCCCCCGGAAAAAGAACACGCTGTTGAACCACCTGGCAAACAAAAAGGCAAAGGAGACCGCGCTAACCGAACTCAAAGAGATCAACGCCGAGGCCTCTTCGTTTTTCGAAAGCATGCGCGGCCTGATAAACAGGAAAAAAACCCTGCGCCTGCGCGAGCCCGTAAGCGCCGGCGCGACCCTGGCGGTAAAACTCAAAAATTTTCTCTTTCTGATGAACGAGCTCGAAGAGGCGTTCAGCGGGGATGAATTCCTGCGAACGGAATTTGACATCGCCCGGGGAAAACTCTTTCTGTACCTGGAGGCGCTGAACACCGTGGTTTACCAGACACGGGAGCAGTACGTGTACTGGATGGAAGAAAGCGCCGCGGCGCTGGCCGGCACGGTCACCCTGCGGGCCCAGCCCGTGGACATAGCGGAAATCATGCGAAACGAGGTGCTTGCCTGCTACGAATCGTGCCTTTTCGTATCTGCGACCCTCGCGGTAAACGGCGATTTTTCGTACATCGCCGGCCGCCTGGGGATGTCGGCGCACGCCTCGCTGGCGCTGGGCTCGGCCTTTGACTATAAAACGCAGATGGTGGTCTATATCGGCCGGGACCTCCCGCCGCCGGAGTCACGCGAGTTTTCTCCGCGCAGCGCCGGGGCCTCAGCGGAAATCGTCTCCCTCCTGGGCGGCAACTGCCTTTTCCTGTTCACCTCATATAAAATGCTGGGAGAAATTAAGGGCCTGCTTCAGAACATGATCGCGATGCCCATATACTCCCAGGACGAGATGCCGTCCTCCCAGGCCATGGAGCGCTACGTCAGGGACGGCAGCTCGATACTCATGGGAACCCATTCGTTCTGGCAGGGCATCGACCTCCCCGGCGACATTCTCCGGGGCGTGATCATGATGAAGCTGCCCTTCTCCGTGCCGGACACGCCACCCATGGAAGCGCGGATCGAAAAAATCGTCGAGTCGGGGAGGAACGCTTTTGTGTCGCTCCAGATCCCGGAAGCGGTAATCAAGTTCAAGCAGGGAATTGGCCGTCTCATCAGAAGCAAAAAAGACTGGGGAGTGGTCGCCATCATGGATTCCCGCATTCAGACCAAGCCTTACGGGCGCACCTTTCTCAGGGCGCTCCCGCCGGGATGCATCATAACCCATGATCTTGCTGAATTAAAAAAAATAATCGAAGAAAAAAGAACGCCCTGAATCCCTGAATCACGAAAGGACCCCTTTGTCCTTCTTGATCTTTATTTCAAGATCATCATAAGAAAGCGGTTTGCTGAAGTAGTTTCCCTGGAAAAAATCACATCCCTGCTGTATGAGAAAGTCGACCTGTTCCCTGGTCTCAACACCCTCGGCAACGACCTTGAAGTTCAGGTTATGCCCGAGGTCGATTATGGTCGAGGCGAGAGCGGCCGATTTACGGTTCAGGGGAAGGCTCTCGACAAAAGTCTTATCTATTTTCAGGGTGTCGATCGGGTAGTCCTTGAGTTTGCTCAGTGAAGAATAACCCGTGCCGAAATCGTCAATGGCAATCGAAATCCCCATGTCATGGAGCTCCCGCAACTTGCGGATCGAGTCCCGTTCCTCCTTCATGATGCTGCTCTCGGTGATCTCGAGCTCAAGCCAGTAAGGGTCATAGCCTGCCTGGATGATGCTCTCTTCAATAAGCCTGATGATGTCCGGATGGCTGAACTGGATCGGGGAGAGGTTGACCGCAACCATGAGGTCTCGCAGGCCTTTTTCCTTGAGCTTTCGGGCCTGGTCGAGCGACTTGCGCAGAATGATCGCGCCGATGTCATGGATCATGCCGTTCTTTTCGATCACGGGGATGAAATCCGCGGGCCAGACCATCCCCCTTTTCGGAGAATCCCACCGTATCAGCGACTCCATGCCCATGATCTTTCCGTTGCCGTCAACCTTGGGCTGGTAATAAACATAAAACTGGCATTTATCGATTGCCTCCTGAAGCTCGCGTTCAAGCTGTATCCGCGCGAGCATGTCGGAGTACATCCTGGTGTCAAACAGGCTGAACGTGTTCTCCCCCTGGTCCTTGGCGATATACATGGCCGCTTCACTGTTCTTGACGATCTCTTCCGGTTCTTCGCTGTCATTGGGATAAATGCTCACCCCGATACTGGCAGTGACATTTATTGCCTGTCCGTCAACAAAAAATGTATGGCCCGATATTGCCTCCGAAGCCTTTTTCACGATGCCCCGGATGAAATCCTCCTGCGGTTTCATTTTGGAAAAATATATGGCAAACTTGTCGCCTTCAAAGCGCGACACAAGCGCGTTCTCCCTGAATGTCGTCTTGAGCACATTGGCAATCTCCACGAGGATCCCGTCTCCCGCGTTCCTTCCGTACATGGTATTGATATTGGTCAACCGGTCAATACCGAGACACAGCACGGCGAAAATATTGTTTTCCTTCCGGTTCTGGCTTTTTACCGCTTCTGACTTGATGTGGCTGAGCAGGGAGTCACGATTCGCGAGCCCGGTGAGCTGATCGTAAAAAGTAAGATTGTGGGCCTGCTGTTCGGCGAACTTCCTTTTCGTGATGTCGATGATCACGGTTTCAACGACATCCTTGTCAAAATCCATCCTCTGAGAAATAGCGGCCCAGAAAACGGTCCCGTCATTTTTTTTGAAGCGCACTTCCCTGTTATAGATATGGTTATCACTTTTCAATTCCTTGAAAAGGGACTCACGCTCTCCGGGATCGACAAAGAGCTGATAGAAGGAATTGCCGATAAAATCATCCCTCCTGTCATACCCGAATATTCTAAAACCCAGATCATTGCAGGTGATAACCGTTTTGGTTTCAATGTCAGTGGTAAGCATACCGACCAGGGCATTGTTATAAAGTGAACGGTAGCGCTCCTCTCTTTTCTGTATTATGCTCTCAGCGTCCTTTCTCTGGGTGATGTCCCTGGTATTAATAATGACACCCTTAATAAGAGGGCTGTTCATCATGTTTGTGCCTGTTGATTCAAGAAAACGCCATGATCCGTCTTTATGCCTGAATCGGTATTCAATAACGAAATGAACTTCTTTCGAGTTTACAACGTGGGTAAAATTTTTTACCACGGTCTTGGTGTCGTCTTTATGTATGTAGTCAAGAAGGTCTTTGCCCATAATCTCGTCCGGCCTGTAGCCGACAATACGTTCCGACGACTGGCTCTGATACTGAATGATCGCGCCAGCATCGATAATAGTTATCATCTCCGAACTGCGCTCAATCATTGTCCGAAATTTCTCCTCACTTTCCTGGAGAGCGGCGCGGGCCTTTTTAATTTCAGTAAGGTCAACAGCGAGCCCGCTTATACCGACAGTGTTCCTGTCATGATATACATTCCTGGTGTAAAGGTTTACCGAAAGTGTTGATCCGTCCTTCTTTTTAAGGGTGTATTCCCTGCCCCCGTAAATACCTCCATCAAGCGTTTTACTGATTCCCCTCTGGGCCCTGGACCGGTCGACCACGACATCCAGAGAGTTCATGGCAAGAAATTCCTGTTTAGTGTACCCGAGAAGTTCCGTTGCCCGATCATTGATATAGGTAAAGTTGCCTTCACGGTCCAGTTCAAAGATGACCTCGGGCAGAGATTGTATCAGGTCATAATATTTCTGTTCACTTTTTACCAGCGCTTCCTCTGCCCGGATGTTGTTGATTGACAGGGCTATCTGATTTGAAAAAGTGAGGAGCAGATTGATGTCATCTTCAGTGTAGTGATAGCCTTTTTTCTTTTCACCGAGAAGAATAAAACCGGTGAGAATACCTTTTATAAAAATCGGTATTATCAGATCGATTTTATTCACGGCAAAAACAACTTCAATCTTACTGAAATTATTGATTCCCGAATCATGGTCGTCTTTCAACTCATGAATAAATACGGCTTTTTTATTTTTTTCAAGGTAAAGGATAAAAGAAGTGTCCCTTTTAAATTCATAATCAGGCGTCCTATACCGGGAATTTTCAATAGTAAAGGGCTCATAGATGCCTTTATCGTCATTAAGCAGGTAATAGAAGACCCGTTCTATCCTGAGACCGTTATGCAGAATATGGAAAAGACGCTCATGAAGGTTTTTCATGTTTTTGATGTAAATCATATCACTTGAAGCGTCACGCAGGTAAGTGTGATACTTTCTCTGCTCCTCATAAAACCTGAATTCATCTCTTTCCCTGAAATAGTTATAAATCATTTCAGCGAGGTAACTCAGTAAACCTCCGGCGATAAAAAAACCGACCCACCACCTGGGACCAAAAAAAGCCCTGACATCTTTTTCAAGGAGGATGCCCATGGCTATCGGAATGGAAAAAACAATAATATAAATTATCGTAAAAAGAACTCCCCTTCTGATCGCGACGCTTATATCAAGAAGGCGGTACTTAACAATAGCAATTCCGGAAAATACGATATACACGCTTACCAGGCAATGGCCATAGGGAGGAATTGGAATATCATACCACAGAAAATAGTTGGTCATGCCCCCGAGAAAACTGATTGAAGAACTCAGAAATATGTATTTAATCTGATTGCGTTCAACTCCAGATAAAAACCTGTATTGCCGCACCATGAGATAATGGCCATACAGCACGCAGAAACAAAACATAACGATATGCAAATGGAACAGATATCCCGGTTCAGGCCAGTAGGGGAAAAAAAGTTTTTGTTCAACGCTTCTGGTAAAAAGGGGGGTCAGGTTAGACAGCGCGAAAAGGAAGGTCAGAACATAAACCGCTGTTATCGCCTTTTTTTTCTTTTCCGAGAGTTTTAATAAAACCATTAAAAAATGAAAAAAAGCCGCGGGGATGAGTATGGGCCCCATCATAACGATGCGCACCCAGAAAAGGGCTGAGTCTGCCGTATCGGTGAGCTGCCATATAAAATACGGGATGTTCCACAGCGCAACTGAAAAAGCGAGGAAACTGAATACCCTGTTTAAAGGCTTTTTACTGTTATTCAAAAGCACATAAATAGAAAAAACAAGGCTGAGAATCCCGTTTATCAGGGCAGAGAGGGGATAATACCAGCTCATTATATCTCCAGATTTACCTGTAAACCAAAGTGAATATAATCACAATAGTTAAACGATAAAAAAAAATAAACTACTTTTTTATATTGACATCAGGAACATTCAGGCAAAGATAACACTCAATTCTCAATGAATATATTGTCTATATTGTTCGCTGTCTTAATAATAAACAGCAAAACACGACGTTATGCCTTTCTATTCGGTAAACAACATTAAACCGGTTGTCGGGGAGAACACCTGGATAGCCCCGAGTGCTGAAATAATCGGTGACGTGCGCATCGGCAATAACTGCTATATCGGCTTCAGCGCGGTGCTGCGCGGCGATTACGGAACCATAATTATCGGAGACGGTTCAGCAATTGAGGAAGGGGTGATCATCCACGCAAGGCCCCTGGACAAAACAGAAATCGGGCGTCATGTGACAGTCGGGCACATGGCAATGATCCACAACGCGGTAATCAGGGATTATGCGGTTATCGGCATGCAGGCGATGATCAGCGATTTTTCCGAAGTGGGAGAATGGGCCATTGTTGCAGAAAAATCTCTGGTTAAAAGAAAGCAGGTGGTTCCTCCTGGGAAAATTTATGCGGGAGCGCCGGCAATGGAAAAAGGCGACGTAACCGAAAGGCACCGGTTTGAATGGGAGATGGGGAAGAAAGTATACAGTGACCTGGCAGGGCGTTACTCGCATGAGGTAAGAGAAATAAACGAAGAAGACATTCCCCGCTCCGGGACCTCTTCATAATTTTTTTACGAAAAATATTTAATCAGCTTAACCTTGTTCCCTTTTTCATTATATTGAAGCGAATTAAAGATCTCCCTCGCCAGGGCAATGCCGCGACCATGAGCTTCCATTTCCTCATTGATTTTCGCGAGGTCCTTCTTCAATACCTCCGTGGCATTGAACCCTTCTCCTTCATCAGTAATGATATACCTGACACCGCGGCTGTCAACCGCATAGTCAATCAATACTTTTCTATTGGCGTATCTTTCGTCTTTCTGCCTCTGTGAAATTGAGGCAAAATATGAATCACCGTCCAGGGCCTGGCTTTTTTCCTTGAAACTGATGTTCAGGTTCCCGTGCTCAATTGCATTGATGATCATCTCCCTCAGGGCGATCCTGACATTGGTCACTTCCCTGGCATCCATATAACGCACCAGATTTCGCGTCAGCCTGTAGCTTATTTCTTCGGCAACAATCAGGTAGTTTCCAATTTCAAATGTCTGCCTCTCTGAAATAAAATAATTCATCAGCGCATCTTCAGCCACTCTTGATGCCTTGCCGAGTATTTCGTTTTTCCCTTCGAGGTTGACATATTCGAGCTTCACCTGCATCTCTTTAGGTTCGTTGGTGAAAAAACACTTAAACTCCGCTTTAAAGGAAACCGCCTTGCGGTCCTGGGAAAACTGCTTGAGTATTCCGGAAACAATCTGTTTCGTCAGGGACTCTCCATCGGCATAAATCAAATCCATAAAATTCATACCCTGAACCGCCTCTGGAGCATAGTTTAAATGACGGCGCAACGACCTGTTCGCGGTAAGAAAATTCCAGTGTTCATCCAGGGAAAAAATTATCTCGTTGGACCCTTCAACCAGCAGGCGGTATTTCTCCTCTGAGAGACTGATAATCTCTTTGGCCCGGTTTAAATCCAGCACCTTCTGTTGAAGTTCCCGGTATAAATTTTCCCTCTCTCGTTCATATTCATGCTTTCTGATCGCGAGTTCAATAGTGGAGAAGAGGCCCTTTTTATTATACGGCTTGATCAGGTATCCATAGAGGTCGTCAATGACTATTTCATCAAGGGTCTGTTTATCGGACAAAGCGGTTGCGAATACGACAGGAATTTTTAATTTTTTTCTAATCGCCGCCGCTGCTTCAATGCCCGACATCTTTCCACTGAGGACGATATCCATTATGATCAGGCCCGGTTTTTCCTTCAGCGCCAGATCTACCGCATCTTCTCCAGAAAGGGCAGTGCAGACCACGGAATAACCCATCTCTTCAATAAGCATCTGCAAATAACGAAGATCAACAACGGAATCTTCTACAAGCATCAATGTCGTTTTGCGTTCACCCGTCATCATACCGTCCGTCTGTATGCCTTTATCTCTGTTTCTGTTTCCGGTACCTTAAATTATAGGTGATTTACAGGGTTCATGCAAGAATTATTATTTACCGGCATCTATCTCTGATAGCCATGATGTTATACAGATTCAGCACGGGGCAGGCCAGGTTAACCGCTTTAAAAGACTTTTTTCTCCTGAATAAAAATTCTCTGCCTGTCGGCAAAACATTAAATTTTTACTTTTCATATATTGGCGTCTGTGCCAGATTACAATGCAATAACGCAAAACAAACAGTAAAAGGTGTATCCATGAAAAAAGCTCTGGTTGTCGAAGGCGGGGGGATGCGCGGAATTTTTTCAGCGGGAATACTCGACGCGTTTCTTGAAACCGGCTTTGACCCGTTTGATCTTTATATAGGCGTTTCAGCAGGCTCATGCAATCTGGGCTCGTTTCTTGCCGGTCAGCACCGGAGGAATTACCGCATATATACCGGGATGATGACCGATCCCCGCTTCATTTCAGCGAAAAAATTTTTCATGGGCGGGCACTGGATGGACCTTGACTGGCTCTGGGAAAAGATGAGCACAGAAGACCCCATGGATGCGGAGGGAGCCGAAAACCATCTTAAAAAAAAGAAGGGGTCCTTTCTCATCGTGGCTACTGATGTTCAAACAGGAATGCCCCTGTATCTTGAAGGGGAACGAAACACCATGTTTCAGTACATGAAGGCATCAAGCGCGGTGCCTGTATTGTATCGGGGTTCCGTTGACACCGGAGAGAAACATGCCGTTGACGGTGGTGTCGCTGACGCGATCCCGGCAAGGAAGGCCTATGAACTGGGCGCGCGAAAAATAATGGTACTCAGATCACGCCCGCGGGAATATAGAAAATCAAAAGACCTGGAAACGCTTGTCATGTCGCTGACCGCTTTGAACCGGCCGCGCCTCATGAAGGCAATGATACATAAACCTGATCAATACATGGATTCAGTATCGTTTATCAGGACACCTCCGGCTGATGCGGCAATCATTGAGATCAACCCTCCCGAAACCATGAAAACAGGAAGGACCAGCAAAGGGACGGACGGTCTTGACAATGATTACCGTGAAGGAATGAGGATAGGTATTGATGCAGTTAATGAATGGAATAAGAAACAAAGGGTCACGGCCTGACTGAATTGCTGCTCGTTATCCCGGCTCCGTTAAGGACAAAGAAACCGTATTCAGCGCTTATATTCGGATTGAATTTCCTGATCACGGCCCCGCCCGAGTCCGATATGCTGAAATGTATTTCCTTTTTAATCGGATACTTCCTCTGCGTGCAGAACATCCTGAAGTCTTTAACTGTTATGAGGTGGATGTTCGGTGTTTCATACCACTCGTAAGGCAGCAGCCGGTTCTTGGGCATTATCCCCCTGCACAGAAGCTGCAATCGGGTCACGTAATAGGCGAAATTGGGGAAGCTGATTATCGAGTGTAAGCCGATACGGAGAACCTCCTGAATGACGAAATCAGGCCTTTTGGTGCTCTGCAGGGTCTGGTTCAGAATAACATAGTCAAAAGAATTATCTTTGTAATCCGAAAGTCCTTCATCAATGTCTCCCTGATAACAGTAGACCCCTCTTTCAAGGCACTGGCTCACGCTCTGCTCGGATATTTCAACGCCGTAACCGGTAACGTTTTTTTCATTTTTAAGACGCTGCAAAAGCAGGCCGCTGCCGCAGCCCAGGTCAAGCACCCTGGCGCTGTCGGGTATTTCATTAACAATCAGGTCGTATCCGATATTTTCAATCAAGTTCGTCATCTTTTATGCTGTGGCTTTTTAAAAAATTCGCTATATTGCGTTCCAGAGGCCTGTTCTTGACCAGAAAGGCGTCATGTCCTTTATCGGTATCAATATCGGTGTACACGACATTTTTACCATTAACGCGAAGCGCCTTAACGATCTCTTTGACCTGCGTGCTCGGGTAGAGCCAGTCAGAAGTAAAACTCACTACGAGAAAATCAGCGCTTACGTGTTCAAAGGCGGAAATCATGCCCTCATAATCCTTGCCAAGGTCGAAATAATCGATGGCCTTTGTGATATAGATGTATGAATTTGCATCAAACCGGTTGACGAACTTGAATCCCTGATGGTGAAGATAGGTTTCCACCAGAAATTCCTGATCGAAATCGAAGTGTGAAACCGCCGAATCCTGGAGCCTGCGGCCGAATTTTTCATGCATGAGCTTTTCACTCATGTACGTGATATGGCCTATCATTCGGGCAAGGGACAGGCCCGAATCAGGCGAATGCCGGTCATAATAATCACCATTATTCCATGAGGGATCCTTGAAAATGGCCTGTCGTCCCACTTCATTAAAGGCAATGGCCTGGGCCGATACTGACGCGGACGTTGCAATAGCGATGACACACCTGACCATGCCCGGATACAGGATCGCCCACTTCAGGGCCTGCATCCCTCCCAGAGAGCCGCCTGCGACAGCCTGAAGGGAATTAATTCCCAGGTGCCGTATCAGATGCCGCTGGGCCTGCACTATGTCCCTGACCGTGATCATGGGAAACGAAAGCCCGTATGGCCTGCCTGTAGCAGGATTGATCGTTGAAGGGCCGGTTGAACCGTCACATCCCCCTATGACATTTGAGCAGATAATATAGTGCTTATCCGTGTCGAAGGCCTTTCCCGGGCCAATATACGCATCCCACCAGCCGGGGTATGGGTCATCTTCATGGTGATACCCGGCCGCGTGAGCATTGCCCGAAAGGGCATGGCATATCAATACAGCATTGTCCCTCTTACGGTTAAGAGTCCCGTATGTTTCATAGGCCAGAGTTATGGGTGACAGCTTTCGTCCGCAGAGAAATTCAAACGATTCCGGCTCTTCCGCGAAAGTGAAATACTGCGGGGTGACTATGCCAACTGAGTGCTCATCAATTTTACTATTCTTCTTCATAAATCAGCCGTATTATTGATGAGAATGCAGTTCTTCGCAATCTCATCTCTCGAAGCCTTTTCTTCGCTGGAATTAGCACCTTGCCTTGAGCAGGTTGCCGTGGGTTCACCGGGCCAGGTCCCTCCACCACTCTGGATAAGATTGTGGTACAAGACCCGCTAACAAGAGCTCTGTCAATAAAAAAAGATAATTAATAGAACTTTAGAGTTTTAGTAATTTGTTAAACATCATTCATGTTTCTATCTATAAACAATTTATCGATACTTAAGGAAATTATGTTGACATATTTAGGCATAATGATTTTGGTAGATTTAAACTAATCCGAATTCATCAGTTCATAAGCATGTTATTCCAAATAAAATAGCATTTGAGGAGGATTTCGTATGAATCTTGCTGGGTCCTATGGCTTACCTACAGCTGACGTTACCAGAGAATTCTACTTCAATGTCGGCGGACCACACGGGTTTATGAGATGGGGAATTTATATCTTCATGTTCATATCAATATTTTACCTGATCTATACTGTTATTTCAAAAGTACTGATCTGGAGACAGGGTAAACCTGAACTTAGAACAGATTATCCTGAAAAGAGAATTCTGGCAGTTATCAAGTATGTCATACTTCAGGCAAAAATCCTGAGAGAAAAATTCGCGGGAATCATGCATGCGAGCATTTTCTTCGGCTTTATTGTACTTTTTATCGTGACCTTGATAATTGTTGTACAGGAAGACTTCACGGGACTGTTCTTCCATTATCACTTCCTGCACGGTAATTTTTACCTGATCTGGTCTCTCTTTGGCGACCTCTTCGGCCTGATCGTCCTGATCGGCCTCGGCATGGCCATTTACCGAAGATATAAAGCCAAGCCTACGAGACTCGATACGAAGGGGATAGACACCTTTGCACTTGTCATTCTTACCTTTATAATAGTTACCGGTTTCTGCAACGAAGCGATGAGGATAGCCCTCACCGATTTCCCGCCATTTGAAGTCTGGTCCCCGGTAGGATATGTCCTGGCTCTGCCTTTCTCCCTTATAAATGCGGAAGTACTGAAGTCAATGCACTATATCAACTGGTGGCTCCACATGCTCGGCGCCTTTTCGGCCATCGGGCTCCTGGCCACTGACAAGCTGGGTCACGTAATCATTTCGACCCTCAATGTGTATTATGGAAATATAAAAAATGAGGACGCTCAGACAAAATATTTGGTTCCGGTAATCAGCCCTGCTGAATTCGAAACCGCCGAGTCATTTGGTGTTGGCAATGTCGAACAGTTCACCTGGAAGCAGCTGATGGACGGAGACGCCTGTACCCGTTGCGGTCGATGCCAGGACAACTGCCCTGCTTACCTCACGGAAAAACCGCTTTCACCGAAAAAAATGATCAACGATGTCAAGGCGAATATGGATGAAAGGATTCCCCAGCTCAGGCTCGCGGAAGACCCTTCCACTCTTGAAACAACCCCGCTAATCGACGGCGCTGTTCAATCGGATGAATTCTGGTCATGTACCAACTGCGCCGCCTGTATGGAAGCCTGCCCGGTTAACATCGAGCATGTCCCCAAAATGATCGACATGAGAAGATACAAAGTCCTTATGGAAGGCGACATGGCCGGAGAACTTCAGACGACCTTCCAGAACATGGAAAGCAATTTCAACCCTTACGGTTTTGCTTTTGCCACAAGGGGAGACTGGCTGCCTGCAGACCTGGGAGTTAAAACCCTTGCTGAAGATGCCGAAGTTGACTACGTCTACTTTGTGGGATGCGCCGCTTCCTATGACAAGAGAAACCAGAAGGTCGCCACTGCGCTTCTTAAAATACTGAAACAGGCAGGATATAAAGTTGGTATCCTCGGAGCAGAAGAAGCCTGCTGCGGTGATGCCGCGATGAGGGGCGGTAATGAATATCTCTTTCACTCACTGGCAACCACAAACCTTGAACTCTTCAAGGCTTATGGCGTGAAAAAAGTCATAACGACCTGTCCTCACGGCTACAACATGCTGAAAAAAGAATATCGCTCTTTCGCCCAGGTCGGCGTTGGCTCCGACGGCGAAAAACTTTCTTATGATATAGAAGTCTATCATCATACAGAAGTTATTGCCGAACTCGTCAAAAACGGCAAGATTAAACTTAAAGAAGCCCTCGCTGAAAAAATCACGTATCACGATTCATGCTTTCTGGGCCGCTACAATGAAATATACGCAGAACCGCGAGATGTCATCAAGGCCATTCCGGGGACTGAGTATGTTGAAATGAGCAGAAACCATAAAACCAGCTTCTGCTGCGGCGCTGGCGGCGCGAGGATGTTCATCGAAGAGCATCTCGGAACAAGGATCAACCAGTTTAGAACTAAAGATGCGCAGAGTTCAGGCGCGAGCAAAATCTGTACGGCATGTCCATTCTGTATGACCATGCTCACAGACGGAGCCACTGAGCTTGATATACAGAACCTTGAAACCTATGACCTTGCCGAACTGGTCTACAATTCAATGGAAAAATAGCGCGGTAAACATATCCCGGCCATGGTAAAAACCTGGCTGGGATTTTTTAATAAAAAAATGGGGTAAAGGAGTTTTTTATGGAGAACAGTTTGTTTTACATTGCACCTATCGGTTCCCTTGTTGCTCTCCTTTTTGCTTTTATCTTTTATAAAATGATGATAAAAGCTGATGAGGGTAATGCGAGAATGATAGAGATCGCTGGCCATGTCCGTGAAGGAGCCATGGCATACCTTTCACGACAATACAAAGTCGTAACCGTGGTCTTTGTTGTGCTGATAATAATCCTTGCGGTTCTGTCAGTACTCGGCGTACAAAATCCCTTCGTACCGGTAGCGTTTTGTACCGGTGGTTTCTTCTCCGGACTCTGCGGATTCCTGGGAATGAAAACCGCAACAAACGCATCCTCAAGAACTGCACAGGGAGCTTCAATCTCTCTCAACCAGGGACTGAAAGTTGCCTTCAGGTCTGGCGCGGTTATGGGACTTGTCGTTGTCGGATTTGGTCTTGTTGACATTTCCATCTGGTACATCATCCTGAACTACCTGTATGACAACAATGTATGGGGACTCAGTGAATCCCTCATGCACAAAGTTGGAATAGAGGGCGCTTTCGTTGCCGCTGCTGAAGCCGCTCACAATGCAACAACAGCAGTTCCTGAATTCGTGCACGCAAAAATGGTAGAGATCACCACAACGATGATCACTTTCGGTATGGGTGCTTCAACCCAGGCCCTCTTCGCCAGGGTTGGCGGCGGTATTTATACCAAAGCTGCAGACGTTGGTGCTGACCTCGTTGGTAAAGTCGAAGCCAACATTCCCGAAGACGACCCCAGGAACCCGGCCACAATCGCTGACAACGTTGGTGACAATGTTGGCGACGTTGCTGGAATGGGCGCTGACCTTTATGAATCATACTGCGGATCAATTCTTGCCACAGCAGCTCTTGGAGCAGCTCTGCCCTTTGTCGCAGGCGCAACCGACCAGGAAACCATTCTCAACATCCTCAAGCCGGTTATTACTCCGATGATCGTTGCCGGTCTCGGAATCATTTTCTCGGTTATCGGTATTTTCGCAGTTAGAACAAAAGAAGACGCTTCCATGAAAAACCTTCTTAAATCTCTGAACGTAGGGGTTTGGGGAAGCTCACTGCTCATCCTTATCGCTCTTGGTATTATGGCCAATGCCGGCATGATAACCTGGGGTATTTTTGGCGCAGTTATTGCGGGTCTGGTCGCTGGCCTCATCATTGGACAGTCAACAGAATATTACACCTCTGATGAATACAAACCCACCAGGGGCATTTCAAATCAGGCAAATATGGGACACGCTACCACGATTATCGAAGGTATCGCGGTTGGTATGTATTCAGCCGGTATCCCTGTTATAACAATCGTAATCGGCATCCTGGTCGCTTTTGGCGTTTCCGGTGGATTTGATAACGTCAGCCAGGGCCTCTATGGTATCGGTTTCGCAGCTGTCGGTATGCTTTCAACTCTCGGTATTACTCTTGCTACTGACGCTTACGGCCCCATCGCTGACAACGCGGGCGGCAACGCTGAAATGAGCCACCTTGATCCTCAGGTTCGTCAGAGAACTGACGCTCTTGACATGCTTGGCAACACAACCGCTGCAACCGGAAAAGGTTTTGCAATCGGTTCTGCTGCTCTTACCGCAATGGCTCTTCTTTCCGCTTACCTCGAAGAAGTTAAACTCTGGCTCGGAAAACTGGGCGGAATGACCGGTTTTAAAGTCGGAACCGTAACGTTCTACCAGAAACTTCCCGAAGGCATCCAGGAAGGCGCAAACGCCATTATCGCTTCCAAAGCTGAAATGGCCGACTTCGTAAGGGCTTATGACATTACCCTTATGAATCCCCTTGTTCTGTGCGGTATTTTCCTCGGCGCGATGATGGCATTCGTATTCAGCGCCATGACCATGAAAGCTGTTGGCCGTGCTGCCGGCGCAATGGTTAACGAAGTTCGCCGTCAGTTCAAAGAAATCCCCGGCATCATGGACGGTTCTGGAACTCCTGAATACGCGAAATGCGTTGCTATTTCAACAGCCGGTGCACAGAGAGAGATGATTCTTCCTTCTCTCCTGGCAATCATCGTTCCTGTTGTTACAGGCCTCGTTCTTGGCGTAGCGGGCGTTATGGGTCTGCTCGTTGGTGGCCTCACAGCCGGTTTCTCACTTGCATGTCTGCTGAACAATGCTGGCGGTGCATGGGACAACGGTAAAAAATACATTGAAAAAGGCAACTACGGCGGGAAAGGCTCCGATGCCCATAAAGCCGGTGTTACCGGTGACACCGTTGGTGACCCGTTCAAAGACACATCAGGTCCTGCACTGAACATCCTCATAAAACTTATGAGTATGGTTTCTGTTGTATTTACCGGTGTTGTTGTAAAACTGTCACCTCAAATCGGTCAATTCTTAGGACTGGTTAAGTAAGTAAATACATTGTACTGATACATAAAAAAGCCGGCCTTTCAGGTCGGCTTTTTTTTATTCTTTAATAACCCTTCATTTTATTAAAACCTGTTTGACCTGTTTCACAATCTCATCATCAAGAAAATAAGCCATGGCTTTAATTAATGAATCTTTTTCATGAGCATCTTTCATTTTCATTATAATCGACCTTATCACGTCTTTTCGTTTTGATGGATCCAGATCGATCAGATACATGATACTTGATTTGAACTCATTGTCTTGCGTCATCATTTCAATGACCCTGATAAAATCCTCATTATCAGATATCCGTTGTGTCATTTTTCCCTCCACCGTATTTTTTAAACAGATGAAGCGCCATCATTGTCACGGCAAAAAAACCGTATCCCAGGGGTATAAACCCGGACATGGCAATGCCGATCTCAGACGAATGGATAAACCCGAAAAATGAAAATAGTATAAGCGGCAAAGTCCACAAAAAAGCTTTTAAAAAATTCTTTTCAATAAGGTAAACAGCAACTGCGGTCAAAAACATCGCTGAAAAAAGCGCGCCTTCAGAAAACGGGATAAGCCCCTTGAGGTGCGGAAGCGAAGAACAGATAACCGCATTTATTTCTGAAGTGCCAAGCCCTCCCTTCACATTGATGAACTGCCTCAGGATCGAAAGAGCCCACGAAGCTATTGCGGGCATAAGCCCCAGAGCAACTGCGGGCGCGTGTTCCGCGGGTGTGGCCTGAAAGGCCTGAGCGGTTATGATCACACCGATCCAGAGCAGAATGGGATATCCGGCTTCAAGGGGGACCGCAGCGACAATAACGCTCATCAGTCCGGTGAAACAGATCACGGTTATAACGATCCCGTTTATGACCGAATACCCGGCCCTGGCGCCAAGCCCTTTCCACCCGGGATGCCCGATATATACCGTTGTCGGGAAAGGGGAACCGAAAAGCGAACCGGCAATGGTCCCGATGCCGTTCATCAAAAGGGCGGGTTTCGCCGGGAACGAGTCACCGGCCGCTGATGCAGATTCAAGGTTCTGCAGGGTCCCGAAAAAGCTCATTAAGCCCATGGGAATTGAAATTGAAAGATACGGAACAATCTTTGCCATGCCCAGGGTTGAAAAAACACCAAACAGTTCCGGTCCCGGCACATGCAGGGATACAGAACTTACCGATTGCGTGAGAGCCGCAGTGTCCATTGCTCCGGTACTCCAGGCAATTATGGAACCGACCGCAAGCGCGTAAAATCCTGCAGGGATCCTCAATGGAAGCTTGACATGAGAAAAATACTCGGCCATAATTAATGCCAGGGGGATAAAGGCGATAACCGGCTTGTCCCATATTTTAATGGTGTGTTCAAGGGCGATAAACGCCACGGCGATACCGGCCAGAGTCGATAACAGTGCCGCTCGCGGGGTAATCCTCCTTATCCATTCACCCACAAAGGCTCCGAGGCCTTCAAATATCCCGCTGATGAAAGCGCTCATCACACCGACCTTCCAGGCGAGATCAGCGTCTTTTGTCTGGATATAAACCGGCGCGATGATCATGGAAAAAAACGCGATCAGGGTCACGGTATTGATTCCATAGGGAAGCGCAGTGACGTCTGTTCTCCCTTCACGCCTGCCCAGGCGCCGCGCCTGGTATGAATAAAAAATATTGCCGCAAAAAACTGAAAGCGCTGTCGCCGGAAGGATTTTCCCGAAAACCAGTTCACCGGGCATACCCAGTTGACAGCAGAGCCCGGTAATAATGAGCAGATTGACCAGATTATCAATAAAAAGTCCGATGAAGCCGTCAATGTCCCCTTTAACAATAAAGGGATAATTCAATAATTGTTTTCTGACCGGCATTGTCTGTACCCCGTTTTATTTTTACTGATAGTACTCCTGCCACCTTTCAGTTTCAAGATAAATTTAACGTACACTCGGCCGTATATTGTTCGTACCGTTTATTCTTAGCGTGACCTCCGAAATTCAAGCTATAACAATTCACCGGTGTTCTGAGAATTTACTTTTACAGTTACTGCAAAAACCGTCCATCCAGTCTTTATGTCATTCGCAGTGTTATACGCGGTTTTTTGAAATCATTTCCCGTAAGACAAAATGCTATAGGTCATTGGCCCATCGGATGATTTAAAAAAAGAATTATCACTGATATTCATCCAATAAAAAAAAATCTATTTTATAACCGTTATCGTTAATGGTCGGGGGGGACGAAAAATGTTTAAAAATGCTTTCTCACTTTTTTTCCTTTTTATCATTATTTCAATTTCCAGTTGCGAATATGATTCAGAGGTAGGCTTCCTGCTTAAATCAAAAAAATACAGTTCCCAGGTCATTGCTGTTGAGAAATGGCCCGAGAACACCATTCCCTATCATTACGCTGACGAGTTTGCTTCATATGAAAAAAACGCCATCAAATACTGCATGAAAGTATGGCAAAAAGCCTGCGGAATAACATTCACGGAAGTTAACGATACTGATACAACACCGGAAGATGAAACAGTTGTTCTTTCAATTTATAAAGCTGAAGACGACGCTGAAACTGCCGAATCAACCGTTGGATATGTCAGTGACCCATTTATGTTAATACGGGGTTCCCGGTACAGAACTATCCTTCATGAGCTCGGGCATGTGCTCGGCCTTCTTCACGAGCATCAGCGGCCTGACCGGGATAATTATATAACCATCAACTGGGCGAATATACAGGCGGCATATATTTCAAACTACGTAATCCTGGACAGCACCCTGATAGAAGAAGAAAACTATGACTATGATTATTTCTCCATAATGCATTATTCAGCCTATGCTGGCGGTACTGATTTCGATGCCCACACATACGATATCATTGATGAAGAATCTGTTCCTGATCCGGATAAGTTTATGCTTTACCTGACAGCACTTGATGTTGAAAAAACACAGGATATCTACGGCCCTCCAATTCTTTAACACCCGCAGGAAAAATATGCTTCCTGTGATTATCCGCTTATATCACTGAACGTTACATATTTTTTTCAGTGATTAAGCGGACTCTTTTTATTTCCTGAAAATGAAAAAAATTTCCGTATGGACACATTGCGGATAAAATTTAAATTTTGAAAAAATAAATACGGTATGTCATGAATTGAGTTTTTCTATCAGGGAATTTTCGTCCATTCCGGTAATCAGGAGGGTCTTATTTCGCCCCTTTGCCCCTTTGCGAATTGAAATACTTGATTTGGCAATCCCTAATTTTTTTGAAAATAATGCAATACATTCATCATTTGCCCTGCCGTCAACGGGAGGTGAATTCAGGCAGACCCTGATGTTGCCATTTTCATCAACCACTATTGCTCTTCGTGATGATTTTGGGACTACCTTGATATCAACAAGGGCATATAAGGTCTCTCGATCCTGTTTCATTTCATTAATAAATTCAATTATAGCGGTTAACGATTAAATTAAAGCATTTTTTGTCATTCCTGCGCATGCAGGAATCTCATAGGATAGTCTTTTTGTATGAGATTCCGGTACTTCGCTAACGCTACGACCGGAATGACAATGTACTAATTGTTTCGTGATCTGCTATAAATAATATAAACAGAAAAGGGAAAAGACTTTCAGGAAATCTTTTCCCTTTTTCTTCTCTTCATTGTAATTTGAAGAGAGGTACACTTAGTACCAGACTGAATTCACCTTCCGGTGAATCATGTTTAAAATCGAGTTGTCAAAACCCTGTAAACATCTCTAAATTCTAATATAATTTTCCCGTTGAAAAAGTCAAAAAAAATTAAAAGCTGTCGAGCGCTTCATTAATTGTATTAAATGTCTTGATAACCGAGGTTACTTTTGTCAGTTCAAGCACTTTCTTCACTTCAGGATTCGCGCTTGCCAGGCGCAACTGGTTCTTCAAACTCTGATTTATATTCAAGAAAATACCAATACCGGAACTCGTAATCATTTTCACGTCGGTTAAATCCAGCACCAGTTTTTTAATTCCCTTATTAATGATGGCCTGCTGAAGTTTTTCCTTCAAATCAGGAACATCAAGAGTATGCACTTCCTGCATAATAATTTTAATGGTAAATACACCCTGTCCCTTGTCATTAACTTCGATCATAGCAAACTCCATTTGCTTATTTAAATTGACCATATCATTGTTTTTATTGAAGCCACTAATTTGGATAAGTCAACACATTTTTAACTATAAATAACAATAACCTTGAATATACACCGTTTAATTATAGAAATTATTATAGACTTGACTAAATATCCTAATAAACTATAAAGTATCAGTCTCATGAAAAAATCGTTACCGTTATCTGAGCCTGGATTATTTCTGAATCTGTAAATAATTAAATAATCTCTATCTGAGTGTTAAACCTTATGGTTTTATCCGAAAACCTGAAAAAAAGCAACATCCTCATCAATACCAGGGCCATAAACAGATGGGACCTCATTCGTGAAATGGTGGAAACTGCAATAACCAATGGCCTGGTCAGGGAAGAACACCAGGAAAGCATCATAAAAGCGCTGATTGATAGAGAAAAATCAATGAGTACCGGAATCGGGAACGGAGTTGCCATCCCCCATTGCAACACCCCTGATGTTTCAGAAGTGGTGATTGTAATGGTCATCAGCACAAAGGGCATAGACTTTGAATCAATAGACAACCAGCCGGTAAGAATTGCAATTCTGCTTCTTGTACCTAAAAATAAACTGACACAGCATATTAAAACCCTTGCCAATATCGCCAAGCTCATGAGCGACGAAAATCTCAGGTCAAAACTGCTCTCCCTTAAAACTCCTGAAAATGTTTTAAAAGAATTGAAAAAACACGACAGCCAGATTAAATAAAACATCATGGATGAATTTCAGCGAATTACATCGGGCGCAAAAATTGAATGCGACGACGAACACGAAAAGTCGCTCCGGCCGAACCTGCTAAAAGAATTTATCGGCCAGCAAAAGAATACTGAAAACCTCGGCGTTTTTATCCAGTCGGCGAAATTGAGGTCACAGCCCCTGGACCATGTTCTCCTCGCGGGCCCGCCGGGACTGGGGAAAACAACCCTCGCCTTTATCATTGCCCGGGAGCTCGGGGTGAACATCAAAGCGACATCCGCCCCGATCATCGATAAAGCGGGCGACCTCGCGTCAATACTCAGCGGACTTGAGGAAAACGATGTTCTTTTCATCGACGAGATACACCGCCTGTCTCCGGCGATTGAGGAAATTCTCTACCCGGCAATGGAAGACAACACCATCGACATCATTATCGGCCAGGGCATAGGCGCGAAGAGCATAAAGATAAGCCTGTCTCCCTTCACCCTGATCGGGGCAACGACCAGAACAGGCCTCTTGACTTCAGCCCTCCGGGACCGCTTCGGCATCCCCCTGCGTCTCCAGTTTTACACACCCGATGAACTGAAAATAATAGCCCAGCGGTCGGCCGGGATTCTGGGGTATGACATTTCTCCCGAAGCCGCGCATGAAATCGCGCAGAGATCGCGCAGCACACCCCGAATCGTGAACCGGCTTCTTAAGAGGGTCGCTGATTTCGCGACAGTCAAAGACCAGGGGCACATCAATCTTGAGATCGCACGCTATTCACTCGAACGCCTTGACATTGACAATCTCGGCCTTGATGAAATGGACAGAAAAATCCTGTCCGTGATAATCGATAAATATGACGGCGGGCCAGTCGGCCTGAAGACCATCGCTGTTTCAGTGGGCGAAGAGACCGAAACCCTGGAAGATTACTACGAGCCCTTCCTCGTGCAGATCGGCCTTCTCAAACGCACTCCCCGCGGCAGGATCGCCACTGAAAAGGCCTTTAATCATCTTGGTATTCCTTATTCAAAACTTCTTGATGAAACATCCCAGGAATCCCTGTTTGACAATACCTGAACAGATAATTGATGTTCCATCTTCTCTTTAATTTTGTAATCGCGAATTTTCTTTGTGTGGAGAATCAATAATGATCAATAACTCTAAGTATCGGGAAATACCCTATAATTATACATCATTCTCTGACAAGGAAATCATACTTAAATATTTCGATGAAGAAACATGGGACATTCTTAACAACCTGAGAAGCCACCGGGTCACGGGAAGAAGCGCAAAGCTCTTTTTTGAAATTATCGGAGATATATTCATCATAGACAGGAACCCTTACATCTTTAACGATTTTCTGGACAACCCCCGAAAACAGGCAAAATTAAAAGCTCTCCACGAGATGAGGCTTGATACCATTGAAAAAGGGGCCAACAACCAGCTTGTTTTCAAGCTCATTAAAAAAGTCAGGCATATTGACCGTGACTTTTTCACCCGCCTCGCCGGAGAAAACAGCAGAAGAAGAAAAATCATCAGACTGTTTAAAGGGACAACCGGTCAGGCAAATATCAGCTTTACGGCATTCCATAAAGTACTGCACGTGACTGACGCGACTGACTGGAGGGTTGAATATCCCGTTGCGGTTGTTTATCCCGATTCAATTGAAGAGACGGCGGAGATTGTCAAAAAGGCGTCGCTCATGGGCTTAAAAATAATTCCCCGGGGCGGCGGCACGGGCCTTACCGGCGGTGCGGTTCCCGTGATGGATGACACGGTCGTGGTCAATACTGAAAAGCTCAACAGGATCAGGGGAATCGAAATCATTGATGAAGGCCACGGGAAAATACCGGTGGTAGAAGTCGAAGCCGGCGCGGTCACTGACCGGGTCATGGATTACTGCGCGGAGAACAATTACATATTTGCGACTGACCCCACTTCGGCATGGGCCTCCACGATCGGCGGCAACATCGCTGAAAACGCCGGCGGAAAAAAAGCGGTCATGTGGGGAACCGCGATCGACAACATCTATTCCTTCAGGCTCATTAACCATGAAGGGAAAATCCTGGAAATTAGAAGACGCGCCCATCCCCACAGAAAAATATTCCCGGGCGATACCGTGATATTCGACATTTATAAATTCCAAGGTAACGGCGAAAAGGAACCCGTCATATCCGTCAGCCTGTCCGGCACCGAGATAAGAAAAAAAGGCGTGGGCAAGGACATAACCAACAAAGCGCTCGGCGGCGTTCCCGGCATACAGAAGGAAGGGGGGGACGGCATCATCGCCTCAGCGAAATTCGTGCTGTATTCGCCGTTCAAATCAGTGAGGACGCTCTGCCTCGAATTTTTCGGCAAAAACATGATCAACGCGTCAAAAGCGATTGTTGAACTGACTGAGAAGTTCTCAAAGGATGAGGACGTTTTCCTCACCGCGCTTGAGCACTTCGACGAAAAATACGTCACGGCCATCGATTACCGCAACAAATCGAACCGGAGTGAACTGCCGAAAGCGGTCCTGCTCATTGATATTGAAAGCAACCTCGAAGCCAGGCTCGACGAGTCCGCGCGCTCCGTGCTCGACCTGGTTAAAAATTATAACACCGAGGCCTTTATCGCCGAAGACCCCGAAACAAGGGCAAAGTTCTGGAAGGACAGAAAAAATCTGGGCGCCATCGCGAAACACACCAACGCGTTCAAGCTCAATGAAGACGTTGTCATCCCCCTTGAATCGCTTCCTGAATTTTCCGACTTTATTGAAATGCTGAATATCAAAAAGGAACTTGAAAACAATGTCCTGATACTTCACGAGGCGCTTGATTTTATAAAAAGCTGCCGTGATGAGACCGATACCTTCCTTACATCAAAAATATCCAACTGCCTTGAGCATATCAGGTCGCTGACTGAAGGGTATGAATACCATTCAAGAAATCTGGGCACCCCTCAGGATGTTCCCGCTGGCGCAGAGGGCGCCGTCAGCGATAAAAAGCCGCTCTTCCAGCTGATCCGCGACGGGCTTGTTTCTCTGTCCCCGATCGAGGAAAGCATTTCAGGGTTCAGACAGACCTTTCACGGGTACACTGACATCATCAATGCGTTTACGGGCCTGGTCGACGAATACCGGAAAAAGAAAATAATCGTCGCGACCCATATGCACGCCGGCGACGGAAACGTGCACGTGAACATCCCCGTAAATTCAAATGATTACCTCATGCTTCAGGACGCTGATGAAACCGCGGGCCTGATCATGGAGGAGGTCAAGAAAATGGGAGGCGTTATTTCAGGCGAGCACGGCATAGGCCTGACCAAGCTGAAATTCATTGACCAGAACATCCTTGACGATTACGCAGAGTATAAAAAGACAAATGATCCGGGCGACCTGTTCAATCCGGGCAAGCTCAGGTCCGACTTCCCCACCGCGACGATATACACACCGTCCCTTAACCTTCTTGAAAGAGAGGCCTTTATTCTCGAGGCCGTGGACCTGGAAAAACTGACGACATCAATTTCTTCCTGCGTGCGCTGCGGCAAGTGCAAGGAAACGTGCAATACCCATTATCCGGGCGGGACCATGTTTTTTAATCCCAGGAACAAGATACTCGGCGTTTCACTGATCATCGAAGCGGTCCTGTACGAGGCCCAGACTGAAAACACGCTGGGCCTGAGGAACTTTGCCATGCTCAGGGAGATCTCCAACCACTGCACCATGTGCCACAACTGCCTGGCACCCTGCCCGGTAAAGATAGACTTCGGCGAGGTTACCCTGTCGATCCGGCGCCTGCTCGTTGAAAGAAACAGGTCAACCCATAAACCGGTAACTCAGGCCACGCTTTTTTATCTGCGCATGAAGGGATACGCGGCGAACAAGATCATGCGAATCGCTTTTCTGCGCGCCGGATATGCGGCGCAGAAGCTGGGCTATTACGCGATAAAGCCGTTACACCGCCTCACCGCCAAAATCCTGCCAACGGTTGACGCCATGCTCGCAAGCAGGCTCCCTTCTGCCGGCAAAAAAACGCTGCGTGAAATCTTCGATCTCACCGGGAGCAACACCTTTTTCGCGTTCCAGAACCCGAACGTCCCCGTGGGAAAAAGCGTGATATATTTTCCCGGATGCGGCTCTGAACGGATGTTTTCGGAGATCAGCATCGCCGTCATCGCCCTGCTGTACAAGTTCGGGGTGCGCGTCGTCATCCCTCCCGGTTATCTCTGCTGCGGTTACCCGCTTCTCGCCAATGGCAGAACAAAAGAAGCCGACATGAAAAGCTACGAGAACAGGGTCATTTTCCACCGCATGGCCGACATCATCGGCTACATGGAAATACAGGACGTGATCGTTTCTTGCGGGACCTGCCATGAGATGCTCGGCAAATACCAGGTCGGCAACATCTTTCACGGCGCTTCGATAATCGATGTCAATGAATTCATCGCGCGTGAGCGCCTGTACTCGGTCGAACCACGTGATGAAAATATTCTTTATCATGACCCCTGCCACTCGCCGTTAAAGACTCTGGGTGTTGATAAAACCTTTACCGGCATCTTCGGTGAAAAGCCCCTTACCGTGCCAAACTGCTGCGGCGAAGGGGGGACGCTCGCCCTTTCGACACCGGAAATATCAAACCTGCTGCGAAAAAGGAAGCGGGGCAATATCACCGGCCTTACGGACCGGAGCAGGGTAACGGTACTGACCACCTGCCCCAGCTGTGTCCAGGGCCTTTCGCGAAAACAGGAGGGAATCTCCGTAACCGGAAAATCTCTGGCTGTTTTCATCGCCGAAGAGATTCTGGGAAGCTCGTGGCAGAAGGAATTCATTGCTCACGTTAAAAAGCACAACGCCATTGAGCGGATAATATTCTGAAAAAATCAAAGGCCCATTTTAGCTTAACCTGGTTTCGGTATTAACCGACAATGAAAATGATACGACACGCAAATTCAAACCCGGGATAATGTTATGCAAAGGATACTTATCATTTTACTTATCTGCGCCCTTCCGGTGGTTGTCATGACCCAGGAAAATGAGGCACCACAGAAAACCGAAGAAACGACCCGGACAGTACAAAAGCAGGTACCGGTATTGTCCCAGTACAGTAAAGACTTTCTAATAAAAAATATCTCTTTTAACAAACGCATTGAGCTGTCAGGCAAAGGCGAGCTGCTCGAAGTGGAATTTGAGCTTGTGAACAAAACCGATTATCCCCTTGACCTGTATCTTTTCATTATAGCAAGCTATGAAGTTAAAGAGAAGACCAGGTCAAGCTTTGAGACTCCGATCCCTCCCGAGAAAAGGATCCGCAGTTTTATACCCTACCCTGATGAGATTGACAACTTCAGGGTCCCTGCAAAAGACGCCCAGGGAAACACCATTAAAGACCGGCAGGGGCATGATGTTTACACCTGGGTCAAATACCCTCATGACTCCCAAAAGGGCGTTGACCAGGAAACCGGCAAGCCCTATCATATCAAGGACAAAAAAATAATACGCACCTACCATCTGAGCCCCTACCGGGCGAATTATTTTTTCTTCAACCAGGCGCTAATCATGATATTCGACTACGAAGGGAACCCGGTATACCGGAAGTTATACGACCTGAGCTCATGGAGACGATAGTTTTCACAGGGATTTCTATATAAAAAGGGCTGTCCTAAAAGTCGTCTCGATACTAATTTCGTGACGCTCATTGAGTGATTTTGATGGAGAAAACATCAAAATCGTATCGAAATGAGCGGGAATACTGTGTCCGCTTTACGAAATTCACTCGACGAGCGTTTTTTAAGACAGCCCCCTTTTTATTACTTCTTGGCAAGCAGGCGCACCATAATGATGTCCTTGATCGATTTCAGTTTATTGACAAGAGCATCATCGGCATTGCCGTCGATATCGATGATGTTGTAGGCGTAGTCGCCTTTGCTCTTGTTGAGCATGTCAGCGATATTGATATTGTGGTCAGCCAGGACCTGGGTTATCTGCCCGATCATGTTCGGCACGTTCTTGTTCGCAATAATGATCCTCATCTTGCCGGTCAACGGCAGCATACAGTCAGGATAGTTTACCGAATTGACGATGTTTCCCATTTCAAGGTAGGCCTTGATCTGGTTCACGGCCATGATGGCGCAGTTGTCCTCTGACTCGGGTGTTGAAGCGCCGAGGTGCGGAATGGGAATTACTCTGTCTATTGAAAGCAGTTCCTCATCGGGAAAATCAGTCACATAGCAGCTGATGATCCCCTGATCGATGGCCGCCTTCAGGTCGTCATTGTTGACCAGGCCGCCGCGCGCGAAATTAAGCAGGCGCGTGCCCTTTTTCATGATATTAAACTTGTCCTTGTTGATCAGGCCCCTGGTCGCGTCATTCAGGGGAACATGAAGGGTGACGTAATCAGAATCCGCCAGAAGGCTGTCAAGGCTTATGCTTTTTTTCACTGAACGGGAAAGCCCCCATGCCGCATCAACTGAAATAAAAGGATCAAACCCGGCAACTTCCATGCCCAGGGCCTGAGCGTCATTTGCCACCATTACCCCGATGGCCCCGAGTCCGATAACACCGAGTTTCTTGCCCTTGATCTCAGGGCCTTCAAAATCCGACTTTCCCTTTTCAATCAGCTTGGGAACCTCATCCCCCTTGCCTTTAAGGCCTTTGGCCCAGGTAATACCGTCATAAACTTTCCGTGACGCCATAAGAAGGCCCATAAGAACCAGCTCCTTGACGCCGTTGGCGTTAGCGCCGGGAGTGTTAAACACAACAATGCCTTTTTCGGCGCATTTTTCAATGGGGATGTTATTCACCCCAGCGCCGGCCCGTGCGACCGCCTTCAGGGATTCCGGCAGGTCAAGGTCATGCATGGCAGCGCTTCTGACCAGGATCGCGTCAGGATTAACAATCTCGGTAGCGTATTCGTACTGGTCTGAAGGGAAAAGCTCAAGGCCTTTCGGTGATATTTTATTGAGTTTCTGAATTTTATACATAAGCGTCACCTGTTAATTGTTCTTCTCAAATTTTTCCATGAACTGGACCAGTTTCTGGACCCCTTCCAGAGGCATGGCATTGTAAATGCTTGCCCTCATGCCGCCGACCGAGCGGTGCCCTTTAAGGGTGACCAGTCCCTCTGCGCTGGCTTCTTTAATGAATTTGGCGTCAAGGTCGTCTGAACCGGTGACAAAGGGAATGTTCATGATTGAACGGTCTTCAACCGGAACCGTGGCTTTAAAAAGCTTCGATGCGTCAAGGTAATCATACAGCAGCGACGCCTTCTTCTTGTTCAGGGCCTCAACCGCCGGAATCCCGCCCTGTTCCTTGATGAGATCAAAGACCAGCTTCGCCATGTAGATGCAATAGGTCGGCGGAGTATTGAACATGGAGCCGTCATCGACATGGGTCTTGTAGTTCAGCATCGTGGGCGTAATATCCAGAGGATGCCCGATAAGATCTTCACGGATAATAACAATAGTAAGTCCTGCAGGCCCTATGTTTTTCTGCGCGCCGGCGAAGATGATGCCAAACTTAGATACATCCATCACTTCAGAAAGGATGTTGGAAGACATGTCCGCGATCAGGGGCACCTTGCCCGTGTCAGGGAAGGTCGCAAAACGCGTGCCTTCAATGGTATTGTTCGAGCAGATATAAAAATAATCCGCGTCCGGGCTGAATTTGCTTTTATCAACCTTGGGGATATAGGAAAACTTTTTGTCCTCTGATGATGCGAGGATGTTAACGGTCCCGTAGCGTTTCGCCTCTCCCATGGCTTTCTTGGTCCACGTTCCGGTATGGATCATGTCGCATTTTTTGCTTTTGCTGAAAAGGTTCATGGGAATCATGGCGAACTGGAGGCTCGCTCCGCCCTGAAGGAACAGCACCTTGTAATTTGAGGGGATGTTCATGATGTCCCTGAGAACGGTCTCAGTGTCATTGATGATCTTCTCAAAATGTTTTCCCCTGTGGCTCATCTCCATGACCGACATGCCGCTGTCCTGGTATTCAACAAGCTCACTCGCAGCCTTCTTTAAAACTGATTCCGGCAATACTGCCGGGCCAGCTGAAAAATTATACACTCGTGCCATTATTATCTCCTTACCTAATTTATAATTTACGGGCAATCAGCCGACTGTAGCGGTGCTTTTCCGCGCCGCAAGCCGTGCCCGGCTCATTCGCAAAACCTCTGGCTATGCTTCACCCCTATCAAGGGTGAAGAGAGCAGATAAAAACCTGAACTCATTGATAATATCAACATTGCTGATATAAACACTGCTGTCCGACGAACTCAACACAACAGGAGAAAAATTCACGATGCCCTTAATTCCCCCGTCTATAAGCTTTTCGGTTACGATCTGCGCTGTTTCTCCACTCAGCGTAAGCAGGGCGAGCTCAATTCTTTCACGCCTTATGACCACGGGAATATCGTAGGTCGGGTACAGGGGGATGTCTATTTTCAGCGTCTCCAGCCTGTTGATGTTTGAATCAAAACCCGCAACAATATCAAAATTTTTTGAAAAAAACATGTCGTTCGACAATATCGCCGTACCTGTCTTATCAAGCCCCACAATACAGGCCTTTCTTTTACGGTCAAAACCAAGGCACCTGCTTATCTGCTCCTTGAGCGTTTTTATGTCGTAGCCTGATCCTGTTGTTCCTGTTTCACCGAGATAGGTCAGGTCTTTTCGTATATTGTGTGAGCCTACGCCAAGCCGTTTACCAATGTCATTTGAGGACAGGGTAAGCTGGCCGCGTTCATTCATTTCCTCTAGCAGACTGTACAATTTACAGAGCCGTGAAATTGTTGGTCGTGGTATTGCCATACTTTTCATCCCAGCAACTTAAGGCAGTGTGAAATATTTCACTAACTCTGTCAAGATTAATTCCGTACATATTTCGTTGAAATCGCCATAATTCCATAATTAATTATTATTTTGTGATTTTTTTTACAATTATCCCTGAAATTATACTAATAATTGTTGAAAAATAAAATACCATTTCCTTATGGTGATCATTAAAGTACAGGCCTTTATTGAAAGACCCTGCATAACCATTTAGTATAAAAAGAGGAACCATGGCACAGATACGGGAATTTAAAGGAATCAGGCCCCGAAAGGACCTCGCAGATAAAGTTGCTGAACTGCCCTATGATGTTCTTAATTCGCAGGAAGCCAGGACAATAGCAGCGGGCAATGAATTCAGCTTTTTTCATATCAGTAAACCTGAAATCGACCTTGACGAGCAGATCAATCCCTATGATGAAGCAGTATACCGAAAAGGCAAAGAAAACCTTGAGCGTTTCATCCAGAAAGGGGTCCTGGCTCAGGACAACAGGCCCTGTCTTTACCTGTACACCCAGATCATGAATGGAAGGGCGCAGACCGGCCTGGTCGCGAGCGTGAACATTGATGATTACCTGAACAACCGGGTGAAAAAGCATGAGCTGACGCGCGCCGACAAGGAACAGGACCGCACGACCCATCTTGACATCCTGAACGCCAACACCGGCCCGGTTTTTCTGCTCTACCACGAAGACGGGAAAAAAGAGTCCCTGTTCAAAAAGGCCCTTGAGATCACCCCTGAATACGATTTCACCGCCCCGGACGGCATTTCACATATTCTAAGAGTTATTGATGACCCTGAACTGATACGGTCTTTCGGGGAATCTTTTAAAAATGATATTCTCTATATAGCGGACGGACACCACCGTGCAGCATCCGCGGTGCGCGTGGGGCAGTTGAGAAGAAAGGCGAACCCCTCATATACCGGAGACGAAGAGTTCAACTGGTTTCTCGCGGTCATCTTCCCCCATAACCAGTTAAAAATACTGCCCTACAACCGCGTAATCAGGGACTTTAACGGCATGAACCAGGATGAATTCATCGCAGCCATAGAAAAAAAATACACGGTGACCGCCTCCGGGCTTAAAGAACCGGACAGGATACATTCATTCAGCTTCTACTGCAGCAAACAGTGGTACACTCTTGTTCCGAAGTTTGACATTCCCGATGACCCCATCGAAGGCCTGGATGTCAAGATACTGCAGAACACGGTGCTTGACCCCCTGCTCGGCATTAAAGACCCCAGAACCGATAAACGCATAGATTTTATCGGCGGGATCAGGGGAACGGGAGAGCTTGAAAAACTGGTCGATTCAGGTAACTTTATAGCGGCATTTTCAATGTACCCAACAACCGTTGAACAGCTCATCAATGTTTCGGAAAGCGATGGCATCATGCCGCCGAAATCAACCTGGTTCGAGCCCAAGCTGAGAAGCGGCATGGTCGTACACCTCATGTAAGGGCCGCGGTTGTGCGGAAAATACTTATTGCTTTTTTACCGGATTTTTGTATTTTGATTCCATAATTAGCGGAATCGAGCTATACGATGATCCATACAGCAGTTCATGCCCTTGTTATCTCACTGTTCCTTCTGACAAACGGAAGCGTCGACACTTATGAATATGATAATGATCTGCGCGATTCATACAGTGAACTGCGCAGCATTAAAAACGTCAACGGCAAATTTTACGCCTATATCGTCCTGCTTTTCAATGAAAACCCCCATTTCGTGAACCTGATCCAGAAGGACAGCATCCCCCTGCGTCTGATGAGCCAGGAGGGTTTTCACATCAAGGAATACCGCCAGTACCTGAAAACCATCACCGACCGCAATCTCAGGGTCCTTGCTGAAGAAATACTGAACATTTACCTGGAGCCGCTCCAGGTAGCGGACGCCAGGCTCAGGGAAATAGAACAGATCCTGGTTGATAAAAACATCATCCTCCAGTTTTCTCGTGAGCGTTTCGCCGGGGCTGAGAAGATCTCTCTGGATTATTCGATCTTCGGTAAAAGGGCGCTGATCAGCATTAAACATCCCATTTTGAAAATAAACGAAAAGATCTACAACATACAGCCCTATATCTACTATGACGAATTTTCGACAAGCAATTCGACCTTTTACTATAATATGATCTATATTAACCCGGTTGAAGTAGAAAATGATTACCTGATCGCGAAGAAAATAATAAACGGCGAAAACGTCAACTCGTACTTTTTCGTGGGATCACGGATCACCGGCGACATCCGCTACTGCCTGCTTAAGGCGTTTCCCGACAAACAGAATATCCGCAACGAGATATGGAAGATGTTCGTGATCCACGAACTGACCCACAAGGTGCTGAACAACACCTACAACAACTACGACCAGATCACCGGCGAGGAGCTTTCCCTGTGCAGCACGATTTACCTCAACCCCTACCTGGGGCTTTCGGTCATGTACAGCTACCTCAACTACAACTCAATCAACCCTCACCGCATTGCGGTGATCAACCTGATCAGGTTCTATTCCGAGCAGACCGGAAAAAAGGAAATCATTGCCAGACCGGGTCTTATCAAAAACCTCAAGACCTCTGAAATAAAAAACCTCGCGCGCGATTATTTTAACTCAAAATTGCAGGGGCTTGAACCGTAGGCGGTCCCAACTGCGGTTTTTAAAAAATCAGTATCAGTAACGGATTCTTACCGGGCTTTTGTTTTTCATCTCAAAATATCCGGCCTTGACCCCGCCTGTGTACGCGTTTATATCAAGGTCCCCCAGCACCGAAAGATCGGCCGCGCCGTAAAGCCCGGCCTCTATCTTTTCCCACAAGCTCACGGTTTTTTCGCAGCAGTTTTTCATGAGCGAATCAACGGAGTCATAGAAAACGCCGGGCCGTTCGACCGGGTACTGCCATCGTTCAGCGTGGAGGTTCAGCACATGCCTGTTGATGAAGCGCTTTTCGGGATAACACACCAGGTAATCCGAAAACAGGAAAGGATACTTGCGAAGGTCTCTCAAAATATCTTTAAGCTTTCGGTTGCCGGTGAATTTTAATGTATAGACGGCTTTGATCACGTGAGGGATGACATCAAGCGCGTTGTATTTTTCCGGGGTGATATCCGCGCTTTTGCGGTTTATCACCGGTATCTTCAGATGGTTTATGAACTCGGGATAGCTCTTCTTCACTGAATTGATGATCAGGCTTTTAATCGACTGGTTCAGCAGGGACGAGCGTCCCCCGCTGACGGGAAGCATGTCGTCAAGGGAAAAATCGGTCCTGGGCTCGGCGTAATACAGGTAGTAGTTGTCAATATTATACTGGAACAGGAGGTTCTGCTCCCGGTAAAGGCGCTGTTCCTCTTTCGCCCCGGAGTCAGGGAACCCGGAAAAATAAAATATGAAAGGATGATAAAACGCGTCACCCATGATATGGGAAATGAACCCGTAAAGGTAGGCGCGCTGGAACGCGGCCCATTCGTTGTTTTTATCACGGTAGGAAAGCACTTCCTCGATCATGGCTTGAAGGAGGGCGTGGCTGCCGCCGTCATGGAGAAAAAAAGAAATATCAGAACCGAAGGGGGACGATGATTTTCGGTAGCGGTAAAAATCGAAAATGTTCGGCCCCAGTGCCCCGAACATGGCCGCGCGCAGGAACTCCTTCGAATTGAACAGCGCAAGCAGCGACCGGAGCAGGAACGACTTCTTTTTTCGCCCCTTCAGAAGCTCGATCGATTCATGGATGACGCGCGAATGTGTGACAACTCCCGGCATGGCGGGTACAGTACCAGCGCGTTATTTTTTTTTCCAGAACTTTATTGGGGCAGGATGAAATTTTCCGGAGAACCCCTATGTCATCGCTACACCTTCAGAATACCTTCAGTAAACCGGGATGACAACAAAAGGTGTTATGAAACGGTTGCCCCTAAAATAATTTGCCACCATAGAGGTTCTTTGTTGTAATATCACGCAATCTTGACAAAAAAACATCCCCGTGAGATACTGAAAATAATCATTTTATAAATAACTTTTATTATTATAACATGGTCCATGTTTACTATACCCGGATATCATATTCATGAATCAATCCACGACAATCGGGCAACACCCCTGTTCAGAGCTTACAGTGAAAAGGATAAAAAAATTGTAAGCATCATAATCATCAGCAGGGAAGATTCCCTCTCTGATGAATTTACCAAAGAGCTGGAAACATCCGCTGAAAAATCAACTGAAGGTATTATTACAATATACCGCATTGAAAGACTTGATGACGGCATTGCCCTGATCATGGAAGATTTTGACGGGGTCTCTCTTGAAAAAATTATAATTGCAGGGTCAATCGGTTTAAAGGACAAGCTCCATGTCGCCATAGTAGCAACTGACATCCTGGGCCGATTGCACTCAAAAGCGATCATTCATGGGGACATTTCGCCTCACAGTATTATCGTAAATCAAAAAACCGGAAAAATAAAAATTATCGACAGAGCCTGCTCGCGCTTCTGCAGAACCGGTAAGCAAAAAAGCATGAACATGCAGCCGGAAGCTCTCAGGTACACATCCCCCGAACAGACTGGACGCATGAACAGGGTGCCTGATTACCGGTCAGATTTCTATTCCCTGGGCATCACCTTGTACGAGATGTTTGGGGGAGAACCGCCTTTCAAGTCAAATGAGCCCATGGAGCTTATATATTCCCATATGGCCAGGGTTCCCGAACACCTTAATTCAATTAATCCGCTGGTCCCTGAAGTCATTTCCAATATAGTGGCCAGGCTCCTCGCGAAAAATCCCGAAGACCGTTACCAGAGTGCTTTTGGCATTAAGTACGACCTCGAAAAATGCATGTTGAAGCTTGGATCAGAGGGAAAAATTGAGGATTTTGAAATAGGTGGCAAAGATGTTCCCGAATTGCTGAATATACCGCATAAAATATATGGCAGAACATATGAAAAAACAGCTCTTAAGAAAGCCCATGAACGCATTTCACAGGGCGTATGCGAAGCTGTTTTTATCAGCGGAAGCGCCGGGATCGGCAAAACATCCCTTGTCCATGATGCATTCAGGGATGTCGTTTTTGAAGGAGCTTTTTTTATTGAAGGAAAGTATGACATACTCAAGCAGAATATACCGTACAGCGCTATTATCCAGGCATTCAGGGGACTTATCAGACAATTATTGACCGAAAACAGGGAAAAACTCACTGAATGGAAATCCATGCTTCTTTCCGCCTTCGGGATGAATGGCCAGATCATCATTGATTTAATTCCCGAGGTGGAATTGATCGTGGGACCGCAGTCCCCTGTGCCACCGCTCGGTCCGATGGAAACTAAAAACGTCTTTGACATGCTTTTCACGGCTTTTTTAAAGGTCTTCACGAGAAAGGAACATCCCCTTATCATGTTTCTTGATAACCTTCATAACGCGGACACGGCCTCGCTCAAATTGATGGAAACCGTCCTTATTGACGACGACTGCAGTTTTTTCCTGCTGGTTGGCGCCTATCGCGGAGAGGAAACCGGGACCGGGCATCCCCTCCTTGAAGCACTGGGAAACCTGAACAAAGCCCGCGTCCGCATGGAAACATATACACTGGGGCCGCTCAGCAGCAATGACATCCAGGCACTGAGCACTGATATGTTCTCCAGTGTTCTGGAAGCAGTGCTGCCCCTTACCGAGCTTGTTATAATGAAAACTGGCGGCAACGCCTTTTTTGTCATTGAGTTCATCAATAAAATTTACCGGGAAAAACTTTTATGGTTCAACACTGAAAAAGGGGCCTGGGAATGGGAACTGGAAAAAATTGTCCGGCTCGGCGAGACGGACAATATAATCGACCTTTTGATAGACCGGCTGAACCATCAGCCTGAAGACGTGCGCGAAATACTCAGCCTCGCCTCCTGCATCGGCAACACCTTCCATGCGTCCCTTCTCGCGGAAATCAGAAAAGCGCCGACCCAGGAAACAATAAACCTGTTGTCTGTTGCGATCAGGGAAGGGTTTCTGCTTCCCGTAAAAGAGATCCATGACATTGAAAGAAGGCATGAAAAACCGGGTTATTACCGGTTCCTTCACGACCGCATACAGGAGGCCTCCCGCGCCCTTCTCGTGAAAAGAGATATCCGAGAAATCCACCTGAACATTGGGCGCGCGATGTTGCAAAACATGAAACCCGAAGAAACGGAAAACCGGATTTTCGAGGTCCTGACCCAGCTCGGAAAAGGGATTGACCTGCTGACCGATGATAAAGAAAAGCTGGCAATTGCCTCGCTCAGCCTGACCGCAGGCAAAAAAGCAGGAGCTTCAGCCGCCTACACTCAGGCGTGCGGATTCCTCTCTACCGGCATCAATGTTCTTTCCGGTCATGGATGGGAAAATCATTATCGCCTGATGTTCGATATTTTCCGTGAAATGTCCTATTTCCTGTATCTGGCGGGCGACCTGGAAGAATCTGAAAAAATATTCAGACTTGTCATGGAAAAAGCAGCAACAGATATCGATCGCGGTGAGATCAGCGCTTCCCGGGTCACCCTGTATACCCTGACCGGAAGACACGTTGAGGCCCAGGAAATCGGAATTGAATCACTCAAGCTCCTGGGTATTATGATCGACGGTCGGCCGGAATCCCTCATGCCCCAGATTACGTCAGACCTGGCGGATGTACAAAAAATCCTTGCCGGATTGAACATCGAGGAGGTGCTCGACCTGCCTCTCGTCAAGGATCAGCTGATAAACTCGCAAATACAAGCGCTCGTGGAACTTTCGGTCCCCGCATATTTTTTCAGCCCGAACATGTTCATTCTCGTTATTTTGAAAATGCTGAAGCTTTCCCTTCTGCACGGGAATACGTCTGAATCATCAGTCGGGTACGTGACATTCGGTGCGCTGCAATGCCAGAACATGATGATGTTATACGATCAGGGCTTTGAATTCGGCAGACTGGCGATCCGGCTCAATCAAAAAATCGGGAACAGGGCGCTTGACGGTAGATTATACTACATGTTCTCGACGTTCATCAATCACTGGAAGCAACACATCGAAACGAGCCTCCCCATGCTGGACAAATCTCATCTTCTCGGCAGGGAATATGGGGACTTTCTTTTCAGCGCCTTTGCAGCCGGAGTGGCCGTTATAAACAGGATGATTTCAGGCCAGATGAGCCTGACAGAAGTTCTTGCCGAATGCGAGGCCAATATAGTCTTTTCAGAAAAAGTAAAAAACATTACGTGGGTTGCGAGGCAGCGCCTGACGCGGCAGATTATATTCTCCCTTATGGGAAGGACAGACGGGGAAGGATCATTCAGCGACAGCGGTTATAATGAACAGGAAGAACTGCAAAAAATGCAGGAAATAAAATACATGCTTGGAGTCGCCCACTATTATCTTAATAAAGCAAAAGTGCTCTTTCTGATGGGTAAAAACCGGGAGGCACTGGCCGCGTCCGAAGAATCGGAAAAGACGGTTTCGCTTCACAATACCACATTCCTCGCCACTGAGCACTACCTGTATCAATCACTGGTTCTCACTGCTGTCTATTGCTCCGCTGGAGAAGATGAAAAAAAGAAATATTTCGATTTGCTTGAACGGAATAAAAAGCTGTTTAAAAGGTGGATGAACAGCTGCCCCGAAAATTTTCAATGCCGGTACCTTCTCATTATGGCCGAAATGGAGCGAGTAGCGGGTCATGACATCGAGGCAATGAACCTCTATGACCGGTCGATCATGGATGCTTTAAAAAACCGTCACCCGATCATTGCCGCGCACGCCAATGAACTGGCCGGGGCCTTTCACCTCGCCGGTGGAAGAAAAAAAATCGCGGGCGTCTACCTGGAGGACGCAGTTGAAGCCTATCGCACATGGGGCGCCGAGGGGAAAGTCCATGACCTTGAAGAGAGATATGCCGGTATAATCAGTAAAAGCCGGCAAGTCGATTCCGTAAAAAACGAAAAGCAGAACAGTGAAATTAAAAGAGATCCGCGGGCCAGGGCGCTGACTTCCGTTGCTGATCTGGTTGACCTTACGAGCATTATCAAGTCATCCCAGGCCATTTCAGGAGAGATCCAGATCGACAGCCTTCTAGACAAACTGATGAAAATCCTTATAGAAAACGCCGGCGCACTCAACGGGTCTCTGGTGATTGAAGATCATGGCGGAATCATCGTTGACGCCCGCCATGAACCTGATGGGATCAGTGTCACTCTCCACCCGGCAAAGAACCATCCAGAGAACTCCTATCCGGAATCAGTGATAAACTATGTAAAACGTACCCGGGAAATAGTTGTACTGAATGACGCCGTTTCCGAGGGAATGTTCGTAAGAGACCAATACATCGTTGACAAACGCCCTAAATCAATTCTCTGCATGCCAATTGTCGAGCAAAAGAAAGCAGCGGGCATTCTGTACCTTGAAAACAGCAAGGTCAGCAACATATTCACCCCCGAGCGCATCGAAATCCTGAAACTGCTTTCATCGCAGGCCGCGATATCAGTGAGGAACGCATTAAATTTTAAAGAAATCAACCAGACCAGGGAAGAGCTGCAAACCAGCAAGGAACAGCTTGAGGAGAGCCTGAATGAATATCTTAATCTCTTTAATAATATTCAGGATACATTTTACCGGACAGACATAAAAGGAAAATTGATACTGGTGTCTCCATCAGTGGAAAAACTCCTGGGATATACAACAGAGGAAATCTTACGCTTTAATATTTCAGATCTCTACCGGTATCCGGAACAGCGCACAATCATGCTCGCCAGAATAGAAAAAGACGGATTCATTGAAGATGTCGAGATAGAGCTTATAAAAAAAGACGGCTCCCATATCTGGGCTTCATCAAGTTCCCATTATTACCGGGACAAAAAAGGCACCATCCTCGGAGTTGAAGGCATCGTCAGGGACATTACAAAACGCAAACAGGCAGAGGATTCTCTTCGCAATTCTCTGGAGGAAAAAGAAATTCTGCTCAGGGAGCTGTACCATCGCACAAAAAACAACATGCAGGTAATCTGCAGCCTGCTGAATTTAAAAATGCTTAATATTGATGACGATCTCGCAAAGGGCATCGTTGCCGACATAGAAAGCAAGATTAAAACAATGGCGCTCGTGCATGAAAAGCTTTACCAGGCCAGGGACCTGACCAATATCAATCTTCGCGATTACATGGCCGGAATCATTGATCTCACGGGCAATAACAATAAATTACTTTCAGGAAAAATCACGTTTCACCAGACTGTTGAAGATATTCCCATCTCCATTGACACGGCAATTCCCCTGGGTTTCGTAATTAATGAACTTGTAACGAATTCCATAAAACACGCCTACCCTGACGGCCGGAGCGGTGAAATCCATTTGAAGGCGTTTCAAGACGGGAGCACTATTATTATTAATTACAGTGATGACGGTATTGGCTTGCCGAAAGATTACAATCCTGAGACAGCACCGACCCTGGGAATAACCCTTATTACGACTATTATCAGAAAACAACTCGGCGGGGATATTGCATTTATTCATAACAAAGGGTTCGGATGTGAAATCACCATTAAAACTAAAATGTATACAGAGCGAATATAGCCGACACATAGACCGGCTAAAAAAAAGCAATATACACGTTGATATTACTATAATGTTATAAAAGGATTTTTGATAGTCAGGCCCTGAATCTTCTGCCCATGCTGCATGTCTTCAGAATACAGAATGCCACAATTCGCCGTTATAGCTGCCGCAATAATCAACGAGTCATAAAAAGAGTAACGCCAGGCATCACTGATTTCAAGAGCCTTCCTGTAGAGCTCAATACTTGAAGAGACTTCGCACAGAGGCTCGAAAACTGTAACCAAAAAACTATTACATTCGGCAGCGGTCAATGGGACGGAAAATTTTCTTGTGGCGACATTAATGAATTCCTGTATCACCTGAAAACTTATGCAGCCTTTTGTTGAAGTAACGGCCTTTTGAATGAGGTCATCGGCGATTTTCTGTTTCAAGGGATTTTTGGGGTCGAATGAATAAATAAAAATATTTGTATCAATAAAGAACTTATCGTTCATTGAGCTCTTCCCTGGAAAACGTTTTTCCCGCTTTTACATGCCTGAAGCCGGATTTGAATTCATAATAATCAAAGTTTTCTTTATCCGAAGAAACATAGCGGGAAAGCCATTTCCTGAAGTTCTCATTGAGGGTGGTGTTTTCTTTCTGTGATTTTTTACGCGCCTTCTTAATTAAATCCTCATCAGCGCTCAAGGTAATATTTTTAAGCATAACAAACACCCATTTAGTTGTGTACACTATTTTCGTGTGGTTTTAAAAATAAATATAGTGAAAAATATTCAGTAAATCAAGCAAATAATTATTTTTTGTATAAAAGCCTATCCTCTATTTCACAGGAATTTTCTCACACCGGTCAATCCTTCCCCGGAAAAACGGGCTCGTGATCTTAAGAGACCACACTGGCCCCTCAGTCTTTCAGCACACTGACGGCAAAATCGGTGAGGATGCGCGCGGTAAGCCCCCAGATCTCGTACCCGTTGTAGTAATAGTGGTACACCTCGATGTCGTGGCCCTTGATGTTGTAGTGCTCGATGCGGTCATACTTCCGCTCGATGAAGACCGAAAGGGGCGCTTCGACATAGTCGTCGATCTCCTCTTCGTTGAAATCGTACTCGCAGGGATAGGGGATGGCGCCGACAAAGCACGCGATATGAAATCCGAAGAGTGAAATGTAATCGTCGAACCTGCCGATGCACTCGATCTTTTCAGCGGGGATGCCGACCTCCTCGCGCGTCTCCCGGTACACCGTTGCCAGGATATCGGCGTCATCCTCGTCATAGCCGCCGCCGGGAAACGATATCTGCCCCTTGTGCGTCGAGACCTTGTCAGTGCGCTTGGTCAGCAGCACGCACAGCTCCCCTTCACGGTTCATCAGAAGGATGTTTACGGCCGAGGGCCGGTATCCGGGGTTGTCAAGCTGGCGCGTTTCACGGTCTTTGAGCCTTGCGCTCAGCTCTTTCTTGAACGCGGCGAACTCATCCTCATTGCTGAAGCGACTGTTCATACAGGTCTCCGCCGAGGGTATCATTGACAACAATAACGGGAAAATCGCTGACCTCAAGCCGAAATATGGCCTCTGGCCCCAGATCGTCAAAGGCAACAACTTGTGCGGTAATGATTCGTTTGCTCAGGTACGCGCCGGCCCCGCCGAACGAGCTGAAATACACCGCGCCGTTCCTCCTGAGCAGGTCGCGCGTTTCCGCGCTCCTCTTTCCCTTGCCGATAAACCCGGAAACGCCCTGCTCAAGCATAACAGCCGTGAAAGGGTCCATGCGCGACGATGTCGTGGGCCCCGCGGCCCCGATCACCCTTCCCGGGGGCGCCGGGCTCGGGCCAACGAAATAGATGAAGCGGTCTTTGAGCTCAACCGGTGGCCGCTCGCCCCTGGCCGCCATTTCGGCGATCCTCTGGTGCGCCTTGTCTCTGGCCGTGTACAGCACGCCGCTGAGAAGGTACATATCGCCGCAGCGCATGCCCCTGAGCGTGTCCCTGCCCGCGGGCAACTCGAGTTTTTTCCACACGTTCATATATCAACAATCCTGTACCGCAGAGAATGACAGTTCATGTTAAGCGCGACCGGCAACGTCGCGATATGCGCGGGCGCTTCTCTGATAAACACCGCAGCGACCGTGCTCTTTCCGCCGAAGCCCAGGGGGCCGACCCCGGTCCTGTTCAGCCGCTCAAGCAGCACGTCCTCGAATTCCGCGTAAAAGGGGTCGGCATGCCGGGTGCCGATACCGCGCATCACCGCTTTACGGGAGTTGATCATGGCCACGTCCGCCGTCCCCCCGATACCCACGCCCAGAAACAGCGGCGGGCAGGGGTTCGGGCCCGCTGCGGCAACGGCCCGCACAATATCATCAACAATAACGTCAACCGGGTCGGTCGGCCTGAACATCTTCAGATACGTCATATTCTCTGACCCGCCGCCCTTCAGGTACACGCTGATCTTCAGCCTGTCGCCGGGCACGATGTCCAGGTGCGTAAACGCCGGGGTGTTCGTGCCTGTATTGGCCCTTCGCAGGGGATCGGCCACTATCGACTTTCGCAGGCAAAAACGCTCGTACGCGGTTTTTACCGCATCGTCAATCACCGCTGGCAGGGGCTCTCCCGTAAAAAAGATGTTATGGCCGGCTTCAATAAATACCGACACGGAACCGCAGTCCTGGCACAGGGGGATGCTCTCCTGCCGGGCAAGGGCCGCGTTTTCAAGCAGAATATTCATGGTCATCGCCGCCTTTTCAACGGTCTCCTGCGCGGCAAGGGTCGAAAACATGCCCTCGATTTCCGGCAGAAGAGTAAAGCTCGCCTCATGGATCATTGAAATTATCGGTTCTTTTAATGTCCCGGTGTCTATTGTTCTCACGGATTCACGCATATTGCCCTCGCGGTCATATAATGCCACAGTATGGGGCCGTGATTGTCAAGATTAATTGTTTTTCGCCCCCCTGTAGGGTACGGTCGCCCCCCTGTAGGGTACGGTCGTCCCCCTTGTAGGGTACGGTCGTCCCCCTTGTAGGGTACGGTCGCGACCGTACCCTACAAGGGGGACAAATATCTGCTCTGACCCCAATATTTGCCCTGACCCCAATATTTGCCCTGACCCCAATATTTGCCCTGACCCCAATATCTGCTCTGACCCCAATATCTGCCCTGACCCCAATATTTGCTCTGACCCCGCATATTTTGCTCTGACCCCAATATTTGCTCTGACCCCGCATATTTTGCTCTGACCCCCAAATCATGCAATAAAATATTTGACATAATGTATGCTGACATAATACATTCTTGACCGTGTTTTCGCATTAACCAACAGTGCACTACAATCAAGCGGGGTAATACATGAAATTTTTTATTGATACAGCCGATATCAACGAAATCAAAAAGGCGAAAGAAGTGGGCATTCTTGACGGAGTCACAACCAACCCCACACTGGTCAGCAAAATCGGGCGACCGTACACAGAGGTGCTGACCGAGATCGCCAAGGCGGTTGACGGGCCCGTTTCAGCTGAGGTTATCAGCCTTGAATATGTGGGGATGATAAAAGAGGCCAGAGAGCTGGCCAAAATCGGCGACAACATAAACATCAAAATACCGCTGATAGAAGAAGGCCTCAAAGCGGTCAAGACGCTTTCTTCAGAAGGGATCAAAACGAATGTCACGCTCTGCTTTAATTCAGTGCAGGCCCTTATGGCGGCCAAGGCCGGCGCGACGTTTATTTCACCGTTTGTGGGGCGCCTTGACGATATCAGCAGCGAAGGCATGGATATCGTCGAAGAAATCGTGACGATTTACGGCAACTACGGCTTTGAGACCGAAGTTATTGTGGCTTCCATACGCAATCCTCTGCATATTAAGTACGCGGCGCTCATGGGGGCCGATATCGCGACGATTCCGTTTTCGGTATTTAAAAACATCGTGAAGCATCCCCTGACCGACAAAGGGGTCGCGCAGTTTCTTGAAGATTATAAAAAAATACCGAAGTAACACGAACAAAAAATGTCCGCCGTCGCAACGGCGGACGTTCATCGTTCAGCAAACCATGAAGCGCCGGTGTGTTCACCAATAATTAACCGGGAAGATCATGCAAAAAAAAGACATACAGTATCCGGCAGAGCTTACCTTCAAATCGGTCTTTAAAAAAAGGACTGACGTTCTGGTTGAAATCGAGGAGAGCCTTTCCGTTGCCGGCATTAAAGGCTCCATCATGTACAAGGAGAGCAGCAACTCAAAATTCGTTTCTTACACCATACGCGCGGTTTTTACCTCGGACACCGAACTTCAGGAAACCTGCCTGAGGATATCAAACATTGACGGCTTCATGATGATGTTCTGACGATGTTCTCCCTTCCGTTTATGATCAGGAAGCGGTCTTCATGTGCCCTGCACAGCGAAACCACATTGTACTCTTTAAGCAGTGACGCCGCGTAATCAGTCGGGGACGCCCGTGAGATGAAAACCGGCACCCCGCACTGGATCACCTTCATGGCGATCTCGCTTGAAATCCTGCCCGTTGACAGCAGCATGCTGTTGTCAAGGCCCACAGAATTCATGGCCGCCCGGCCGATTACCTTGTCAATCGCGTTGTGCCGCCCGATCTCGTCGTAAAAAATAATTTTCTCTCCGCTGATGCGGTACAGGGCTGCCGAATGAACGCCATGGGTCAGCTCATGCATGGCGGAGCTGTGAAGAAATTCATCAATGGCCCTGCATATAACGTCGGCATCAACGGTGGGGTTGTTTTTTCTGACAAGACTTTTCGGGGGGATGTTTCTTTTCGCCCTTCCGCCGCCGGTCACGATGTGTGCCGTGCTGAACTGCCCCGGAAAAATTTCGGTGTTCCCGAGGGCAGCTTCAATGGTCAGCGTGTCTTCATTGAAATCAAGGGCGCTGATTTCCTCATACCCCTTGATAATGCCCTCGGCCATTAAAAAGCCCACGGCCAGTTCATGAACATCCGCCCCGGAGCAGGCGATGGTCGCGACCGGCTCCCCGTTGACGAACACCGCGACAGGATATTCGGCGTTAACGCTGAGCTTCACCGGGGAAAACGCCCCGGCATTATATGAATACACGCTGATTTCAGTGTAAAAAGGGAGTGCCATATCAGTGCTGCGCCATGCCGGCAAGGGCCCCGGTGCTCCAGGCGAACTGCAGATTGAACCCTCCGCTGTCACCGTCTATGTCGAGAAGCTCGCCGGTAATATACAAATTCTTTACCTTCTTTGATTCCATGGTCGCCGGATTTATTTCACTGACGTCCACTCCTCCCGCGGCAATTACGGCCTCTGAAAAATCCCGCGGCCCGCCGGACGTCAGTGTCAACTGCTTGAGCACGCCTGCCAGGGCCTTCTTTTCCGCTCGGCTCACCCGGCTTGCCTTTTTTTCCATGTCAACGCCGGCAAACTCACCCAGCACCCGGGGCAGCCGTTCATTCATGATGCCGGACAGGGCGAACGCCAGGGTCTTCCCCCCGTCGGAGAGCAGGCCCTCAATCGTTGCGGACAGGTCATCCTCGGATTGCTCCGGATAAAAATCAACCGTTATATCGGGAACTTCGCCCCTGAGGACCAGTTCGTTTGCGGCGCGGGAGACCTCAAGCGCGGCCGGCCCCGAAAGGCCGTACCCGGTAAACAGAAGCTCACCCTCTGAACGCGCCACGACAGCCCCGTTGTGGACCACGGCAACCCCGCAGTCCCATTTCATCCCCTGGAGCCGGCGGATGTTCTTTTCAAGAATGTTAAGGGGAAGTATCGCGGGAAAACACGGGACCACGCGGTGCTGAAGCGATTCGGCAAGCGCGTATCCTATCTTTGACGCGCCGACCGGAGAATAGGCGCAGCTGCCCGCGGCGAGTATCACTGCATCAAAAACAGATTCTTCTTTCCCCGCGGTGACGAGCAGGAACTTCGCACCCTTCTGCTCGATGCGGTCAATTCTCCGATGCAGTCTGACATCCGCCCCGCGCCGGTGCACCTCGTACTCGAGCGCCGAGACCACGGCCGATGCCTGCAGCGATGCCGGATACAGCTTGCCGTCCTTTCCTTCCCTGAAGGGAATCCCTATCGATAAAAAAAATTTTTCGGTGTCGTCGGGGCTGAAGCGGGCAAACACATTGTTCACGAACAAAGGGTTCTTTCCATGGTACCGCACCGGATCAATGAAGCGGTTGCTGATATTGCACCGCCCGTTGCCGGTGACCAGAATTTTGCGTCCGAGTTTTTTCTGCTTTTCAAAGAGGACAACTTCGCGGCTTTCGCCACAGGCGAAGCAGGCCGCCATCAATCCTGACGCTCCGCCACCTATGACGGCGATGTGTTTCACTTCTGGGAACCGTGTTCGAGGGATTTCAGTTTTTCGTTGATTACTTTTTCGAGCCTGTTTATTTCAGCGGCATATTCCTGGATCTTCATGTCCTTGTCAGCGCTTGCCCGCTCTTTGATGAGAAGTTTTTTTATGGCAACGAGGTCGTCCTTCCTGCGGATGACCCCTGACTCGATATGGCTCTGGATCAGTGAAAATTTGTAGTCCCTGAAACAGACCTTGGTGTAAAACTCGATGCCGTACAGGCCGATGGTTTTCTCAAAGGAATTCTTGCTCGAATAGTTGAGGAACTTTTCGTATTCTGCCGGGTCCATAATTTTTTTCTTTACCACGGTCTCGGTCCGGCGCGGCGCAGCGGGCCCGCTTCGGGGAACATCATCCTTCTGTTCGGTCACAAAAGAATCAATCGGGGGGGATGATTCAATTTCCCCGGCCAGCAATTCCTCCTGGCGTTTCTGTGAATACTTCATGATGTCCCATTCAAGGACGCGTGCCAGCTGGGTGAGATGATAGGCGATGGAGCCGATCCTGCCTATGGGCTGACTGTTATATTCTTCCATGTGCGGTGAAAACATTTCAACCGCCCGGTCTCCGGTCAGTTTCTTGTTGAACTCGATTGCGTAAAGAGACGCCAGTTCGTCCTCATATACTCTTTTCAGCGTGCTGATGATGTCTCCCTTGGTGACAACATAGCCCTCAATACGCCTTATTTTATTCTTCCTGTCTTCTTTTACGACATCAAAGGAAAAAATATAATTCGATGATACCAGTATCTGTATGAGCGTGGGGATGTTAAAAGGGATGAGGCTGAATTTTTTCGTCAGCTCTTCGTAAAAAGAATCGCTCAACGGGATTGAATACACGTCCTTGTATTCATTAACTGCTTTAATCTCATCATAAATGGCGAGGAGGAGATCATTCAAAGATTCAAATTTCATGTTTTTTCCCTTTTATAAAGCAAGCCGCGCTCACGATATCCGCTGCCGGTCGGATGCAACTGCCCTGGCAGTACCGCTCATCACATCCTGTCAGATATACTTTATTGTAAAGGTCCCTGTAGAATCCTCAACAACAATTTTTTCAATATCGGTAAAATGCTCCCTTTATTAAACAGCGGAGTTGACACAGCACTGGTTATTAAAGACTGATGATTGTTTAAAACTGGATGGCAAATATGGTAAAATCATCCCTGAAATCGCGTTCAACCGACGTGTTGTCAAGATCCTGTTTCAAATGTTCTATCAACGCCTGCGGCCCTTCATCAATATACCGGAAAGAAAGCTCAGCGAGGCGCACCTCGCCTTTTTCAATGTCAAGATCTCTTCCGCCAAGACATTCAATGACTCCATCAGTGAACATCACAAGAAAATCACCCGGTTCATACATGATGACCTTCTCTTCAAATTCCTGGTCTTCAACGATCCCCAGCGCGGTACCTTTGGCGTTGAGCCTCACCACCTCTTTCGTCCTCTTTCTGAACAGCATCTGGTCGTCATGGCCCGCGCTGCCGAACGTAACGATTTTATTATGCGAGTCGATTACCGCATAAAAAAGCGTTACGAACATGCCGAATTCAGACTCTCTGTAGATCAGACTGTTGGTGCTTTTCAAAAGATGGGAGGGCATGGTGTCGACATTCATCTCGGCCCTTATAATATTTCTCGCTGACCCCATAAATATCGCCGCGGGGATGCCTTTGCCTGATATGTCGGCAACGAGCACCGCGTACTTGTTCGCGTCACATTTATAGAAGTCATAAAAATCGCCGCCGACTTCTTTTGCCGGCCTGTTATACGCGCCGAGCCGGTGCTCCCTGTATTCTTCCGGTATTTTCGGAAGGATTTTCTTCTGGATTTCAGACGCGATTTCAATTTCCCTGGAAAGCCTTTTCTGTATCTCCGCGTACCGCCTGTTTTGAACACTCTGAAAGGTCTCGGCGATCTGGCTGCTTGCGGTGGTCAAAACCCTCAGGTCAAAGGAATCAAATTTTTCCCTGTTTTTTTTGTCCGTCAGGCTGAGCACCCCGATTATTTTATTTTTATAGATGATGGGGATGCAGATAAAAGAATCGGTTTTGTAGTCCTTATCGCGGGCGAGAACATGCCTGGTTTCTTCCTTTTCAATGTCTCCGGCCATAAGGGGTTTCCCGCTGTGGAAAACCCGGCCCACGATTGAATTTTCCGGGTCAATCTTGTATCCGACACCGACAAACTCGGGAAGCCCGCGAGCGGCCTCGATCTTCAGCTCCCCGGTCTGTTCATCATAAATGATAATGGACGCCTTTTCAACCTCCATTGAGTTTGCCAGGGACTCAATAATATGGGTAAGGATGTCTTCATCAGCGGTCGACTGCGCTATTGCCTGTGAGATTTTATATAACGCGGATAATTCATCAATCCTCTTGGTGAGATTATCATAAAGCCTTCTGTTGGTGATGGCAAGCGCCGCCTGGTCCGCGATGTACTGGGCTTTCTGGAAATCAACTTCATCGAATTCATTTTTTATTTTGGCATTCACTATTTCCAGGACACCGACGAGCTCATCCATGACAATCATGGGCAGGCAGAGTATATTGCGCGTCTGGAATTCCGACTTCTGGTCAATCTCGTTGAAAAACCTCGGGTCCTTCTGGACATCGTTGACCATAATGGGCTTCCCTGTTTCAGCGACCGTTCCCGCTATCCCCCTTCCCCGGGGAACGCGCTGGCCCTGAATGATTTCTCCCTTTTCACCGACAACAACATTAAAAACGAGGTCTCCCGTGTTCGGGTCAGTGAGCAGCAGGGATGATCCTTCAGAATTGACCAGCTCCTTGGCGACATCCATTATCGATTCCAGCAGGTCCGGCAGGATCATCCCGGAATTAATTTTTCTATTGATTGAGCTGATTAAGGAAATTTCGGTTTTCATGTCACCATAGCTTTTCATGGGGCGTCTTCAGATCAGTTAAAAAATCGGTTTGTAGTCAAAATGATGAATGGCCTGAACCGTTCTAAGGGTATGCGTTTTATGGCGGATAACGATTGAATTCGTTTTCGCGCCTCCTGAAAAATACCTGACCCCGGGAAGAATCAGCCCATCGGTAACCCCGGTTGCCGAGACCATTATATCATCCCCGGTAACCATATCGCTGATTGAAAAAATCCTGTCAGGGTCTTCACCGAGATCACGAATCAGGGTCCGTTCGGATTCATTTTGATATATATACCGCGCCTGCATGTCTCCGTCAAGACACTTCAAGGCAGCAGCGCCTAAAACACCTTCCTTTGCCCCTCCTATGCCCATGAGGATATCTATGGCATTGTCTTCAAGGGCAGTGGAGATAGCCCCCGAGATGTCCCCGTCGCGGATAAACTTGATTTTTGCTCCGGTCTTTCTGATCTGCTGTACGTGCGCGTTGTTTCTTTCCCTGTCCAGAAGGCAGACCGTTATATCCTCAATATATTTTCCCTTTGCCCTGGCGACCCTTTTGATATTGATGTCAACCGGCTGTGTGATGTCAACAACGCCTTTCGCTTCTTTGCCAACGGCAATTTTTTCCATGTATAATTTCGGCGTTTTAAAAAAAGAGCCCCTGTGGCCGACTGCCATTACCGACAGTGCGTTATATCCTCCTATGGCGCATGTTTTTTTCCCGTCAAGGGGCTTTACCGCGAGGTCAAGTTCCGGCCCGGTCCCCGTGCCCACAAAAGTTCCGTCTATCAATTCACTGCTTTCTTCGTCAGAGCCAATAACAATCAAACCTTTGATTTCAATCGTGGAAAAAACTCTGGCCATTGCCTCAGTTGCGGAGAAATATGAAGTATTTTCATCCCCTTTACCCATGTATCTGCTTGCGTAAAGAGCCGCGGCTTCAGTAAGGCGCACTGCTTCAAGTGTAAGGTTCCTGTCCATACGTCCTCCTAAGGCCCTGCTTTGTCATATTTTATCACGAAAATATTATTTTCAAGCGATTTTCACTATTAATATACAGCCTGGCGGAATTGCTCTTTATTAACTTCTTAATTCGGTTTTAATGGGTTCTGATGCTCAGTTGAACAGTATAATTTTCTATCTGTCTCACAAACTTAAATAGTATTTTATCAAAAACTTAAATTCTGACTCTCCCGTGGGTAGCAGTATGGTGTTATGAAACGGTTGCCCCTAAAAATAATTTGCTACCCTCCCGTGAAGTAATTTAAGGATTGACTTATTATTCAAACCCTGTATATTATGTGACATAATGCATAAGCTCTGACCATGGAGTAAAACAATGAAAAAAACTATCATGATTATAGGCGGCGGCCTCTTACAGGTCCCGGTGATCACAACCGCCAAAAAGATGGGGCTCCAGGTTATCGTTACCGATTACAATCCTGATGCCATCGGCATGAAAGATGCCGATATTCCCATAATCATGAGCACCCGCGACATTGAAGGCTCGGTGCGTGTTGCCAAATCCCAGAACGAGATGACCCCGATCCATGCGGTGCTGACTGTCGGCACCGATGCGTCAATGACTGTCGCTGCTGTGGCCAACGCCCTCAACCTTCCCGGCATAAAATTCGAAGACGCCGAAGCAGCAACCAATAAGATCAAAATGAGGATGCGTTTTAAGGAAAACGACGTGCCGTCCCCCAATTTTCTGCCGGTCTGGTCTTTATCCGACGCAAAAAAGGCCTGCAAAATTCTGGGCTTTCCCCTGGTGATCAAACCTTCAGACAACATGGGCGCCAGGGGCGTCAAGCGTATTGATGATCTCAACCAGGTATCAGACGCCTTTCAGTTCGCGAAAAGCGCTTCACCAAGCGGTGAACTCCTCATAGAAGAATACATGGAAGGCCCCGAACTGTCCATAGACGCGATCGTGTATAACAACGAAATTACCTTTACCGGTATCGCCGACAGGGTAATTGAACACGCGCCCTATTTTGTCGAAACCGGCCATAACATGCCTTCAGCCTTTCCTAAAAAAATTCAGGACCAGGCATGCGAAGTAATGAAAAAAGGCATACGGGCCCTGGGAATCACGATCGGCGCCGCGAAGGGTGACATTAAACTCGCAAAAGAAGGGCCCATGATCGGGGAACTCGCGGCGCGGCTCTCCGGCGGGTTCATGTCAGCGTACACCTACCCCCTTTCAACCGGCGTTGACCTGATGCGCGCGGCCATTGAAGTGGCACTTGGCCAGGAGCCGGGCAACCTGGAGCCGATATATAACCGCGTTTCGATCGAGAGGGCCATAATCACCAGGCCGGGGATCGTAAAAAAAATCAACGGCCTCGAAGAAGCACTCAAAATCACCGGTATTGAGGAAATATTTCTTAATATCAAGCCGGGAGATAAAATCGTCAAGCCCCGTTCCAATGTTGAAAAGGCCGGGCATATCATAGCAGTTGGCAAAAACCTCAAAGAAGTTGAGGCCAGGGTAAGTGAATGCCTGAAGGCCCTGGCCATCGAAATAATTGAAGAAAACGAGATATCTCTTGACACCATTAATTCAGCAGCCAGGGAAAAATTTAAAAAAATCTGCTATGTCTGTAAAAACTGCGACGGCAGGGACTGCCCTACCGGTGTTCCGGGCATGGGCGGCATTGGAACCGGTGAATCGTTCAGAAGAAATATTGAATCCCTCAGGCAGTACAAGATCACGACCAAACTTATCCATGACGTTACCGAGCCTGATACTTCGACCGCGTTTCTCGGCAGGCGCCTTGAGCTTCCGGTCATGGCCGCGCCGATTACCGGTTCTGTCACCAATATGGGCGGCGCCATTGATGAACTCGAATATAACCGCGCCGTTATCCGGGGATGTCTGAACGCGGGAAGCATTGCCTTTGTCGGCGACGGCGCGACCCCGACTAAATATAAAATCGCGCTGCAGGCCATTGCCGAAAATAACGGCATGGGCATACCCATATTCAAGCCGCGGAGTGATAACGAGGAAATTCTCATGCGCATCAGGGCAGCCGAGAACAGCGGCGCGATCGCCGTTGGCATGGACATTGACGCTGTCGTGTTTAAGACCATGGCGATGAAGAACCAGTCTGTCGGCCCGAAAAGTCTCAAAGAGCTGAAAAAGCTCATCTCATCGACAAGTCTTCCTTTTATTCTCAAGGGTATAATGACTCCCGGAGACGCGCTCATGGCGGTGGAAGCCGGCGCGAAAGCCATTATCGTATCAAACCACGGCGGCAGGGTGCTCGATGAAATGGCCGGTTCAATGGACGTGCTGGATGAGATCGTCAGCGAAATCAACGGGGAAATTGAAGTCCTGGTTGACGGCGGGTTCAGGAAGGGCGTTGACATCCTCAAGGCCCTTGCGCTTGGAGCGAAAGCGGTGCTCATCGGAAGGCCGGTCGCCATAGCCGTGGTCGGCATGGGCACCGAAGGGACGTCCTTCTATCTGCGGCACCTGAAGCGCGACCTGGAAAAAGCGATGATACTCACCGGCAGCGGGAAAGTGGCGGATATTTCCCGCGGCATCATCCGCAAGATGAATTGAGTGCCGATTCAGGGAAAAAAATAACTGATTCTTTCACGCTCACAGGTGCGGGCAAACGACACAATGCGCGGGGAATACCAGCCAATCTGCGCAAGCTTTTCAAACGCGGCAGAATAGCTCTCCTGCCTGATTCGGCCTGAATCAGCGAATATCCGCACCAGAAGAAGGGCATTGACATAGGGGATTTTCTTTTTAATGCATGACTGCGCCGCTTTTTTATCATCCACCACGATAAAATCCCCTTTACCCCGCGCATAGAGAGAAAGCGCGTCCCGCTCTCCGGGGCCAAGTTTTTCCGGTGATCCGCCTGCATTCTCATCCCCCTGACCTGTCGCATCATATATCACCATAAGCCCCTGCGAACACACCATCGAAAAAAAATCTGCGCCTGCCCTGCCGGGGCGGGTGAGTTCTTGTTCAACGCTTTCCGGAATAACAACCGTATAGCAGGCAAGGGCCAGTTCAAACATCCCCGCCTTGAATAAAAGAATCGCGGATGAGGAATCCATAATGATGCTTCTCTTATCGTTCATACAGAATAAACGAAGCCCAGAAATGCGGGTTTGACAGTTTCTTAATGGTTTCAGTATACACAGACTCGTTCTCAAAAAGATCTCTTTCGCCGGAATACCCGGCCCGGTTGATAAAACCGCGTTTCACCAGTGCCGCGGCTCGCGCGGTGTCCATGTTTTTGTCTTTGAGGTATCCGTGCAGGCGCGAAAGGAAAAGCGCCCGGGCCCGGTCATTCAGCGGCCACAGGGGAACTGCCGCGCTTTTGCATCCGGAACATAACAGCGCGGCACACAGCAGGCCAGTGGACTCACCGGACAGAAGCGCATCTCCCCTGACTGACGATACGGTTATCAGCTCCGGCGTGAGGCCAATCTCACACAGCTCTTTTAAGCTAATAATGCTGGCCAATTCACCATTTTTCCTGGAAATGCCGATCCCCGTGATCAGCGGCAGCGGGGAAGATGTGTAATACATCGTACCCAGGTGAACGCTGCCCGGGCCGATAACATCCGGGTGAAGAAAGTCTATTGTCGCCCTGTCTCCGTCTTTATTTACATCGCCGCGCCGGTCAAGGACGGAATTCATCGCTTTTTGCTCAAAATCGATAAACGGAATGCTTCCACCTGTTGTCATCCCGCATGCCGCATATTCAGTTTCAAGCCCCTCGCCCAGTTTTAATTTTCTCGCGATCTCGTTACTCAGAAAATCACGGTACTGTTCGCTGTCAAGAGTTACCGGTTCAGTGCCCGATTCAGGCAGGGTCGGCCACAGGGAAAGAGAAGCATCTCCGCGTTCTTTTATCGCGTATTCAGGGAACTCCAGGCAGCGCTGCTTCACCATATATTTTTCAGCAACATAGGAACCGTCAGCCATGACAAGAGTCTCAATGGGAAACGACATCAATACGTCTTCCATCTGAAAAACAATCGATTCCATCCCGTCAAGGTCTCGTTCAATCTGCCTGAAAAAGTATTCATACAGGTCTCTTCCGAACTTATTGATAGAAGACTGTTCTGCAGCGTTAATTTCTTTCTTCGCGAGCAGAAACAGATAATAATAAACGATCTTCTGGAAATCATAATGAAAACTGCCCTGAAGGGGACTTTTAAGAAGGTTCAGCGCATCCGTTACGCCTGCACCGTATTCATTAATTTGCTTTTCATATAAAGTGTAAAAATGTTTTACCAGGCCTTTCTTATCAAATTTATAGGATTTCGTTTTCCTGCTGTCACGGTAAATGATTACCGGCTCATTCCATACCGTGTTCGCGATCATTACCAGGGCTTCATTTTCAGGGGCGGTCGAGAGAGGCCCATTGAGATATTGATGCAATTGTTTATAATTCTCTTCCGGTAAAAATGAACGGGATGACAAAAGCTGTTTTTTATGAAACACCCTGATCGCATCGTCCGGCTTGCCGCACCGGGCAGATACCTCAATTTCCCACATGAACAGCTCTTTTTCGCTTTCTGTGAGCGCACGCTCCCCGGTGTAGTAAAGCGATATGCTTTCAGTTGCCTGGTTGAACGTGTCCCTGGCTTTAATGAAGTCATCGCGCAAATAATAATAGCGGCCAAGGTATCCCAGGTCGCGCACAACCCCGTCCTGATTTTTAATTTCCCGGTCTATGCCAAGGGCCTGATTGATATATCCAAGCGCTTCTTCATATTTTTTCAGATGCAGCAGGACCCTCGCGGCGTTTCTCATGTTGTTGCTTCTGGTCATGTTTTTCAGTTTTTCGTTCCCGGATTTCAACACCAGGGAAAAATAGCCCATGGCCTCGTCGTATTTCCCTCTCGATTCGTACAGCATCCCGATATCACTGAGACGGGAGGTTATCGTGTCGTCCCTGCTGATCAGGCTGTTCCCCTTCAGGGCCATGAGATAATACTCAAGCGCCTTGTCAAACTGGCCCAGGGCATCGTATGTTTTTCCTATTCCGCTGTAGACATACGGGCGGATGCCGGAAGTCTCCGGTCCCTCCTTGTATTCCAGCGCGCTTTTATAAGCCTGTATTGATTTGTTAAAATCTCCCTGCAGATAATAGATCTCGCCCACTCTGCAGAATCTCAGCGAAGCCTTTCCCGCGTCATTATTTTTAATATCAAGCTCAAGGGCCTTTTTGTAATATTCCAGTGATTCCGAAAACTTTCCGATCACGTAATATACTGACGCTATATTGCCCAGATCCGAAGAAAGATTCTTTGCTATCATGCTCTTCCGGTCCAGCTCAAGCGCCACGGTGTATTCGTCGAGCGCATCAGTGTATCTTCCCCGGTAAAAATTTACCGTGCCCAGGTTGTTCATGAGAATGGCCCTGTTTTCCTCAAATCCGCTGCTGCCGAGATTTTCAAGCGCCTGATTGTATACTTCAGCTGCCCGGTCGTACTCGCCCTTTTTTCTGTGGACCATGGCGATACGGTTAAGCAGGTTTATTATCCTGTCCTTTCGTCCCAGCTTTTTTTCAAGAGTGAGCCCCTGGTTGAACAGCTCAAGCGCTTCATCGTCCTTATTGAGATGAATATTTATTTTCCCCAGGCCGAAGATGACTTCGGCCTCACTGGCTCGGTCACCGGTCTGCACGGAAAATTCCCGTGCCATGTCATACGACTTCACCGCCCGCCCGTAATCGCCGGTTGTGATATACAGCGAAGCGAGCTCCTTGAGCTGCATCAGGTATTCGCTGTTGCGGATGTTGCCGCTCTTTCGTTCAGCAATAATAGCATGTTGCAGGTTTTCAATCGCCGCGGTATAATTCCCGTCCCTTTTGGCTGACATGGCTTTGTTCCACAACAGGTCAGCCCGGTCATGGAACTGGTTTGAAAATGCCGCCGCGTGGCAGACCAGCAGAAATAAAATTACCGCTCTTTTCATAGTTCGCCTCTAGAGGTGATGAACCATTGATCGAATTAATTTTCAAGAATTAATTTATAGAAAAAACGGCGGGGCTGTCCCTAAAGTCGTCTCGATACTAATTTCGTAACGCTCATTGAGCGATTTTGATGGAAAAAATATCAAAATCGTATCGAAATGAGCGGGAATACTGTATCCACTTTACGAAATTCACTCAACGAACGTTTTTTGGGACAGCCCCGTATACTTTATGAAGGGCACCTCTAAAAATCAGGTTTTTTCATTAACTGAAAAATGATAAAACCTGATTTATCCAATGGTTGTGCCCTCAAGGGAACATCCAAAATGTAATTTATAGAGGTTCCCTGAAGTGAATATTTCGATGATAAGCTAAAAGCGTAAAAGCATTACTGAGACCTCGCGATGCGGAATCCTGTGGTGTAAAACACGCCGCCCGGGATCGGAGTGCTGACAAATCCTACCCGCAATCCACTGGCATCGCCTTCCCAACTGCCGCCCCGCGCCACGCGACGGGAACCACTCTTGTCAAAACACCACTCCTGAGCATTACCGCTCATATTATACAGGCCCAGAGCATTGAAGGTCTTGCGTTTCACTGCCGCTGTTGACGAATTTGAATTAACGGTGTAAACCGCATAATTGCCGAATACAGTGGACACTGCCAATCCGTCCAGGGTGCTTCCGTCATCATAACAGGCGCCGGTGTCATCGCCGCTCGCGTGGTCACCATACGCCCAGAGCGTGCCGTCCCGGTACCGCGCCGCAAGCTCCCATTCATTGCTGCTGAGAAGGCGGAAGCCCTTTGCCGTGGCACCCGCTTCCGCATTATCACAGGCTGTTGTATCAGTAGAATCGCGGATTATTGCGCTCGAATACGTGTACGCACACTCGTAACCCGCGCCTGTCTGCGCGTTGTACCACTCGGTCAATGCGTTGCACCACACCATGGCATCGCGCCAGTTTATGTATGTTACCGGGTGCTGCACCGTGTCTCCTGTGCCGTCTCCCATAACACCGGCATTGGCAAAAACATACAACTCGCCGCCATCTTCCCGCGTCCCGCTTCCCGCGTCAGTCGCGGCCCATCCGTAAACCGTGCTCCATAACGCGTACGTCACCTCGGCCTCCCCTGTCCAGTAGGCATAGTCTACCGTGGCCGTGCCCTCGTCATCCACACCGGTTGGGAAGGTAAAGCCACCGGGCACATAGACCATATTAAAGCTTACACTGTCAGCAGTGTGATTTACCATATCGCCGGCAGAATATACGGTAGCCGGGAAAACCGCTGTAACAATGCCGGAATCAGCGTCATTTGTGCAGCTTGTTGCCCCTGCTACCGTAAAAAAATTCGCCGAAACACCAGTCAGCGTGCAACCAGATTTTGCGCTCAGCGTAATGGTTGCCGTGTACGCGGTCTCTCCCTCAAAGGAACTATCCACAGGCGACCAGGTGATTGCTCCCGCAAACTGGGGCGTTTCGGTAATTGTTGTTGCCGGGGTCTGCCCGCAGGCAGGCGGGATGACGCCGCTAATCGCAGAAATGGTTATCAGGGTATATCCATCAGAACCGCCGCCGGAACCACCGTCATCATCACAGGCGCTTAAAATCAGTGCCGCGCATAACATGAGCGCCATTGTCAAATGTATAAATAGTTTCATAAAAATCTCCCTGAAAGCATGTCTCTCTCACCTGACCTTGATCAGGATTGTATAATTCTGCCGTTTCCAACCGGCAGCCGGCGATTGCAGCCGCTCTGCCGGCGAAAACAAAAAATTCAATCCGCAGACCTCGCTATTCGGAAGCCAAGACCTTCAAATTCCTCTTCCTCGTCCCTCGAAGAAAAGCCGCCTCCTTCATAATAACCAACTTGAAGAACAAAGGCATTGCCATACCAATAGCCGCCTTTTATTAAACGTTGAATTGTGCCGTCTTTATCAAAACACCATTCCCACACATTACCGCTCATATCATACAGGCCCAGTTCATTGGCAGTCTTGCTTTTTACTTCAGCAGTGCTGGTTACGCCAGTTTCAACCCACGTTGTGCCATTGTGATACAAACGATATACCGCAACTGAATCATTGGCGCTTTTACCCGGCTCGCCTGATCCATTGGTATTGTCATTGTAATAGGTCGTGGCTCCGCTGGCTGAATTGCCTTTTGTCCATTTTATTGCCATGGCGTCAAAATCTACACTGTTTATTATGCCGGTTACCACGTTGGTTGTGTCTGTTCCCCGGTACCGTGCTGCCAGATCCCATTCATTGTTCGTAAGAAGCCTGAACCCCTTTGCCGTTGAACCAGCAACAGCGTTATCGCAGGCGGTCGCGTTGCTGTCACGAGAATCCCTGATTATCGCGCTCGAATAGGTGTACACGCACTCATAGCTCGTCCCATTTTGAGCATTGTACCACTCGGTCAGCGCATTGCACCACACTATTGAATCGCGCCAGTTTATAGTTGTTGCCGGCTCCTGGTTTGTTGCCGCTGCACCTATCATACCATCCTCACCCTCACGGCCCTGATTGGCAAAATAATAAAGATCACCGCCGTCAGCACGCGTACCGCCGCCCGAGTCAGTTGCCGCCCAGTTATAGGCTTCTTCCCACAGCTCGTAAGTAACCGCAGTCTCTCCAATCCAGTAGGCGTCGTCTACCGTGTCCGTGCCGTCATCAGCCATGCCGGTCGGGAAGGTAAGGCCACCGGGAACATAGGCCATATTAAAGCTTACACCGTCAGCAGTGTAAGTTACCATGTCACCTGCGGTATAGGTTGTTGCCGGGAATTCCGCGGTCACCACACCGGAATCAGCGGCATTTAAAACACTAACAGCCCCAGCAACACTAAAAAAGTTTTCTGTAACGTCGGTAAGGGTGAATCCCGTTTTAGCGGTCAGTGTAATGGTTGCAGTATACACCGTTTCACCTTCAAAGGGGTTGTCGACAGGATCCCAGGAGACCGTACCCGTATACTGGTCTGTTTCGGTAATGGATGTAACCGGCGTCTCGCCATACGCCGGCGGTGTGACCCCCTTTATCGCGGCTATGCTTACAATACCATCTTCATCAGTTCCGCTTCCTCCGCCGCTTGAACCTCCGCCGTCATCGCAGGCAGTAAACGCAAGGGCCGCGATTAAGATAAACAACATTGCAAATTTCAGATGTAATTTCATAAAAACTCTCCCAGATATAATGTATTTTTACGTGATAAACCCTGGTTTAAAAAACCATGATTCGTGGTAAAAAGTATCTTGAAAAGAGCGGCGAATGATCATACTTTGGTATGATTTTATGAAATATTTCTCATATTTTACCTTTTTTCATTGAAGCATTTGCGGGAGGACATATGGCCCTGTTCTCGCTGATCTGTGCAATTCTGTTCAGCTTTTATTTATTCATCGGGCTCTATGTGTTATCGCGGGACAAAAGCTCCCCCGTTCACAGGATCTTTTTCTTTAACATTGTCTGCCTCGCCCTGTGGGCCTTATCCGGCATATTTCTCTTTTCAACGAACGACCCCGAAACCGCGAAGTTCTGTGTAACCTTCGGATCCATCGGCATCATACTGTTTATCCCGGGGGCGCTTCAATTCAGCATTGCCGTGACCCGCGTTTTCCGGCTTCGGTACGCGTATATACTCTACATTCCCTTCCTCGCCATAGTGGCGCACAACCTCAATACCCCGATCATGTTTTCAAACATTCATATGGTTGACGGGTACTGGCTTTTCGTCCCTGATTTCGGATCACCCTGGCACCGGGTCTACTCTTTCCTGGTTTTCCTCTTTTTAGGGACCAGCATATTCCTTCTTTTCAGATGGTACGCACGGTCCGAAGGAAAACGCGAAAAGCGCCAGGCGCTGGCGATCGCGCTCTCCCTTGCTATCAGCTTTATATTGATAGTGATCGAAGAGATAGTGCTGCCCGTGTTCATTTTAAATTTCACGCCCGGCCTGGGGCCCCTTACCTTTTTGATTTTCGTCGGCGGCGTCACCTGGGCCATTCTCCGTTACCGGTTTCTCGACCTCAGCGCATCCCTGGTGAGCGACGACATTCTCGCAAACATTGATGAATCGATCATCCTGCTTACCGAAAACTTTCACATCGCCGTAATCAACAAAAAAGCGGAAGAAATTCTCGGCATCGCTCCCGGCAGCACAAAGGGAAGGTTTTTTCTTCAATTTATACTGGAAAAAGAAGCACTGGCCTCCGCCCTCCGGGAAATCATTGCAGGAAAAACCGATTTCCGGGTCGTCCGCTTTCACTTCATTACCCCTTCCCGCCCGCTTCTCATGCAGGCGAATCTCTCACCAGCAAAGGATTCCTCGGGAGACCGGATCGGCGTCCTCATTATAGCAAAGGAGTCCATGAAAGAGCTGTTCATGTCCCACTACGATATCAGCAGGCGCGAATTCGAGATCATTATGAAAATGCTCGAAGGCCTGACAAACCGGGAGATAGCCGAAGAGCTGGCCATAAGCGAGATCACCGTGAAGTCTCATGTAAGCCATATTTACGACAAGCTTGACGTGCGCAACAGGGTCAAACTTCTCGATACGCTGAAAGCGTACCGTTTGGCCTGAAACCTCACGGCCCGCCAGCCCCATTCGATGTGAAGGCAGCAAAAACCAAAATTATTCCATTTATTAAATTCCTCAGGTTCACGGTGTGTGGCAGTGCAATAAAAAGGAATTAAACCAGTGCAGAGAATAATTATAAATTCCCTGTACGGTGTTTCTTGAGGCAGAATTTGCTTTAATTGAGGACGAGGCTTGATCCATAGACACACCCGGTATCCCTTCTGGCTGACATGATGTGGCACCGGTTACTTTACAAAATGATACGTCAGTATGTCCTGAAAACCGCGGAAAGCTTTCCGAGAATAATCAGATTGTCAGGGATGATGGGTTTATACGCCTTGTTTTCGGCTATGAGCTCAATTTTACCTTTTTCGTTTTTATATCGCTTAAGCGTCGCCTCTTCATTGATGAGCGCGGCAATGATGTCGCCGTTGTTCGCAGTGTTCTGTTTCTTTATTATGGCCACATCGCCGTTAAAGATCCCGGAGTCGATCATGGAATCGCCCTTGACCTCAAGAGCGAAAAACTCACCCTTGCTGAAAGACCCCTGGGGAAATGAAAGGTAATCGTCAATGTTTTCCTGAGCAAGAATCGGGCTTCCTGCGGCGATCCTGCCGATCAGGGGGATCGTTATGGAAGGCGCATCGATCTGTCCGCTTCCGGTAACGACAATCGCGCGTGACTTGTTCTGTTCAGTTTTGATATACCCTTTTTTTTCGATGGCCTTAATATGATCGTACGCCCCTTTGACCGTGATGCTGAATTCATCACCGATCTCCCTTACGGTGGGAGGGAACCCTGATTCTTTGATCTTGTCTTTAATAAATTGATAAATAAGGTCCTGTTTCTCGGTAAGCTTGCGTTCATTTTCAGCCATACAATCCTTCCCCTTTTCATCAAATATTAACTATGTATCATCACGGATACCATACTAAACATTAGTTTATATGTCAACAAAAAATAAATTTTACTTGCCATTTCATTAATTTTGAACAATGTAATAATCATTACCTCAAAGCTGACAATTTAATTACTATTAATACCGGAGCCCGTTGACCAGAGTATGATCATGCAGATTGCGCAGTGTTATGAGTTTCTCAATATTTCGCCTGCATCGACTGACGATGAAATATCAGCGATGTATAAAAAACTCGCGCTGCAGTACCATCCTGACCGAAACCGCGAGCGCCTGGAATGGGCCCATGAGAAAATGACGGTGTTGAATTTCGCGTATTCAACCGTGATGAGCCACCGGTTCACCAATGCCCCAAGGCCCGATGAAAAGCGCCGTGAAACCGCGGAGAAAAGGCCCGCCCCTGAGCCGGTGAAAAAACCCCGCAAACCGGTAGACGAGCAGCTTGAAAAGATCACCCGTGAATCCATGATAAAAACCTTTATCAAAATACGGGAGTCGGTCAATGACAGCCTTTACCGCTTCTTCCAGTTCAACCTGTACAACCAGATACGCCGCGAAGAGGTCTTTAACCGCGGCATTTTCAACGAGATCGTGTTCAATCTCCGAAAAAGTTATCACGCGATCAAAAAGCTCCACGAACAAACGAAGGATGACGACATCAGGCGGCACATGGACGTGTTCAACAGCATGATATTCAACTTTTACAAGGCGTCCGAATGCCTGAACATAATCGACTCCTACAGCGACCTGTACGACGTGCAGGCATACCGGCAGTACAAAAACGCGGACGAGCTCCTTCACCAGGCCCAGAAGGAACTGTTCTATGACCGCCATAACCGCGGAAACCCGAAAATCGAGTACGCGCTGTCACACATCATCCAGTCGCAAAAGATCTTCAAAAGCGTCCTGGCCCTGTTTGCCGATTCATCATGGGCCGTTGAAACAAAAATAAAACTTGCGTATGCCACTTCCCTGAGAGAGTATGTTGAACTGTTCTTCATCGAAGAGGAATAATATGGATACAAAAAAAATCAAAAAGTATTCTCCCCTGCTGATCGTCATCGGCACGTTGCTGTTGCTCCTTGTGCTATTGCTGGCCTCGCATTCATACAGCACACTGGTCCTGGACAGCTCTTCACGATATTTCCGGGCGCGGACGATCTTCCTGTTCAGGAACTCCATGGTCTGCCTAAAAAACGACACGTATCATGATACGCGCGCTAAGGCCCTGGGGGCGGACGATGAGCGCACCAGCTTCGCCATTCTGTCCCTGGATGAAATCTCCCTGATCGAGATACTGCCCGATGAAGAGGAGAAGCCCGATGAGGGCGACCTGCCCATACGGCATTACGGCAAATACAGGATCAACGCGTCAGGGCATAACGGGTACCTGTATCTCTCCCGCAAGGGCAACACTGTTTACGGCACCATCCGCTTTCCCGAATGGGGATACGGCTCCTATGAAAAACTGAAGGACATACGCGTCGGAAAGAACACCATACAATTCACCCGCTCCGTGACGACCGTTCAGGAGATGAGAAAAACAGGCGCGCCGACGTATTTCACGCAGAAATACCAGGGGACCTACACCATCGGCGGCAAATTCATCAAGGGCCAGTATAAAACGTCTCAGGGGAAATTCCTGTGGGAAGCGGTGAGAATGAAATAAAGTGTTGACACGGTCATCCAGTATCGCTTAATTTAAGGTGTAAGATTGAATAGGTTATGAAAATTGCCATGAAAACGAGCAAAGCATTAGTCCTAACGTTTGTAATTCTTTCACTGATGTTTACTGCATGTAATGATTCGGAGGAGGCGGATTCAATATATAAGTTTACTGTTAGATCAACAGGCAACTCATTTTATGGATATTATAGCGTCGACGAAGATGAAAACAATATAAAATCTGACGATATTGTATATGATGACGAACACTATTATTTTTATGAAAAAGATTTAAACAACCCCTCTCACGTAGATATTTATATTGACGGCTATCCTGAAGGCTCAACTGGTGGGGCAACAATGACAATTCATATACGATTTATTGAAAATGGCGATTGCGTTAAAGAAACAAAAATAACAAAACTTGCTGATGATGATGTGATTGCCGCTACCTTAAACTGGGACTATTCTGAAGATAGCGGGACATCCGATTAGCCTGGTCTGATTTCCCAAAATGGTCAGTACACTCCGATGCCCGAATCCGGGCGTTTTTTATTGGCATCGCTGGTTAACCAGAATCCACCTGTTTCTTTCTATATTACATTCCCTTAAATGCCGATAAAAAAATGAAAAGTCCACCTTATGAAAAAAAAGCTGATTACATTCATAATTCTTCTGTGCGTGGCCTCCCTGCGCGCCGAGGACTACCAGTACCAGTACTTCACCGGTGAAAAAGACAAATACGTGCCCTTCTCGGACTACATCCCCCGGGTGCGGCTCCACTATAAGACCGTGCCCCACTACGTGGAAGACTTTTACGAGCTTTACGGGATGAAGCAGTACTACAACGAAAACTCCCTGCGCAAAAACATCGACCGCCTGAAGATCGCGCTGGACTGCAAATTCAGGCACCCTTCCGAGGCACTGGTGCAGGTCGACACCGAGCAGGAGTATTACAAGTACCGCAACCTGGTGTTCATGCACCTCAACCTGCTCATCATGCGCAATTACCTGAAAATAGCCGCGCGCTATGACAAGCAGCGCATCTATTTTTACAACGCCGAATTCGCCGACGAGATCAGGAAAAGCCTCGAGATCGCCGAAGGCCTTTACCGCGAAGCGCGGCCCTACTGGGAAAAAGCGCGCTTATATGCCGGCAAGGCGAGCAGCGTAAAAATCACCACCCGGCTCGGCTTTATGGAATCGGAACGCTATTCCATAATCAAAAACGAGCTGGATTACCATAAAATAATCGGCACCCATCTTGACAGGGTCTCGGCAAAAAAAAACAGGCTCAATGAACTGCTCGCCGCGGGAAACAGATGAGTTGCCGCTTCTTTTTTTTCTTGCACTGAATGAAAACTTATGAAACAAATCTTTCCTGAGGCCACAATTATGAACGGCACTGAAATGCTCAAAGCGATAAAAAAAAGACGGTCAATACGAAAATATACGGATGACAACGTCAGCGACGAGGCGATCAACTCCCTCATAGAAGCGGCGCGCTGGGCCCCTTCCGGCCTGAACAATCAGCCGTGGCGCTTCGTAATTCTGAGGGACAAAAACATCCTCAAAGAGCTCTCAACCATGACCAAATACGGCAGGATCATCCGCGCCTGCGATGCCGCGATCGGGGTGTATTTTCACCTTGCATCCGGGTACAACCGCGACAAAGACCTGATGAGCATCGGCGCGGCGATTGAAAACATCCTTCTCGCCGCAGACAGCCTTGACATCGGGGCCCTGTGGCTCGGAGAGATCCTGAACCGGAAAGACGACGTCAGCGCTTTGCTCGGTGTCGGCAACGACCACGAACTCATGGCCGTCATTGCCCTGGGCCGTCCCGACGAACATCCGTCATCAAAAAGAAAACCCGCAAATGAATTGATCATTAAACGACTATAGAAGGCACCCATGAAAAAGATAACTGCCGTCCCCCTGCTTCTGCTTCTCATGATTCCGGTCTTTCTGCTCACCGGCTCGGAATTCACCATGACGATCCCTTCAGTGTCGCTGGCAAAAACAGGCACCGGGGAGTATACGGCGTCGTTTTCCGTCGAGTACAGCGGAATCACCGGGTCATACACGGACGGTATCACCGTGCCGCTTCCGCGGGAACAGTATAAAATCTCCGGGCAAATCGAGGATGACTCGATCAGTGAAACGGATTTTCTTTTCGCGGGAATAAATTACGATCTGAACAATGACGGCGACACGGCAGACTCGTTCACAATAAGCAAAATTCGCGGCGTGCATTACCTGGAAGAATCGCCGATTAAAATAATCATTTCACCGTATAAATTCAACAATCTCATCGTATATGATTTTTTCACGTCAGGCAAACAAGAAAGGACCACGCTCGTGGCCCCCTCGGCACTTCCCCTGCTTGTCTACGAGTATGACACGAAAAATAATGCATTGACTGCCGGACTCGGCTCAAAGGATGTTCCCCTGAGCTTTTCAATGGAACACAATCCCTGCGTAAAAGTCGAAGTGATAAAACCGCTGAAGAGCCTGAACGAGAAGCCCGCGTACCGCATATCCGGGAACGCCTGCATGCTGACGTGTACGAACGAAAGGCTTATTGAAGGATATGATGATTCATGGAAGTCCTCGGTTTGGGCGATCCTGCCGTTTGCTTTGACCGGGCAGAATAAAAATTCATTTGAAGTGAAAATAAGGGCGATATCCCCTCCGTTCCTGGTCAGGGTAACCGCGTATTTCTCTATCGATCAGGGAATAACCCTGGCGTCAAAGCCGGTGAGTGCGATCGGCAAATGATCACACGTTAAAAAGATACTTAACGATATCACCTTCCCTGATGACATATTCTTTTCCCTCTGAGCGGACCAGGCCGTGTTCCTTTACCGCGTGCTCTGTTTTATACTGAACAAGATCATTGTAATTAAAAACCTCGGCCCTGATAAAGCCCCTTTCAAAATCAGTATGTATCTTTCCCGCTGCCACGTGCGCGTGCGTCCCTTCCTTCAGGGTCCAGGCCTGGAGTTCGGTCGCCGCGGTATAGTAGGTGATCAGGCCCAGCAGCTTGTACGCTTTTGAGATGAGGCGGTCAAGCCCGGATTCTTCAAGGCCCATGGCGCCGAGGAACTCCATTTTCTCCTCGTCAGGGAGTTCCGATATTTCTTCTTCGAGGTTTCCGATTATGTACATGAATTCGGAATTTTCCCCGGCGGCGTAATCCGAAAGCGCAGCGAGTTCCTTTTCAGGACTGTTTTTCTCGTCGATGTTCGCCAGGTACAGAACCGGTTTATTGGTAATCAGCCCGAGCTCGGCCACGACAGCTTCCTCTTCACGGTCCAGTTCCAGGGTTTTCAGCATCTGCCCCTGGTTCAGGTGGGCGATGATCCTTTCAATGGTTTCGATTGAATGTTTCGCCTCCTTGTCTCCGCTGCGGATGAGCTTGAGCAGTTTCTCCCGCGCCCGCTCAAGCACTTCGATATCGGCGAGTATCAGCTCCGTATTGATGACCTCAACATCGCTGACAGGATCAACCTCGCCTGAAACGTGCACAACATCCTCGTTAAAAAAACAGCGGACCACGTGCACCAGCGCGTCAACTGAGCGTATGTGCCCGAGAAATTTATTGCCCAGGCCCTCCCCCTTTGATGCTCCCTTTACCAGGCCGGCCACATCAATGAATTCTATCCGTGTCTGAATGGGGTTCTGGCGATGCAGCAGCTGCGCTATTTCCTGCAGGCGTTTGTCAGGCACGGGAACGATCCCCTTGTTCGGTTCGATCGTGCAGAAGGGATAGTTTGCCATGTGCGCCCCGGCCCCGGAAAGAGCGTTAAAAATAGTGGACTTTCCGACATTGGGCAATCCTATTATACCGCAATTAAACCCCATATCATCACCTCCGTAGAAAATATTCTCCATTAAAAAGAAAGCCCGCGTGACTCACATTTTGCCGGAGTTGAGCAAATTACATTGACAGCATCGGTATTTGCAAATACAATTTGCACATTGAAGGCATACATTCGTGTATTGAATTATCTTGCTCAATGCAAAAGCGAACGCGCGATACCTGATGAATATTATATCAAACTTCATCCCCAATTTAATATTCTATTTTGAATTAATTCTATTCACCACCGGCGTTGTTTCTGTCAGAACAAGAAGCTCCTGGTTCCTGATCGTCCATTCTTTGATTGTACTTATTGTTGTCTTCCCTTTATATCTCGGAGCTAACGATATTCCCGCGCCGACCTGTGCTTTTATACTGTCAGATGCCTGCCTGATCCTGTTCCCGCTTTCCTTCGCTTTCATATTTTCCCGGCAGATAGTCCCTCTTCAGGAAAAAAAATTCATCGCGCTGTATGCGGTAACACTGCTCAGTTTTATTTCATACCTGGTATTTCCGGAATGCCGTATTGAAAATATTTATGTTCTGCACATGGCAGGCTGGAGTTTGATCCTGTTTTATTGCTACAGAAAAAAACCCAATCTTTATGCTTATATATTATATGCAGTGTGCCTGTGCAATATCGCAGCAGTGGGCGTGCTGTTTTTTTTGAAAAGAGACTCCTTTTCTATTGTCGCATCATCCGGAATACTGAACATCGTGACTTTTTTGATAATACTCTTTTTTTATATTACGAGAATTATTGATGCTTCCAGCCGTTTTGAAAAAATACATGAGATGAATAAAAGGCTCACCCACAACGTGACACGCCTCAAAATCAGCAACGAGCAGATCAGAAAAATAATCATGCAAAAAGACCTGGAGCTCCTCCAGTTGTCGCGCCATGCGAGCCTGGCCGAGATAACCACGGGAATTGCCCATGAACTGTCACAGCCCCTGACCGGGATTAAAGGAATCGCACAAAACATGATTGATGACATAAATTATGATGATTTCGACAACCTGCAGGCCGTGTCAGAGCTCCATAAAATTTCATCACTGGTCGATAAATCATCCTCGATAATAGACCATATCCGTAATTTTTCGAAAAAAAGTATATTTACCATGAAAAATGCGGACCTGAATTCCGTGGTCCTTGACGCGATTGACCTGGTTCAGAATCAGATCAAAAAAAACAACATCGATCTCGTGTTCATCCTCGATGAAAACATCCCGCGGATTAATGGCAACACGGTCTCTCTTGAACAGATGATCGTAAATTTTATACTGAACGCGCGCGATGCGATAATCGAAAAAAAACTTACATCGGAAAGCCTTGAAGGCCATATCCATGTAGCGACCACAACGGACGATACTAATGTTGTTTTAAATATCGAGGACAATGGAACGGGAATACCCGACGATATTCTACAGAAAATATGGTCCCCGTTCTTCACCACGAAAACAAAAGGCCAGGGGACCGGGATCGGCCTCTCGATCTGCAGCAGGATTATTCGCGAACATAACGCGATCATTGACATCAAAACCAGCAAAAAGGGGACATCCTTTATCATAAAGTTTCCCGTAAATTCACCGTCCAGGAAGGATTGAAATGGGATTCAGTGATCTGTTCTCGCAATTAAAGTTTGGATCGAAAAAAAAATTTCCCGGAAAGAAAGTGCTGGTTCTTGAAGGAGGGGGGATGAGGGGGATATTCCTTACCGGCGTCCTTCAGGCGTTCTCCGACAGGAACTATTTCCCGTGGAAATGCATCATCGGTTCATCTGCTGGCGCGCTGACCGGCACCGCCTATGCGGCAGGACAGATACACCTGGCAAGGGACGCCTTTTTTACCAAGCTGCTCACCGGCGACTTCATCCATTTTTCAAACATTCTCAGGCAGGGACGGCACATCCTCGATCTTGACTGGATGGTTGAAACCATAATAAAAGGGGAAGAGCCCATTGATGAAAAAAAATTAAAAAAAAACGCACCGGTAATCATAACGGCTACCCATTGCGGAAAATATGCGGTCCCGGAAACCGTGTATCTCAATTCCAAAAAAGACAATATCAGTACCGCCCTGAAAGCAACATCCGCAATACCGTTCCTGTATAAAGGATTCGTTCACTATAAAAAGTATCACCTTCTTGACGGGGCACTTCTTGATCCCATCCCCTACAAAAAAGCCCTCGAACTCGGCTTCAAGGAGGATGAAATTGTCGTTATTGTGACAAGAGGGAGGGGATACCGTAAAAAAGAAGAATCTTTCTGGATCAAAACCATACTAGAATCGTATTATAATAAACGCGAATTCCATCATCTGGTTGAACTGCTCACCAACAGGTATAAGCTTTACAACAGTATCAGGGAAGACCTTGAAAACGTCCGCACGAAAATAGACGTAATTTATCCTCCCCGTAATTTCAGGGTCGACCGGCTCACCCAGGACGAGAAAAAAATTCTTGAAGGCTTTGAACAGGGAATTCAGGAAGGGGTTCTTTTTCTGAAGGGTCAATAATTGGATCAAAAGCTTATATTTCTTTCTCTTGTCATCCTCGCGGACGCGGGGATCTAACAGCTTCCCCTCTTGTGCCCTCTTTGGGGTTAGGGTGACTGAATTCCCATTTTCACGGGAAACACCGCTTAAATAGCCCGTTACTATGAGATCCCGGTATTGCCTTTGGCAAACCGGGATGACAATGCCACTATTACTTCACAACTAAAAATGCCCCACCATGCAAGCATGGTGGGGCATTCGATAATATGGTCAAGCCTCACGACTGATTAGTACCGGTCGGCTGAACACATCACTGTGATTACACCTCCGGCCTATCAACCTTGTGGTCTTCAAGGAGTCTTCAGTGACCTTAAAGGTCAAGGGAGATATCATCTTGGAGTTGGCTTCCCGCTTAGATGCTTTCAGCGGTTATCCATTCCGAACATAGCTACCCAGCGATGCCGCTGGCGCGACAACTGGTACACCAGAGGTTCGTCCATCCCGGTCCTCTCGTACTAGGGACAGA
>DAIUKG010000010.1:0-104446 GCA_036848375.1 Spirochaetota bacterium
CCGCGAGGCGCGCTTCGGCCCCGCGGGTGAGCGGCTTTTCGTGAACAACAGGGGAAAGGGCATCTCGCCGCGCGGTATATTCAGCATCGTGGTCAAGCGCTCAAAGGCAGCGGGAATTTTTTCCCGGGTATCGCCGCATGTTCTGCGCCACAGCTTCGCCACCGAGATGCTGAGCCGCGGGGCCGACATCAGGGCCGTGCAGGAAATGCTCGGCCATAAAAACCTTTCCACGACCCAGATATACACGCATACCACCAGGGCGCGCCTGAAAAAGGTGTATGAGCAGTTTCATCCCCATTCGCGGAAAAAAAATGACGGCAAAGACTGACGGGCCGGCGTTTACAACACTTCCTCGATGATCCCGCCTCCCAGGATTTCCCGTTCTTCATTATAGAACACCGCGGCCTGGCCCGGCGTGATCTGCATCTGCGGCTTCATGAACGTGACGGTCGCCCGGCCTTCCGAGACCCGCACTTCCGCCTTAAAAGGCTCCTGCGTTGACCGTGTTTTGACCAGAACGCTTGTGCCGTTGAGGTCGGTCTCCTTCATGCAGGTGAGCCTGCCGGCGACGAGGCCCGCGCAGTCGAGCTCTTCGCGGTACCCGGCAATGACCCGGTTGAGGGCCGCGTCGATCCCGGTAACGTACAGGGGCCGGGGAGCGGCGATTCCCATGCCCCGCCGCTGGCCGATGGTGTAGCGGTGAATGCCCCGGTGGGTTCCCAGCTTTGTTCCCTGCGCGTCGACAATATCGCCGGGGCCGGGGACCAGGCCGGTAAAGGTTTCGATGAACCGTGCGTAGTCCTGGTCGGGAACAAAGCATATCTCCTGGCTGTCCTCATGCTCTGCGCAGGGGATGCCTTCCTGCGCGACAAGCGCGCGCGCCTGTTCTTTGGTAATGCCGCACAGCGGGAACACCAGGTTTCCCATGGTCTCCTGTGACAGCATGAAGAGAAAATATGACTGGTCCTTTTTACGGTCAGCCGCGGTTGAAACATAACGGCGGCCCGTGGGCGCTGTTTTCAGGCATGCGTAGTGGCCGGTGGCGCAGGCGCCGCACCCGTGTTCGGCGGCAAAGGCGGCCAGCGCCGGGAACTTGACCGTCGCGTTGCACACCACGCAGGGGTTCGGGGTGCGCCCCCGGAGGTATTCGTCGCAGAACGGGGCCATGATGTCCGGGGCAAAGCGTTCCCGTATGTCGATGATATGGTGCGGGACCCCGAGCCTGCGGGCCGAATCCGCGGCGTCGTAATAAAGCCGGTCTGACGCGGCGTCATGCATGCGGAAGGTGACGCCAAGGACCTCGTGCCCCTGCTGGATCAGGACGAGCGCGGCAGCGGTTGAGTCAACCCCGCCGCTCAGTGCTACGGCGATTTTCAATTCAGGCCCTCCATCAAACTCAGCATGAAGTTTGATCTCATCAATATTGGTGAATGTGTCAATATAATTATTTTTTCACCTGACAACAACGCCGGGATCGTGTTACTGAAGTGCTGAAAAAAACAAAGTTAGAAGGAGAATAGAACGTGAATAGAAGGAGAATAGAAGGTGAACAGAACGCGTGGCGGCGAAAAAAATACGAAAAATTCGGGGTCTACAGGGGGCTGTCCCAAAAGTCGTCTCGATACTAATTTCGTAACGCTCATTGAGTGATTTTGATGGAGAAACATCAAAATCGTATCGAAATGAGCGGGAATACCGTATCCACTTTACGAAATTCACTCGACGAACGTTTTTTGGGACAGCCCCCTGGGGTCAGAGCACCATCATCCCCCGCTGAAACTGTCCTTTCTGTCAAAGTCAGGCAGAAAATCGCAGTGGCTGTCGAGCTCCTGAACCAGGCAGTTTTCAAGGCCAAGGCCCAGGGCGTAATCAACAACGCGGTCGTATTCATCCTGCGTGAGCGTACGGTCAAGGCCGGGAGGCATCGCGCAGGGCCCGTCAAGGGGATGGTACTGAGCCATGAGCGAAACCGATATCTTCCGCCCGAAAGTGGCGAGGAAATCAAGCACCTCGAAGCTGTTTTCACTGTCGCCCGGAAGGACCAGGTGGCGCACTGACATCCCCCGGATGGCAATGCCGTTTTCACCTATGCGCAGGTGGCCCGTCTGTTCAAACATGATCTGCAGCGTTTCACGCGCCCGTGTCCAGTACCCGGGTATCCCGGAGCAGCGCTCGCCGGCGGGGTCAGAGCCGTACTTCATGTCCGGAAGGTACACGTCAACCAGGCCGTTCATCAGGTCAAGCGCTTCGGGCGCGTCATACCCGTGCGTGTTGTACACCACGGGCAGGGCCAGGCCGCGGCGCTTTGCCGTTTCCAGGGCGCGGGCGATGCCCCGCGCGTGCGGTGTGGGTGAAACCAGGTTCACGGTCGCCAGGCCCCGGTCCTGAAATTCGAGAAAGACTTCGGCCAGTTCCTCGGAAGTGATTGTTTCGGCCCTGGGGGGAAGGGGACGGTGCACTGTCCAGCGGCTGATCTGGTGGTTCTGGCAGAACACGCACCGGAGATTGCATCCCATAAAGAAGACCGCGCCCGAGCCTTTGTCGCCGATGAGGAAAGGCTCCTCGCCGAAATGGGGGCCGCGGTAGGAAACATATATGCCGCGGTCAAGGCCGCAGCGGCCGGTTGTCACCGCGCGGTCGATATTGCAGTGGTGCCAGCACAGGTTGCAGTTCATGGTTTTATCGTTCACGATCTATGGTATCCGGCACATTCAGTCCACGGACGCTATTTTCTGTCAAGGACAACACCCTGCCGGTCAGATATTTCGGCCCCAATTACGAAAAAACATTTTCTTTATTTTTTCATTATGCCATTTAAACCATGCCGTTGTTTTTTTATGTTTAGCCGGTGATTGAGAGATCGTGCGTATGAATGAAATGATCAGGTCAGTGAAGTTTCTCTACCAATACCAGTCCCGAAAACATTTTCCCGTGGAAATCGTTCCCTATGCGGGCAGTGTTCCCGCTCTGAAGAGGGCAATGATGTTTTTTCCCCTGAGAAAAAAACAGGGGGGGCGCGTGAACGATGAAGTGATACTCATGGTGCACGGGATGACCATGTACGGGAACATGGACCCCCGCTATGTTAATCTGTGCAAATCGCTTGCCGGATGCGGCTACATCGTTGTCCTTCCGTTATTTAAAGAGATCCGTGATTTAACAATCGATCCTGCCTCGCTTGATCAGATAAAATCAGTTATCGCATCCATTACCGGCGACCGCGGGCTCTGTCCCCGTGGTGAACTGTCGCTGTTCACGAATTCATTTTCAGGGGGGATGTGCCTTCTTGCCTGTTCCGACACGGCCCTTGCCGGAAGGGTGAGGTCCATATGCATGATCGGGAGTTACAGCAGTATTGAAAGCTCCATGGAATACTTAATGGGCGACCAGAGGAGCGACCCGTATGGAAGGTTCATTGTTCTGAAAAATTTTCTCAAATACTCGATCACTGTCCCTGTTCCGGTTACTGAAGCGATAGACGTTTTTATCAGGGACCATTTTTACGAGAGGGAAGGCAGAAAGCCCGCATTGCCCGCGCTCCTCAAACGGATGAGCCCCGGTGACCGGTACCTTTTCCAGCGGCTTGAAACCAGCCCCGTGTTCAGGATGGACCACTGGGAGCGGATAAAAAAACATCCCGCCGTTATCGGGATGATGACGGATTTTTCTTTATACAGGCATTTGCACAAAATAAAAAGTTCGGTTTTACTTATTCATGGGACTGACGATGCCGTGATACATCCCGACGAATCAATCAGACTGTATCATGAGCTCAGGAATCATGGCGTCAAAGCGAAACTTCTCTTAACGCCATTAATCATGGCACACAGCAATCTTAATTTCAGTCTGCAATTTATTGAGCATGTGTTTGAGCTTTTCAACGGCCTGAATTTTTATTTCAGGTCCGCATGATTACCCTGCGGTGACATCCCCCTGTAGACATCAGGGACAAATACTAATTTTCTTTTTATTACTACTTTAAAAAATATTCATATTGCCGCCGTATTATGAAATTAATTTAAACTTCGGGGAAACAAATCATGAAACATTTTCTGCGTACCGGAGCCGCGGCACTGCTTCTGATAGTGCTTGTATCACTACCTGCAACCGCAGTGACAATAAAGGTCGGAAGCATTGCGCCTGAAGGTTCTCCCTGGGACAGGGCACTGAAAAAAATTGCTTCTGAATGGAACGGCATTTCAGGCGGGCGGCTGAATCTGAAGATATATCCCGGAGGTATTGTCGGCTCCGAATCGGACATGACCCGGAAGCTGAAGATCGGGCAGATACAGGGCGCGATTTTTACCGGTGTCGGGTTGAGCTACACCAGGGCTGAGGTAATTTCTTTGAGCCTTCCTTTCCTCGTGGATAATGATGATGAACTGGAATATCTTTTACAGAAGATCACGCCGTATTTTGACACGTTGATTGAGGAAAAAGGACTTACCGTTGTGTCATGGACAAAAGCCGGCTGGGTAAACCTTTTTTCAAAAAAACCGGTTGTCCGTCCGAACGACCTGAAAAAGATGCCGCTTGCCGTATCTGAATCCGATCCCGAGATGCTTCAATCGTGGCGTTCAATCGGGTTCAACGCGGTCCCGCTTTCGACCAATGACCAGATGACCGCCCTTCAGAGCGGTATGATAGAAGCCTTCTATGCTCCTCCCCTGGTGACCGCGGCATTCCAGTGGTTCGGCATTGCGAAAAACATGGCAGACCTGAGAATAGCTCCCATGATCGGCGGTTTTGTGGTAAGCAATAAAACATGGAACGAAATTCCTGATGATATCAAACCGCGGCTCAGGGACGCGACACAGCAGGTCCTGAAAGATCTGTATGATGAAACCTATAGTCTTGAAAAAGAAGCGATTGAGGTGATGAAAAAAAACGGCCTCGTGGTCAACAATGTCCCACGTGAGGCCGTTCTCCTCTGGAAGAAAGAGGCAGAAAAGGGATATGACGCATTTCTCGGCCGTACGTTCCCGACAAGCCTGTATATTCAACTGCAGAATTATATCCAGGAATATAGAAAGAGAAGATAGCTGTTTCAGGTCTATTAATGCCTCACGCCTGATATGCCTGTTGTTCGCAAATACTTCTTGACCGGCATGCCTGCCATCATTACAATACCTATTTTTCGTGATCACCGAGCCGGGCAGAGCCATGTCAATACGCGCGCAAAAACGTTTTGCCGGTTTCCGGAATTCACTCCGTTCGCTGAACAACCGGAATTACCGGCTGTATTTTATCGGCCAGGGGATTTCCTTCATCGGAACCTGGATCCAGACCATTGCCACGGGCTGGCTCATCTACCGCATTACCGGTTCGGAGTTCATGCTGGGGATTGTCGCCTTTTCAGGGCAGGTGCCGGCTTTTCTGGCATCCCCGCTCGCCGGAGTGCTCGCTGACCGGCTTGACCGGCACCGGATACTGGTTGTGATGCAGTTCATTGCCATGGCACAGGCATCGGTGCTGGCGTTTCTTACCGTGACGGAGACGGTCCAGGTGTGGCATATCGCGCTCCTGAGCGTTTGCCTGGGGCTGGTCAACGCCTTTGATATGCCCACGCGGCACGCTTTTGTCACGGAGATAATTGACTATAAAGCAGACCTGGTCAACGCCATAGCACTGAACTCAGTCCTGTTCAACGCGTCCCGGCTTCTGGGCCCGGCGGTTGCCGGCATACTGGTCGCTGCAGCGGGTGAGGGCGCCTGCTTTCTGATTAACGCTGCAAGTTACGGTGTCGCCCTGATCTCGCTTCTGCTGATGTCGCCGCGCCCGCTCAGGGCCGAGGAAGAGCGGAAAAACATCCTCCTGGACATGAAGGACGGGGCCTCCTACGCCCTACGCTCAGAGCCGATCCGTTTTCTTCTCGGCATGACCGCGCTGATGAGCCTGGTAGCCATGAGTTTCCCGGTCCTGATGCCCGTGTTTGCCGCGAAAGTGCTTCAGGGTGATTCGCACACCTACGGTTTTCTGGTTGCCGCATCGGGACTGGGCGCCCTGTTCGGTACTTTTTTCCTGACGACCCGCAGGGATGTTCTCGGCCTGGAAAAAGTCATATGCGTTGCGCTGCTCATTTTCGGCTCAGCGCTCACGCTGTTTTCATTTTCGCGGACGATCTGGCTTTCACTGCTGATCCTGGTTTTTATCGGTTTCGGCATGGTGCTGTCAATGGCGTCGTGCAACACCGTGCTCCAGACCATTGTTGATGACGACAAGCGGGGAAGGGTGATGAGCTTTTATATCATGGCCTTCGCCGGGGCCGCTCCCCTGGGCAGCCTCATCGCGGGCACCGCGTCATCCCTGATCGGGGCGCCCCTGACCGTGGGAATATCCGGGCTCCTGAGCCTCGGGGGCGCCGCGTTTTTTATCTGGAAGCTCCCCGGGCTGCGGAGCCTGATCCGTCCTATCTACCGTAAAATGGGAATACTCCCCGAAGTGGCCGCGGCAATCCAGGCAACGGACGATTTTCGCAAACCGCCTGAATATTCCGGCAATTGATTGTTGTGCGAAAACGCTTTTCCGGAGTAGTTCCGCGTCTCTTCCGCGTTCGTATTTCCGGTCAGGTAAGACTCAGTAGGGGGGATGATACAGAAAAGACTGGAACGTGCCCCGGCGGGCGAACTCGTCCTCAACCGCTTTAAGCACGGTGCCCTTGTGCGCTCCCCAGCGCGGCGCGACCAGGGAATCTTCGTGCCGGTCTCCCATCACGCGGTGGATGATGGTGTCCGGCCCGAGCCGTTCGAGAAAATCACACAGGGTTGAAACATACTCCTTCATGCCGGGAAGGCTTATCTTCCCCTGGCGGTGAAGCGTTTCAAGACCGGTTCCCCTGATCACGTGAAGATGGTGGATTTTCACTCCCGCGACCGGAAGGGACGCTGTCTCGTCCGCGGTACGCATCATGTCTTCCCATGACTCGCCGGGAATTCCCAGGATCAGGTGCACACATGCGGGGATGTTTCTCCGGGCGGCCCGGGCCAGCGCTGAAACTGTATCAGCATGCGAGTGCCCGCGCTTCAGAAAATCAAGGCTCCGGTCATGGCATGTCTGCATGCCGAGCTCAAGCCAGAGCTCGAATCCGTGCCGTTCGTACGAGGCGATCAGGTCAAGCGCCTCATCCGGAACACAGTCAGGCCGGGTGCCGATCATCAGGCCCATGACATCCGGTTCGGCAATGGCCCGGTCGTACAGCTTTTTAAGCACCGCGACCGGAGCGTTGGTGTTGGTAAACGCCTGGAAATAGGCGATATAGCGGGTTGAACGCTCCGAGCGCCTGAAGGCTTCCCTGGCTGATTTCATCTGGTCGGATATATCGGTGTGTCCCAGGGCAGTCGGCGATGATGAGCCGTCTTCCCCGCAGAAGATGCATCCACCGCCCCCGGCCCTGTTCGGGCAGGTGAGGCCCGCGTTTACGGGAAGCTTTAAAACTCTGCAGCCGTATTTATTCTGGAGGTAATCACCGAAAAAGTAGTAAGGCTTTCCGAACCAGTTGCCCCGTTTAAAGGTCTTTATGTTTTTCCGTGGGTCCAAAATATGAATTTTTCAGATATTGCTGGTTCTGGTATTTGTCCGGGTTCAACTCAACTGATTTAACGTGTTTTACCGCAACGACATTAAGTTTTTTATTCAGTTTCAGCAGGTAAATTCCTTTTTTAAAAGTAACGCGTTCTTCGATTCTTTTCCAGTAGCGTATATATTTTTTCTTTTTTTTGCTGTACTTTCGCGCACGTTCGTAAGTGCTTATTTTGGCCTTTTTCAATGATTCAAGGATCCGTTCCATCGCTTTTTCATCAGGGTCAAGGGCAAGGGACACGGCTTTTTTCAGGTCACATCCTTCTTCCACCGGAAGGATGATGTAGCGCGACAGCGGCGCCCTGGTGACGGTTACCGGGACTTTGGCCTTTCTCTGGATACTCGGGCGGCTCTCCTCGCAGATCTCCCTCGACGCCCTTCTGCCCAGGGCCCGTGCGTATTTATAACGATACGCGGAGAAGATGGGCGCCCTGTTGATACACCTCCGGGCCCGCAAAAAATGTCTTCGCGCGGTGCCGTAGCGCTTTTTCCTGGAGTTTGCCAGGCCCAGCCGGTAATAGTGCTCGGCGTTTTCAACCTTCCGCCTTATATCCGAATAATACGATATATACCATTCGTAATCGGTGCCGGTATATTTTTTTTCAATGTCCCTGATAATAGGGATGCATTTGTCTGTATCGCCTTTTTTAATATAGTGGACCGCTATGCGCGCCATTTTGAGAAGGTCCAGCCTGTCTTCGGTTTCCTTGTCGGTTTTAAATGCAAACGAGCCTGAAATGTCCACGCCGAAAATTGAACAGATATTTTCAATCAGGGCTTCATATTGTGTGTTCACCAGTGAATCGATATACGAGGGGTCGCGCAGCTTTTCTTCTTCATCGGGATTTGAAATGAATCCTGATTCATAGATTATTGAAATGGGAAAATCGACGAAATAACTGAAGCGGTCGTCACCCACGGCGCCGAAATCCCAGCTGTTTGCTTTGAACCCTTTTTCGGTGAGCATTCGTTTGAGCTTTACCGCATAGTTTTTCGAAAAACCGCTGGCATCCAGCTTGTTGTACAGAGTGAGGAAACCGTTATGTGAGCTGTCAATGTACTTGAGTATTTTTCTTCCCCTTCGGTCAAAGGTGACGTGAAGGCCGGTCATGTTGCTCAGGCCGCTCGCCTTTTTCGTTGAGGCAACGTTGTTCAGGTGTTCTGAAATTATCATGAAGGCGCCGGCCTCATTCGCGAGCCGTATTGTTTCCTGAAAGGGAATATTATAATAAATATCCGATTCGTCCTTTAAAACCGACATGAATTCCGGTGTTGAGCGCACTTCGATGAACTTGTTTTTGGAAAGGAGCTCATACATTTTTCTCGAAAACAGGATGCAATAGTACTCCTCGGGGAGGTTTGTACAGCTCATTCTGCCGGTTACGGCGCCCTGCCATTCGCCTGAAGGGAGAAGCCCGTGCGCCGGGTCGAAAAAGATTATTATTTTTTTCCCTTCCTTGAGGTTGGTATACAGGTCCCCGTAGGTGGTATCGATCATCTTAATGATATTGATGACCGGTTTTAAGTTTTCGATTTTCTTTTCATTGTCCAGTATTTTGGTGATCAGCGGTGATTGCTTTTTAGTCAGTGATGATTCCTCCTGGGTTAAACCCGGCAGGGAGGTTAGAAGCAGAATAAGCAGTATAAATGCCGATTTTATATATATGCCTGTTTTTCTCATCTAAAAAATGACCCTGAACGGATACGGTAAAAAAAAATAGGAAAGTGAAAAAGTGACCGAAATCCTGTTTACAAAAAATTTAATTTATAGTAAAAAGGTCTTATACCTTAGTATACATATCGTTATATTTCAAGGAATTATTTCGTATTTTCTCCAGTGATGAGAAAATTTATGAGAACCGGCTTTTCATTTCGCTGTTTCACCTGGAGTCATTTATGAAAGGAAACATAAAATTTGAAAAATTTTCATCTGAGATTCGAAAAGAAATTGAATCCTTCCGAAGTGATGCCCAGAAGAAAGGTGAAGAGAAATCCCTTGAAGAAGCGATGGTTCAGTGGTTTGACTCAAGCTTTGATCAGTGGGTGATTAAACGGTTTAATCTTGAGCCGGTCAACAACAAGCGCAGGCACTTCCGCCTGAATGTAGAAATCCCGATACGGATCATTGAAACCCTGATTGAATCATCTCATGAAGACAAGGAAGCCCACGATCTTGTGGGGAATATCATCAATATCAGTAAGGGGGGCCTGTATTTTAAATACCGATGGCCCATCGAAATTTCATCGATAATTAAAGTGCAGATTGACCTTCCTTCGATTGACAAAGACCTCGACCGGATTGAAGCCCTTGCCATGGTGGTCAGGATGGACAAGGTAAGCAGGGATGAATACGGTATCGGCGTAATGTTCAGCAGTATTTATGATTCAGACAAGTTCAACCTGGACCTGTTTATTCTCAATAATCTCTCCTATCATCTTTACACCGGGCAGTGATTTTTTACCTCGCCCGTGCAATGCCGTCAATGTACCGCTTGATATTGTCTTTTTTTATTTCCAGATAATAAACGGTGTTTCCCTTGTGGCTTATATTCTGCCTGGAAAAGGTGCCGTAATTTTGTATGAGATTGATCAGCTCGGCCCTGGTGTTGTTGTCATATACCCTGTTCTGCTCAAGCAGGTATTTCTGCAGGGTAGCCAGGGCGCGTTTTTCTGATTTTTCCTCAACACTTTCAAGCGATGTGTAGCTTTCATCCTGGCAGTCAAGCATCACGATCCTGAAAGTGTCGCGCGCTATAAAGCCTTCTTTCAGGTAGATCTCTTCGTTTGCAACTGTTTCAACTTCAGGCTCCGGTTTAACCGGTTCCCTGGTGGCTTTTTTCGTACATGAAAAGGTAAGGCATGCGGTTAAAAGTATCATAAATCCGGTGATCGCGTATTTCATCTCAGGCTCCTGTTATTTTTTTTCCTTCTGGTCCTCTTTTCTTTCAACAAGGGCAAGAAGGGCGCTTTTCAGGTTTTTTTTATTTATCCGGTAAACGATGGTGACCGCATCATCTTCGTCATAGTACTGTATGGCCGTATGGCCTTTTGCGGCAATTTTACTGATCTTCTTGCGAAACCGTTTTTCCGTTTCAGGGGACTGGCTGCCGCAGCTGGATGCTGCATAGCGCCATAGCTCGTCGATCACCCGTTCAAGAAGCAGTGCGTTGCCCTGTTCGAGCGAAGTTTCCCGCCGCTGTACAAGTCCTCTGGCAGATTCAGACGGCGGGACTTTCACCACAACCTGGAAGCGGCTGTCGCTTATAAAACCGCTGTCATGGAAATTATTATCCATGACACTGTTCCCGCTGTCACAGCCGGGGCAGGGAAGAACAAGGCAGGCAATGATAAAAGCTGTCAGTAATGTCCGGTTCATCAGTTGCCCTTTAACAGGTTGATGATTCCCTGGATTTTATCGGCCCGGGGATGGTTCGGGTTTTTTGCCAGGACCTGCTGAAAATGATACAGGGCCCTGGCGTTGTCCTTTGTCTTGCGGTAATAGATCATCCCGAGCTCTTCATTTGCATCATACAGTTCTTTATTGATGTTCAGTGCCTTATCAAAAGAATTAATCGCTTCGGAGTAATTTTCCTTGTCCCTGTAGGCCATGCCAAGGAAAAAATGGCTCTTGTAGTCCATGGGTTTAATGTTTATGGCCGTACGATATTCTTCAATTGCCTCATCAAGGATTTTCGATTCCCGGTACGCGTCAGCAAGGTTAAAGTGGGCTTCAAATGATTTAGGGTTGTTCATAGTCGCGTTTTTGTACTGCTCTATGGCTTTATCATACATTTTATTGCCCGCGTACAGATTGCCGAGATTGATATAGGCGTTCGTATAGTTCGGGTTTTCAGTTATTGCTTTAGAATAATATTCTATGGCGTTGTTCTGGTCACCCTTTTCTTCATAGGCTTTCCCAATCTGGTAATAGGTCCCCGGTTCACCCGGTTTCACGTCAAGGGCCTTGTTGTACAGGGCAAGCGCCTCATCGTAATTTTTTTTCTTCTGTTCGATCAGCCCGAGGTTGAAATATGCCTGGTAATAGGCGGGATCGAGCTCAATCGCCTTCTGGTAAAACTGCTGGGCATTGCTGAAGGAGTTCATCTCATGGTATGTTTCTCCCAGTTTAAAGCTTGCATCGGCACTTTCGGGATTGAGGTCCCTGTTTTTTGAAAAATTTTCCAGGGCCTGGGGATAATTTTTATTTTCCAGGTAGATGGTACCCAGGTTGAAATATGCTCTGTCCATACCGGGGTCCTGGCTTATGGCCTGTTTCATGTCTTTAATCGAGTTCTTCTTGTCGTTGAGCTTCAGATAGGCAAGGCCGCGTGAGTAATATGCCTTGGGGAAGTCCGGCTGATTGTATATGGCCTTGTCAAAAGATTTTACTGCCTGGCTGTATTTGCCGTCCATGTAATAGATCAGGCCGAGGCGGTAATGGGAGTCCGCATTTTTGGGATTGGCGATAACCGAGTCCTGAAAAGATTTTTTCGCTTCGTCATACATTTTATTGTAATAATAGATCCGTCCCAGCCAGTAGTGTGAGTGGTCATCGTTTTTATCTATATCAACAGCTTTGCGGTATGCCTTGACCGCGTTGTCATAATCTTTTTCATTGCGGTATTTGTCGCCCAGCTCACGCCATTTCTGGGCCGATTCGTCGATCTTCTTTTCGGGTTTCTGCTGCCGGGGTGTTGAATCAACCGAGTCTATCTTGTCATCAGCCGGTCTCTGTTTTGGAGATGCGTCTCTCTGCGCCAGGTCGGATTGCGGTGTCAGGCCGCTTTCGGGCGCGCCGAGGCCGTCATCCCCCCCCGTGCCCGGCCTGTCTTCTCCGGTTGAGGCGACCTTCCGGTTTTTTTCGAGCATGGCAAGGGCATGGGCGTACTTGTCGCGGAGGTTTTTGTCCCTGCTGTTGTAGTTAAGCGCCTGCCTGTAGTAGTCCACCGCGTCCTCATAACCACGGTCATTCATGTAGATGTCACCAAGCCGTTCAGCAGCAAGAGCGTCGCTGATATCCGCAGCCAGGGCCTTTTTAAACGAGGCTATGGCTTTGTCTTTTTCACCCAGGCGAAGGTGGGCCTCGCCCTGGCCCCGGTGGTACTTTGACTTCTGGGGATTCAGGTCAACCGCTCTGGCGTAATTGTCCCGGGCGTCTCCGTATTTTTTGATGTTGTAATATAAGTTCCCCAGGTTGTAATAGCCTTCAGCTTCATTCGGATTCTGCTTTATCCCCTGCTTCAGGATTTTTATGGCCCCTTTTACATCACCCCTGCGGAGTTTTTGGCGGGCGATGTTGTTGTAGCTTTCAGGGTCGCGGGGGGCGATTCTCTGGGCCTGTTTGTATTCCTTCAGGGCTTTCTGGTATTTTTCCTGCAGGTCGTATACATTGCCCAGCTTGTTATACGCGTGGGGGTATTTGGGTTTGACCTGTTTCGCTTTCATGAATGTTTTGATCGCGTTATCGTAATCCCCTTTCAGCGCATACGCGTGGCCCAGTTCATTGAGGGCGTAATAATTAAGGGGGTCGATTTCAAGGCTCCTCCTGTAATAGGTAATCGCCTTGTCGTAATCTCCGATCGCTTTGTATATATCGCCGATTTTATTGATGAATTCCGTATTGGTCGGATCGGTTTCCAGAAGTTTTGAGTACAGCTTGAGCTGTTCCAGGCGCTGGTCTTTTATCGAGTCCGCGGGGTCCCCTGATTTAAAGAGGAAGTAACCCCCGAGGCCGAGCAGAAGCAGAAGGAGCGCCCCTCCCGCAAGAATTTTTTTTCCCGTGCTGTTATTAAGCATATGTACCCCCGGATGATTTTTTTCTGATTGTTGGACAGAATGGAATTATAATCGTTCTTGTTTTTTTTCTCTATTACATTTCATCGTCAAGATAGAGGCCTTCGATTTTTTTCTTTGTTTTTTTCTTTTCGTTGCCGGCCTGCTTGGCCTCGGCTTCACGGTCGACTTTCTTCAGGGTTGACCCTCCCAGCAGCAGGGCTTCTTCAATGGATATTTCACTGCCTTTGGGGGGAAGGACGAAATTCGGGTCCTTGAGGAGTTCGATAACTCGGCGTATTTTTTCATATTGGGGATCTTCCGGCGCAAGAGCTATGTAGTCTTCCCAGTTTTTTATGGTATTTGCCTTGTCCCGTTCCAGCATGAGGTATGAAAGCCCGATATGGTAGTAGGCGAATTTCAGGCTTTTATCCAGGTCAAGTGCTTTCTGGTAGTTTTCAATGGAAAGATTGCCCAGTTTTTTGTAGTAGTAGATTTGTCCGATCCTGAAATAGTTTTCGGCATTTCGCGGTTCCAGGTCCAGGGCCTTCTGGTAAAGGCTCAGTGCCCCGTCATAACGCTCTTTTCTCAGAAAAATATCGCCGAGGTAGGAGTATGCGGTATAGTTTTCAGGGTTTTTTTTAAGCTCCTCCTGTAGAAGGAGTTCAGCCATCTCGAATTTTTTCTGGAAAAAATATTTTTCAGCTTTTTTAAAGGTGTCGTCTTCACTGACTTTTTGCTCGGAGAAGAGGGAAACCGGAGCAAGAAGAATCAGTGCAATCAGTATATAGGCATTTATTTTCATCGCGCTTCCTTGCGGTTATAGTGAATTTATCGGTTGTTCATACTTCAGGATAAATATAATACCTCCGGAATACTCTTGACAAGTCTTAATTTTCTTTAAATACCACCAGTTCAATATCAGTTTCAGCGAGCATTTCCCGGGCAAGCGTGTCATCGTAAGGAGACTGGTAAATGAATTTTTTTATGCCGCTGTTGATAAGCATTTTTGTGCAGATTGAACAGGGCTGGTGGGTCACGTAGATTATCGCGTCTTTTATGGAAACGCCGTGATAGGCGGCCTGTATTATGGCATTCTGTTCAGCATGAAGGCCCCTGCAGAGTTCATGTCGCTCCCCGGAAGGAACGTTGAATCTGGTCCTCAGGCAGGTTTCCAGAGTGCAGTGGCTGATTCCTGATGGCGGGCCGTTATATCCGGTGGCAAGGATCCGTTTGTCCCTGACGATTACAGCGCCGACCGAGCGCCTGATGCAGGTGGAGCGTGTGGCAATGGTTTCAGCGATGGTCATAAAATAGCTGTCCCATGTCGGGCGGTCTTTCATTCTTTTACTCCATGATTGAATTCAAGAGTGACTGTTATCGGGTCTTTGGTATTAAGGGTGAGGTCGGCCTGCACCGGGACATGCCTTTTCTCGAACTGGATAAGGGTCCGCTTGACCTCTTTGACTTTTTCCGGGTGCGCTAACGCGAACTCATTGATCACTTTTTTTTCAATGATGCGGGCCATGGACCTGTTTTCTTCGGGCGCGAGTTTAATCGCGGTGATATCTTCCCCGACAGGTTCTGAAACAATAACCGTGTCCCCTGAACGGAGGGTAATGGTGCCCGCGTTTTTTTCGCAGCGTATGACTACCGGTTCTGTTGACCGCGACTGCATGGTCAGCGAGAAAAGGTAATTCCCGGTCGTTTTGTCGCCTGAAACGGAGAAACGGATAGCGGTGCCCTTATAATTGAATGTTGATGAGCGGTACAGGCTCTGGGGCTGCCTGTTATAAAAAAAAATAAGGATGACAATAATAAGAACCGCGTCCACGGCCAGAAGTATTCGTGAAGTCCTTTTTCTTTTTTTCGATCCATCGGGTTTTTCACCGGAACGGATCCGTTTTAATGTTTCTTCAAGTATCGGCGAACGGGTAGCCATGAACACCTGGTAATAATAATGTAAAATTGTAGTTACGGTACCGGTCGGGACTGAACCTGTCAATTCATAAAAAAAGTGAATAGGGGCCAGTATAAATAATTCTTCAGAAAAGTATATGCTCTTTCCCGCTTTCAGGATAAAGCATTCGGGGAAGAAGTGTTGTAGATACTATTACCGGGATTTTTCCAGTTTGTTTATTACTTCTTTAATCAGTTCGTATTCTCGTGACCCGTCTTCGAAGCTTGAAAGGTACAGCTTGAAATAATTGATCTGTTTTTCCCGTGAACTGCTCATCATTTTTTCTGCTGCCATGCTGGGCCTCCTGAGATTTCCGGATCAAATTGCCCGTATCGTTTGTGGTATCCGGAATAGGGTAGTAATGCGCTCTTATACTATCGGCAGTAGCGGATAAAAACGTTAGCAGAACAAAAAAAAGGGCCCGGAAAACCGGGCCCTTTCTGTATCAGTACTCAGAAGAGTAATGGTTACTCGACAAGTTCGAACATCGCTGCTGCGCCCATGCCGCCGCCGATGCACATGGATTCGATGCCGTATTTGGCTCCTTTCCTTTGCATGTTGGCGATGAGGGTCGCTGCCAGTTTTGATCCGGTGCATCCCAGGGGGTGTCCCAGAGCAATGGCGCCGCCGCTGATGTTGACTCTGCGGTTTTCTTGGTCAGCTGCCCAGAATTTTCTGTCGTCAAGTCCGAGCTGCTGTGCGCAATAGAGAAACTGGGAAGCAAAAGCTTCGTTCAGTTCAAGAAGAAGGCTTTCAGTCTGGAGTCTTTTCAGGTCCCAGCCGACCAGTTTCAGCAGTTTGGGAACTGCATACGCAGGCCCGACGCCCATTTCGTCAGCTTTACATCCGGCAACGGTGTAGGCAACGAGTTTTGCTATGGGTTTTATGCCGTATTTGTCACACGCTTCTTTGCTCATCATAACAGAGGCGGCTGCGCCGTCAGTTGTCTGTGATGAGTTACCAGCAGTAACAGAACCGGTGGTTTTGAAAGCAGGTCTGAGTTTTTTCAGGCCGTCCAGTGTGGTTTCACGAACTCCGTCATCCCTGTCCTGAATAAAAGACTCGCGGACCATCATTCCATCTTTTTCTACATAGCGATGGGCTGTTGTGGGGATAATTTCAGTGAAATATCCTTTTGCCTGGGCTTCAGCGGCTTTCGCCTGTGAATTTATTCCGACATCATCCTGCATTTCGCGGGTGATGTTGTAACGTGATGCCACGTTTTCAGCAGTCATACCCATGGAAATGTAAACATCGGGGTTTTCTTTTGCCCAGTCGGGGTGAGGCCGTGGCAGGTTTCCGCCCATGGGAACAATACTCATGGACTCAAGTCCTGCTGCCATGGCGACTTCAGACCAGCCGTTCATGATTCGCATTGATGAAATCGCGATTGATTCGAGACCGGAAGCACAGAACCTGTTGACGGTTGCACCGCTCACATTGTCCGGAAATTTCGCCATCTGCGCAGCGACACGACCGATATTCAGGCCCTGTTCAGCTTCGGGGAAGGCGCATCCGACCATAATGTCGTCAACGATGCCTTTGTCAATTTTTGCTCTTTCGACAGTGCCGTTAAGAGCTTGAATAAGAAGGTATTCCGGTCTTGTCTGTGCCAGTGCACCCTTGTTTCTGCGGCATCCAGGTGTTCTTGCAGCAGCTACGATATATGCATCTCTCATATAAAATTCCTCCTGTTTAGATATTGGTGGCCCGCTTACATCAATAACGGCTTGCCGGTATTCATGATATGCTCAGCCATTTTCTGGGTCGATTCGTTCTTCCAGAGCTCAACAAAAGCTTCCCTTTCAAGGGTCATGAGATATTCTTCAGGAACGAGTTGACCTGTTCGGGCTTCGCCACCGCTCATGCAGTAAATAGCTTTCTTGGCTATTTGTTCCATATAGGGCGGTATGTATCCACCACCACGCATGTTGTTCATTTCGGCCCAGATCATACCCTGAGCTTCCTGACCCATTACGGGGTATTTTTTCTTAATTGGCGGAGTATAGCCGTCATCAAGCATTTTGAGGACTTCTTTTTTAGCTTCGCCAATGAGAGAATCTTTATTCATGACGATCCTGTCCGTCGGCCTGAGGAAACCGTTTTTACGGGCTTCTTTAGCAGACATGGAAACTTTCGCCTGTGCAACGCACATGAAAGCCGGGATCATGTATGCAGCATAGTCAGCAAGGCTGACATTTGCCGGTACTGAATCCATGTATCTCTGCCACAGGTGCATCATGCCGCAACCGCCAGGAACGAGGCCGGCGCCGATTTCAACGAGGCCCATGTAAAGGTCGCAATGAGCAACGATTTTATCAGCTGAGAGGCAGCATTCGCATCCGCCGCCCAGTGTCATGCCATAAGGAGCAGCAACAACAGGGTAAGGAGCGTATTTGGATCCAAGGATCGCTTTGTGTACGTTTTTAATGAAACCGTCGATTTCGCTGAATTTTCCGGCTTTGGCAAGTCCGCCCATGTACGCCAGGTCTCCACCAGCTGAGAAAGCGCCCGGGATACCAGGTGCCTGGTTACCAATGACCATGCCAAGACCGTTTTTCAGTACATATTCGCCTGCTTCAAGCATGAAGTTGACCATGTCAACATTGATGGCGTTCATCTTGCTGTGGAATTCCATGTTGAAGATGCCGTCGCCGATGTCGATAAGTGAGCAGGAGTTGTTCTGGAGAACGGTTTTTGATTTGTCAGCTTTGATATCAGCAAGAAAGATCATGTTCGCGCTGGTTTTGACTTCTTTATAGCTTTCAGAAGCAAAATCATAGAACATCTTTTTGCCTTTTTCAATTTTGTAGAAGGTTTCGCATCCTTTTGAGAGCATTTTTTTGATTTTCTCAGGAACTTTGCAGCCTTCTTTTTCCATTAATTCTACGGATTTTTTAACTCCCAGGTTGTCCCATATTTCAAAAGGACCGGTTTCCCATGCATATCCCCATTTCATCGCATTGTCGATTCCGACTATGGTGTCAGAAATTTCAGGAATTCTGTTTGCTGCGTAAATTGAAGCACTCCAGATGAGCTTGCGGGCGATTTTTGACTGCGCGCTGTCACCATAAATAATGGTCTGCTGTTTTTCAGCAAGGCTAGCTTTTTTCTTGGCTTCGTCTACGCATCCAAGAGGAGCTTTTTTGTCGTATTCAACAAATTCGAATTTGTTAACATCGAGAACTTTGTTGATTTTTTTCCAGGTCTTGGCATCGACTTCTTTTTTGTAGAATCCGCCGGCGTCTTTGGTTTTGTTTCCGAGCATTTTGTTGTCGAGCATTTTCTGAACAAATGCTGGAATTTTGTAGAGATCTCTTCTCTCGTCATCTTTCAACAGTTCGTATGAATTGTGTGAGAGGTGTCCGATTGTGTCAAGACCAACCAGGTCAGCCAGAGCGAATACGCCGGTATTAGGCATACCGAAAGCCGGGCCGAACATTTTGTCCATTTCAGGAGCAGTAATGTTTTCTTTTTCGAGGAGCTGGAAGGCTTCGCATATGAGCTGTACGCCTATCCTGTTACCGATAAAGTTCGGAGTGTCTTTCGCCCATACGATACCTTTCCCGAGGACTTTTTCTCCCCATTTTTCGATGAATTCACATACGTCTTTGCCTGTATCAGGGCCTGCAACAAGCTCAAGAAGTTTCATGTAGCGAGGAGGATTGAAGAAGTGCATTATCATGAAATGCTCTTTAAAGTCTTTGCTTCTTCCTTCTGCCATTTCTTTGAGCGGAAGTCCTGATGTGTTTGATGCAACGATCGCGGTTGGTTTTCTGATTTTTTCGATTTTGCCGAAAAGTTCCTGTTTAACTTTCAGGTTTTCAACAACAACCTCAATAATGAGATCGCATTCTGCCAGCTGATCGAAATCATCTGTCAGGTTACCAATACTTATCATATTGGAGTCTACTTTTTTATCGTAATATGCGGGTGGTTTTGTTTTTGCCAGAGCGTCAAAACCTGCCTTTACGATTCTGTTACGAGCTGCTGGATTGTTTTTCTCTTCGTCTTTCAAATCGAAGGGAACAATGTCCAGGAGCAGCGTTTTTACTCCAGCACCGGCACAAAGAGCGGCAATTCCACCACCCATGATACCAGAGCCGATAACGGCTACTTTCTCGATCCTTCTAACCATAGAAACCTCCTGAATAAGTCTTAAATAGTAAAATAGTTGGGTTTTGATAGGAACGTGATTTAATTAACATAATCCTTAAGTTTGATAGAAAGTCTGTTAATTATTCTATGATTTAAATCAACATTTGTGACAATAGTGAATATAGACAATTAAATTGTCAATCGATATAAGAATTTTGCTTATAAAAATGGTTATAAACAGTAATAGTGAAATTAAAATTGTGAAAATATTCACAATATTCAAAGAAGGCAATAAAAAAGAGTTTTTATTTTGAAATAAGAGGATCTGTTACTAAAAGTTGAAAGATTAAATTCTTTGATTAATAGAACGGTTTTTATCGATTTTACAGTTGACAGAGACAGAATGTGTTAGAATATGGATTAAGTACTGGCGCCGTGCCCAAGTGGCTAAGGGAGAGGTCTGCAAAACCTTTATTCAGCGGTTCGAATCCGCTCGGCGCCTCATAAAAATAACAGGGTGCCTTGAATCAAGCTCCTGTTATTTTTCATTAATGGTTAATTTTTCCGCTGTAAAAGCCCAGGTGGTGGAAGTGGTAGACACAAGGGACTTAAAATCCCTTGGGCATTTTGTCCGTGAGGGTTCAAGTCCCTCCCTGGGCACGTATTATATGAGGGGTGTTCTGTAAGGGAACACCCCTATTTTATGCTGCCGGTTTCCGTGTAATTAAGGTTCAGGCTGGACATCGCCGTATCAAAGATCATGGCATTCCGGTAAAATACGCTCACGGGAGCTGAACATTCGATTATGATCAGCGCTTTTTCTGAGCGAGCAAGCAGGATTCTGTTCAGATATTTTTGTTTTCTTTTCATTGATTCAAAAACGATAAGGGCTGCTTTGATCTTCGGGCCATAATTGATGTCTTTTTTTTCAAGAATAGTGGTCACCACATGCCCGGAGTTGTTGGTATACCACTCCTGCCACTGGTACCATTTCTGATTTTCCTTCTCGTCATTCACAACCGCGGATATTTTCATTCTGGCATTGTTTTTACCATTTAGAATGAGGATATGTTTATAAAGAAGATTATATTCCGATTTATGCCATTCCCGGGGGATGATCAGGGACAGCCCGAATTCACGGCTGGTAAAGCGCGCCTGATCGGGATTTTCTGCGGTTCCGGTTTCAAGAGCGCCATAGGAGGGTGCCACCGCAACTATTAGAAGAATAAGGGAGCGTGCCAGTATTTTTTTCATGAAGAGAATTGTAGAACAACGCGGAATATATTGCAATGATTTTTCGTTATACGCGGTTAAATGGGGAATTTCATTTCATAATAAAGATGAACATTTTTCATAACTTTCTGGAGTCTCGGCATCAGGTATTCCAGCCCTTCTTCAACCGTGTCGAAGAAACAGATGAGGTTCAGGTCATCAGGGGAAATCAGGCCGTAATCAATGAGTTTGTCGAAATTAATAAGGTCCCGCCAGAATTTTTTATCATAAAGAAGTATGGGGATGTTCATATTGTCCAGTTTTCTGGTCTGGACCAGGGTAAGTGTTTCAAAAAGTTCATCCAGTGTGCCGAATCCGCCGGGGAAAACCACGATCGCGCGTGCCTGGTAGAGGAACCATAATTTTCTCATGAAGAAATAGTGGAACTGGAAGTTCAATTCAGGAGAGATATAGTTATTGGGTTGCTGCTCAAAAGGGATTGAAATGTTTAATCCAATGGTGAGATCGTCAGCCCGGGAAGCTCCTTTGTTAGCGGCTTCCATAATGCCCGGTCCTCCTCCGGTGCAGATATAAAACCCGTTCCCGGTTTCTTCTTCGATTTTTTTGCTGAACAGGGCAAGACGGTAGGCGAATTCCTCTGCAGCTTTATAGTATTTTGACAGGTTGTGTTTGTTTTTTTTGTTTGGCCTTATCCTGGCTGAGCCGAAAAACACCACTGAATGAAAAACATTGAGTTCTTCAAAACGTTTTTCCGGTTCAAGGTATTCTGAAAGAATACGTATCGTCCGCGCTTCACGGGAATGGAGAAAACAGGGATTGTCAAAGGCCTTGGGGATTTTGGGATCCTTCATGAGTATCTTCTTTTGCGTTTCATATTGAAAATTGTACCATCAGTATGCTCGGAGACCGAAGTGGCAAGCACTTTTTGGCGGTCAATAAGGTCGATAGTCACCTTATCCATGAAGTTAAGGATGATTTTCAGGCCCGCGCCGATCCCTTTCAGGGCAATTTCCTTGCCGTTGATCCTTACCCTTATTTTTTGTTGTTCCGATTCAGAAGCATATCTGACAATTTGACTGAGATACTCTGAAGAATTGCTGTTGGGAACACTGTGTATAATGTTGAATATATCGAGTCCCTTGCCATGGTCTATGATCGTGGCATCAAAGGAACGCGCATCAACGGTATATCGTATTGTAATGTTTCTTTTGGGAATGGTATCGAATTCTTCACAGTCTCTGGTTTTTTTAAGGGTTTCCTGTATGGCATTGGTGATGGATTCATCCATTGAGAGGACGATTTCATAGATTTCATCTTCAGGATAGCCGAGTTTTTCAAGATCGAAAATCAGTCTGTTGATTACCTGGGGAACGACTTCCGTGTCAGCACAAAAGCTGTCAAGGTATCCTATTTGTTTTTCCTGTTCAATCATGTACGATAGACGCGTCTCACGTAAAAGTGGTAGAATTATGAATAAAATACAAAAAAAATCAATAAAATATTATGGGCAATTTTAAAAATCATTTTTTTTATCCTGATTATTCGAAAACAAAATGATTTAAATTGATTTTATTTTACGTAAATCATAACTGATTTACTTATACAAAAATGTAATTATTTATATATTAATTATTTTTACCTCCATTTATTTTTGTATGCACGTAACAGGTCGTTTTAATATATAGTACCGTAATTCATCTGAATAGTGAAAATGAATTTTTTTGGCTTGTCAGCGTTAGTAAAATTTAATTGTTTTAAACTAAGAGCCTTGTATATGAAGATCTTCGTATATGATACATTGGCCGGTTCGAGTTTTTGTGCATGAGCTATATCCTGAAAAACATGAGATCCACTGACTGTTACCTGTGTGATGACCAGTATTGGGATATGCTGCTTTCAACCGCCCGCAATGAGGGATGGAAGCCTGAAGGGACCCATTATGACTTCCTGTGCCAGGTTGATGAGTATTATGATGAAGGGTACGAGAGTATGCATAACCTGTTCATGGTCGTTCTGGTGACCCAGTGGTATAATTCCTGGGACGGCAATTATTACGATAAAGAAAACCAGTATCTTTCCGATGAGGACGTGTATTATCTCAAACTGGCGCTAAACGGTACCGGTGTTGATCCGGCCTTTCTTGATTTTCTGGAAAAGGGCAGTTTCAGGATATGTTCTATTTAATCCCCAGGAGTTTGCTTATGGTTGCCCATGCCTGCTGTCTTTTTTCCGAATATACCTCCAGATGTTCTTTGGAACCGGTAATCACATAGTTTTTAAAGGCCCGGGCTTCGGCTTTAAGCAGTTCATAGGTCTCAATGATGCTGTTCACATAGGTAACGTCATCCCCGACAATCATCCCCGAAATCAGGAGTTTGTTCATCTGGTCGATACCGTTGGTCACTAAATTCAGGTATTCATCGATCATTGAAAGAGTGAACTCCTTCTCGTAGGTCTTCCCCGCATATCCGTCCGCCAGTGTCCCTATGGAAACATAGGTCAGGTAGATGGCATGGGCCGAGAGCACCCCGATAGTTTCGTAGAGAACGGTGTTTTCCTGTTTGGTTTCTTTTGCGTCCTGCGGCTTTTGCGGTGTTTCTTCCGCTGTCAGTGGTGAAACAGCCAGCAGGATTGTCATTATTATTGTTGCTGAAGATGTTTTCATCCCTTTCTCCTGAATAATTGTTTTCATTATGGGCACCTCTAAAAATCAGGTTTTTCATTAATATCAAAATGATAAAACCTGATTTTACCTATCATTGTGTCCACAAGGGAACTTCAAAAATGTAATTTATAGAGGTTCCCTTATATATATCCGCATGTGGCAAAGCAATGATTATTTTATTGATTTGATCATATTATTCTTGAAGGATACGCCCTTTTCTGGCACATCATTCGGTGGATATTAATTTTGATTCGGAGAGGTGTTCTATGCGATTATATTTCAGAGGCGCTGTTTTATTTGTTATTATTGTTATCATAAGCAACACCTGCTGCGCCAGGCGGTTCGACAATGAGGCAGCTGTAGCACTGAAAACAATGACCCTTGAACAGAAAATCGGGCAGATGATCATGACGGCATGTTACGGCACTGAAGCCAACAAGCCTGCTGCCGAACTCATACAGAGATACCTCCCCGGCGGGATCATTTTTTTCGGATACAATTTTGAGCGGGGAAAGAATTTGAAGAACTTCATCGAAGACCTGCAGCGCGTTTCTCTGGAGTCAAGCGGAATTCCCCTGTTCATCTCAGTAGATCAGGAAGGGGGAAGGGTCAGGCGTATCGTTGACGGGGTCACCCAGTTCCCGGGAAATCTCGCTGCCGGCGCCGGAGGAGACAGCGATCTCGTGTTCAGGTGGGCAAGGATTCTGGGAATCGAGCTGCGCATGCTCGGCGTGAACATGAACCTTGCCCCTGTTGTTGACGTGAACAACAATCCCGATAACCCGGTAATCAATTCTCGATCGTTCGGCTCCGACCCTGACATTGCCGCGGACATGGGATCGGCATATATCAGGGGCCTGCAGAAATCTTCCTGCATTTCAGTGGTCAAACATTTTCCCGGCCACGGGGACACCAACCGGGATTCCCATCTCACGTTGCCCGTGATCAGGTATGACATGGAGCGTCTGCGCAGCGTTGAACTGTACCCTTTCAGAAAGGCCATTGACAGCGGTGTCGAGACCGTGATGACCGCGCATATTTCATACCCGCTCATTCTGGGCACTGACGATTCGGCAACCATATCCGGGTATTTTCTGACTGACCTGCTCAGGAAGGAGATGGGCTTCGGCGGGATTGTCATTACCGATGACATGGAAATGAACGCGATATCGAAAAATATGGACATGGGTGAGGCCGCGGTTCGTTCGGTGCTTGCCGGCGCTGATATCGTGCTCATCAGCACCTACGGTGAAAATGTTCCCGCCATCATCAACGGCCTCATGGCCGCGGTGAAAGAGGGAAGGCTTCCTCTCGAGCGCGTGGACGATTCGGTCAGGCGTATTCTTGAAATGAAGTTCAGGTACCGCGTTGCCCTCTTCAACGAAGGCAAAATCACGAAAGGGGATGTCAACTTCAGCGACGATGATATGCGGATGCTCGGCGAGGCTGCCGCGGTGAACGAGGAGCTCTCCCGCAGGGCGCTGTATTATCACGGTGATGAGGCCATACTTCAGAGCGTCCCCCGGAAGGGGATCATCTACACTGACAATGAACAGCTGCGCGGGTTGTGCGCCCGCTCAGGGGCACTCTCTTCGGTAAAGGGGCTCGGCGCGCTGAAGGGCGACCTTGATTCGGGAGCTCTTGCTGATGCTGTCCCCTGTATTCATCTTGAAAAAACGGACCGGGCGGGCCTGGAGCAGGTGGGCGCGTGGTTCGCGGGAAGGAAAACATCCCCCCTGGTCATCTGTACCGGGAACCCCTTTCCCGTTGCGCATTCGGGCCTGTACCGGAACATGCTGTTTTCATTTTCAAACACCGCTGAATCGCTGAGGCAGGTTGCCCTCTGCCTTGAGGGACGGGTGCAGCCGCAGCGCAGGCTGAACTGCGACCTCGGGATTGACGGGAGTAAATGAAGCTCGGGGTTTATATCCATGTCCCCTTTTGCAGAAAGAAGTGCGATTACTGTTCATTTTATTCCGTTCCGGTTGACCCGGCTTCATCAGCGGGAAGGGCGGGGCTGCGTGCCTACTGCGAAAGAGTGGGGCAGGAAGCGCGGCTCAGGCTCGGCGGGCTTAACGGTTACGAGATTGACACGGTTTATTTCGGCGGGGGGACGCCGTCCCTGCTTGAACCGGTCCGTGTTGCCGGGATTTTAAAGACGTTGAGGGAAATCGCCCGCGTTGACGCCGACGCAGAGGTGACCGTTGAGATCAACCCCGAAGACTGTTTTGCGGATAACCTTCACGCGTTTCGCGAAGCCGGGATCACGCGCGCGGTCCTCGGCGTGCAGACCCGTGATCTCCTGCTGCATGAGCTGATCGGCAGGTCTTCGTCCGTGGCAGGCGATGAGCTGCTTGACGCGTTTTTCTCGGTTCCCGGGATCATTCCCTGCGCCGACATCATCGCGGGGATCCCCGGCCAGCGCGAGGACGGCCTCATCGCCGATCTCGACAGCCTGTGTTCCCGGCGCGCGCGCCACCTTTCGGTGTACCTTCTTACGATCGAGAAGAGCACCCCCCTGTCACGGCGAGTGACGTATACCCGTAATCTTGAGGAAACGCAGCGGGGCCTTTTCGAGGCGACGATCGGGTATCTCACCTCAAGGGGACTGGTCCATTATGAAATATCGAATTTCGCTGTTCCCGGTTTTGAATCGCGCCACAACATGAAGTACTGGAAATTTCTGCCGTACCTCGGGCTCGGTGCCGGCGCGCATTCCTTTATCCGCAACAAAAGGACCATGTGCGCCATGAGCGCGGAGGAATACCTGGGAGGGGATGAATTTCGTTTTGACGAAGACCGCCGCACGCCCAACGCAGCGGCAGTGGAATACCTGCTCACCGGGCTGCGGCTTCTCGAAGGCGTCTCGCTCGCTGAAATGGAACAGGCAACCGGGGTCGCGATCAGCGCGGGGCTTCTTTCCAGGATAGATTCCCTGGCGGAGAAAGGCCTTGTTTCGGTGGCCCGTAAGGGCGGCGACCGGATCGTCGCTTTAAGCGGGGAAGGGATTTTTCAGGCGGACGGGGTGATTTACGCGATCGCGGAAGAATACCTCTGAAGCGTCAGTCCCTGATCACGAAATATTTTTTGTAATTGGCGTTTATGCGCCTGAAGTATTCTGCTGCGTCTTTCTTGCCCGTGAGCATGTAGAAGTAATAGAGCATCTGACTTCCTTTAATAATGAAGATATTGATGTCTTTTCCCTTCATCCCCTTGGCGATCTCACAGTCAGTCTGCTTCAGTATTTCCATGGCGAGCCTGATGTTGTGGTCAAGCTTCGCCACCTCGGATTTAAATTCCGCATTGTTGTCCTTGACCAGATGGCTGACCTTTTCCTGGTCAAGGCTCCCGGAGAGAAGAAAATATTTTTTTATGCCAACCATGGAACTGCTGATGAGGGTTTTGTCATAGGCGTTTTTCAGTTTCTCTCTGAGCATTTCAAACGCTCTGAGCTTTTTATCAACGGAATCGGAAGGCTCGCCGTATTTGTTTTTGTAAAGATTCGAGGTTATTTTCTCAACTTCCATGCAGTCAATATCGGAACTCAATGTTTTGAGCAGTTTACGGTAGTTTCCTGGATTGCGCTCGATGATTTTCAGGTACAGGTCAACACCTTTAACCGCTTCGAGGAATATGTGGTGCCGTTTTGAAGAAAAATCCTTGAGCGTCAGGTATTTCATGCCTTCGACGATCATGGGTGACTGGGCCGTGAGGAGCAGGGCGTCCATATCCGGCGAAAAATCTTCGGACGATCTTTTTTTCAGCACCTCTTTTTCTTCGGGTTGATCATCATCCCGGTAGTCGTTCAGCGTATCGTCGGGAATAACCTGTGAATCGACATTTTCGGGCGCGTCAAAAGAGAAAAGATCGTCATCATCAACAGTAAAGTCCTTCAGGGTCTCGTCATCATCCATGAGCGGACCGAAATCAAAATCATCATTTTTACCAGGCATCAGCAACCATCCTAATTAAGTAAAGGGGAAGATCGTTCAGTTCAACGGTCAATGCCATTATCGGCGTTTAATTCAGATAGCAGTCAACTACTTCATATACAAGATTGAAGTTGATTAAAGAAGTGAGAACTCCTTTAAGCGGCAGCCCCTGTGTTATTTCAAGAAGATGCGCGTCGGTCACGTCGCGGTATTCCCAGAACCGTTCGTTTGTTACAATGATCGAGCCGGCGTAATCGAGGGTGTCGGCATCAAAGAGTTTTATCTCCTGCACCTTTGAAAAATCTATTGCCATACAAACTCCTTTTTATGGAACAGTTCACTAATATATCATATAAATGAATAGCATATTTTTCCCATTAAGCGTAATTTTTTTTCTAATTTATTTCACGTAAACGCGTTTCACCCTTTTTGAGATACCGCAGGTGACCTCGTAGGGGATCGTGCCGATCCATTCGGCAATGGTCTCGGCCGTAATCGCCTTTTTCCCGAAAAGGATCACTTCCTGCCCCGGAGCGTATTCATCGTCCCCCAGATTGACCAGTATCTGGTCCATGCTCACCCTTCCCACAACAGGATATTCCCTGTCCCGGATCATGACCCTGGCCCTGTTGGAAAGGAACCTGCTGTAGCCGTCCCCGTATCCCAGGGGCACGGTCGCGATAAAACATTCTCTGTCTGTACGGTACGTGAGCCCGTAAGAGAGCGGGGTGCCCGGCTTTACCCGCTTGATAAATATTATGTTGCTTATCAGCGTCATTGACGGGACGAGCTCCATGTCGGGTGACATGCCGGGCGCGGGACGCAGCCCGTAAGACATGATGCCGGGCCTGACCATGTTATAATGTGATTCAGGGAAATTCACCACCCCGGCACTGTTCGCTATATGTTTCAGGGGGATGTTGATCCCTTCCGACTCAAGGTCTTTAACGATGGTGGTGAACTGTTCGATCTGCCCCCGGGTAAAGTCCGGATCCCCGTTGTCGGCCGCGGGAAAATGGGTGAATATCCCTTCAAGCCTGACCGATTTCATCTGCGATATCTCCCGGGCGATGCCGCGCGCTTCATCAACGCTGCAGCCGATCCTGCCCATTCCGGTGTCGACCTTCAAGTGGATGTAGCCCCGGTTCTTCCTCGCCGGGGCCCGGGCCGCGATCAGTTTCGGGAGCGCGAGGTCGGCCACTGTCTGTGACAGGCTGTAATCGAGCAGGCGGTCCACGATATCTTCATCCGGAAGCGTCAATCCCAGGACAAGGATGGGAAGGTCTATTCCGGCAAGGCGCAGTTCTATGCCCTCGCTGGGCGAGGCAACGCCGAGCATGTCAACCAGTCCTTCACTCTGAACGAAGAGGGATACTTCCTTGAGCCCGTGCCCGTAGGCGTCGGCCTTGACCGGAAGCAGTATCCTGACATTTTTGTTCAGCCTCTTCCTGATGAGCTGAAGGTTGTGCTTGATGGCATGAAGGTCTATTTCAACATAGGTTCTGCGAAGCATGATTTTCACGTCCCTGAAATGACAAAAGCTATCCGAAAGCGGGAGGTGTGTCAAATATAATATTGTTCATGCCGTATAATATGCAGGACATGCGTCGTCCGGTTTTATCCAGTAATGATTGATCTGATGAATTCTTCAGTAAAAAGGTCGGTGCCTGAATATTCCTGAAATCGCTGCGGTGGGGGGCTTATAATAAGGATGTTTTCCCCGGTCGTGGGATGCATAAATGACAGGGCGCAGGCATGAAGCATGATCGATCCGTCAGGGAGCTGCGCCGGTGAATGATAGGTTGCGTCTCCGACAATGGGCATGCCCCGGGATGCCAGCTGGGCCCTGATCTGGTGTTTTTTTCCGGTGAGAAGATGAACCAGTACCCGGGATGAGGGGCCTTTTGTGTCTATGATCCGGTAACGGAGCGACGCTTCAGTCGCGTTTCCCGTTTGATGGTCATGAACCAGTGAATATCCCCGCCTGCGGCTGAGATACTGCCTGAGCAGGACCCATTTTTTATCATGCGTGGTTTTCGGTGCCGCGGTCACGGCAAGATAATATTTCTGTACGGTCCCATTCCTGAATTGCTCGTTAAGGCGTGAAGCGGCTTTTGAGGTCTTCGCGAACAGTACAATTCCTGATACCGGCTTATCAAGGCGGTGAAGCATGGCGCAGTATACTTTTCCCGGTTTATTATATTTATTTTTTATATAATCCCTGACCACATCAAGCAGGGAATTTTCTCCGCTGAAGTCCTGCTGGGTGAGCACTCCGGTGTCTTTTTCAACAGCTATCAGGTGGTTATCTTCGTACAGTATGTTCATTGCTGCAGATTTTAATGGAATATAAAAAAGACGGGGTATTCCCCGTCTTTTCTGAGAGTCATAAAGGTTTTACTTATTTATGGCAGCGTTTGTCATTACAGGTAATGGGTGCTTTATCTTTAAATTTGGGCTTGTGGCAGAGGGAAAGACAGGTTTTGTGAATCCTTTTTCCGGCTCTGTCAAGGTTCGCATCATTATGGCATCCCGCGTCAGCACATGACTGATTCGTTGGGCCTTTGTGATGACAGGTTTTGCAGTTTTTACCTTCTGCCTGGGCCGCTTTTTTATGGGCATCATGATTAAAGGTAACGGCGCCTTTAACTTTGCCTGTTTTTTTAATAGTGACCATCTGCGCTGCGAAGGTAACGGATGATATAAAAATTATGACTGCTCCCAGCGTGATAAACTTTTTGTTCATTGATCATCTCCTTAAAAACATTAAATTTAGGGTCATTAAAGTAATTTTAAACTCAGCAGTCAAGTGAGATTTAAATTTATAATCAATTCTCCTTTTTAGCATTTGGTAATAAATTTTGCTGAAAAAAAGTAATAATATAGATTAAAAAATGGTTTATGATAAAAAAAATTACTTGAAAATAATCATGTATCATCAATTATTCGTCACATTATGCGAGCGTGGTGGAACTGGCAGACACGCTAGACTTAGGATCTAGTGCCGTAAGGCGTGGGGGTTCAAGTCCCTTCGCTCGCACAGGAAAAAATATTGCGGGAATAACTCAGTGGTAGAGTGCAACCTTGCCAAGGTTGACGTCGCGGGTTCGAATCCCGTTTCCCGCTCATAAAAAAGGCATTCATGAACATAATGAATGCCTTTTTTTTCTTCTAATTGCAAAGACAGGCAAAAAATGTTTGACGACCAACATCATGATCAATTTATTGATACAAATATTCTCCCTTTTATATACAGGTGCACGATTATTGGTGAATATAATAGTGATCTTTCCAGTAAAATAAAATATTTCATTGCTGTTTTTGTATTTTTAAAATCATATAAATTGAGAGGGGTATGCCATTGAATATAACTGACAAAAAACTGGAAAACGCCAGCATGGAACTTCAAATTGAAGTGCCGCAGGAGCGTGTTGAAATCGAATATAAAGCTGTTTATGATAAGCTCAAGCGAAGCGTTACGATTGACGGTTTCAGAAAAGGCAAGGCCCCTCTGCATCTTGTGGAAGCCAGATACAATGAATATGCTGATCAGGAGGTTGCTGAAAATATAGTGAAAAGCGCTTTTCTTGACGCCGTTACGGAAAAGCAGCTGACTCCTATTGCTGAACCTGTTTTTGATTATGACGGAATTAAACGGGGAGAAAGTTTTACCTTTAAAGCTGTTTTTGATATGCCACCAAAGGTTGAACTGGGTAAATACCGGGAATTACCTGTTGAAGAAAGAGCCTGTAACATTGAGAATGAGGATATAGAAAAGGAAATTGATGCGATGCGCGACCAGTATGCGGTCGTGACGAAAAAAGAAGAAGCCGGTACCGAAGTCATAAAGGGTGACCTGGTTAAAATACAGATGAAGCGCCTTGATATTGCTGATACATCAGATCAGGCTGAGGAAAGTGTTAAAGAATATTCAATAATAATTGGAAGGGTGAAGCAGGATTCCATTCTTGATGACCAGATAATCGGTATGAAAGCCGGTGAAGAAAAGAGCATTGAGGTTAAGTACCCGAAAGAATACTATATTAAAGACCTGGCAGGACAGAAGGCCCGGTATTCGGTCACGGTTGTCGAAATAAATGATCGCGCGCTGCCTGAGCTCAATGATGAATTTGCTCAAAAAGTCGGTTATGAATCCATGGAGGATTTCCGCACAAAGACCAGGGATTATATTGAAAAATTTGTAGCAAATAAATGCGGCGGTGAATCAAAATCGGAAATTATAAAAATGGTTATTGAAAACAGCTCATTTGAAATACCTGAATCAGTTATTGTCAATGAAATGTACGATCTTTTTATAAGGACGCAGCAGCGTTTTGGCAATAAATCGGAATCGATTGACGAGTTTGCAACTGCAATGGGGATCAATGCCGATGAATTCAGGTCTCAACTCAGGGAAGAGGCGCTGTATTCGGTTAAAAAATCTTTGATCCTGTATGAAATAGCGCGAAAAGAGGAACTGTCAGTAACAGAAGAGATGTTTAAGGATTTTGTTAAGACATATTCAGAGAGATCTTCAATGCCTGTTGAAGAAGTGGAGAGAATAATAGAAGAAAACAAATCCAGGGAAAACATCGAAAACGAGTTGCTTCTGAACAGTTCTATCGAGTTTCTGTATACGAATGCTAAAATTAAAAAACAGAAACCGGTAAGCTTTGAAGAATTTATCAATAAAAATCCGCTTCAGTAACTCTAAGTTTCATAAATTCATGATGCCTTTATCGTGATACAGGGCAGGTGTATTGTTATTCCATAAAAGAGTTTTCCTGGACTGCAATAAATTCATAAGTAACATTATTTGCTTGCTAAATAATAGATTACTCGATATATTAAATTTATGGTATTTAAGGAAATGCTTAAATTACAAAAATTGCCTGCATGAGATAAAATCATAGGCGAAGCCAATGTGAATGCCGAAATAATTTATAGACTATAGTTTGGGTAATCGAATTGAGTGAGGAGTGTACTATGAGTTTGGTTCCAATTGTCGTTGAACAGACGAGCAGAGGGGAAAGATCGTATGATATTTATTCAAGGCTGTTAAAGGACAGAATTATTTTTCTTGGAGAGGCGGTGGATGACCATATTTCCAGCCTTGTTATCGCCCAGATGCTTTTTCTTGAAGCTGAAGACCCTGATAAAGATATCTACCTTTATATTAACTCGCCGGGCGGGGTTGTAACTTCAGGCCTGGCAATATACGATACCATGCAGTACATCAAGCCCGATGTGGCGACCATCTGCCTCGGCCAGGCTGCGTCAATGGGTTCCCTGCTTCTTGCTGCAGGAGCCAAGGGCAAACGTTCAGCACTGCCTAACTCGCGAATCATGATCCACCAGCCCTCTGGCGGGTTCCAGGGGCAGGCTTCAGATATTCTTATTCACGCAAATGAAATCGTTAAAATTAAAAATAAGTTGAATGAAATATATTCTTTACACACCGGAAAACCTATTGAACAGATAGAAAAGGACATTGACAGGGATAACTTCATGTCAGCTCTTGATGCCAGGGATTACGGGCTGATTGACAAAGTAATTGAGCGTAAATCATAAGGAGTTTATATGGCATCAAAAAAGAAAGACGAACAAACCAAGCTTTTTTGTTCTTTTTGCGGAAAGAGCCAGGACACGGTAAAGAAGCTGGTCGCGGGACCGGATGTATATATATGCGATGAATGTATTGAACTGTGTAATGAGATAATCGCTGAAGACAGTGATGAGCATCTTGACGGGAATTTCGGTAATCTTCCGAAGCCGGCAGACATTAAAAAGATACTGGATGAATACGTAATCGGTCAGGATCAGGCAAAGAAGATACTTTCGGTTGCGGTATATAATCACTATAAGCGGATTTTCGGAAATACTCATTTGAATAAAAACGATGTTGAGCTTGATAAAAGCAACATCCTCCTTACCGGGCCGACCGGTTCAGGTAAAACACTGCTCGCCCAGACTCTTGCGAAAATTCTTCATGTTCCCTTCGCGATTGTCGATGCTACCTCTTTGACCGAAGCCGGCTATGTGGGTGAAGACGTTGAAAACATCCTTCTCCGCCTTATCCAGAATGCCGATGGAGACGTGAAAAAGGCCGAAGTCGGAATCATTTATATTGATGAGATTGATAAGATTTCACGGAAGTCGGACAATCCATCCATAACCAGGGACGTTTCAGGCGAGGGAGTGCAGCAGGCTCTGCTCAAAATAATCGAGGGAACGCTGGCGAATGTCCCTCCCCAGGGCGGAAGGAAACATCCCCATCAGGAATTCATCACGATCAATACCAAAAACGTTTTATTCATTGCCGGCGGAGCGTTTGTCGGCCTTGATAAAATTATCAAGAACAGGATCGGGAATAAAACCCTTGGCTTCGGAGCGGATATCAAATCACAGAAAGAAATCAGTGATGAAAACGTTCTCAAGGAAGTGATTCCTGAAGATTTGATCAAGTATGGACTGATCCCGGAATTTGTGGGCCGGCTTCCTGTTGTGGCCGCCCTTGACCAGCTCGACATAGAGGCCCTGGTCAGAATTTTGCGTGAGCCCAAAAATGCCCTGATCAAACAATACAATAAGATTTTTTCATTCGAAAATGTCACTCTCGAGTTTACCGAGGGTGCCATTCGAGAGATTGCCAATATATCCAACGAGCGGGACACCGGTGCCAGGGGACTGCGCGCCGTGCTTGAAGAGTTGATGCTGGACCTGATGTTCGATATCCCCTCGCAGGATAAGATCAGCAAAGTGATAATCAATAAAGAAATGGTTCTTGGTTTGGACGGGCCCAAGATCATTTATAATGAAGAAGAAAAATCCGCCTGATCCGGGCGGACGGAGCTTTCCCCGGATGGAGACAGGGATGTCTGAATGGTGACCCGGTTGCGGAAAACCGGGTCCGATTATTCAGAAGTGATACAAGCAAGAGTAGTAACCATGAAAAAGCAAGTTAATTTCAGTAAATCATATCCTTTATTGCCCCTTCGTGACGTGGTCGTTTTCCCCTACATGGTCGTCCCTCTGTTCGTTGGCCGGGAGAAATCGGTTAACGCCCTTGACAGGGCCATGAAAGGGGACCGGCTTATTGTGCTGGTGACACAGAAAGATGCGCAGGTGAGCGTTCCTGAAAAGGATGAACTGTATTCAGTGGGAACCATCGCGGAAATTCTTCAGCTGCTCAAGCTTCCTGACGGAACGATCAAAGTCCTGGTTGAAGGGATATCCCGGGGATTTATCTATGATTTCGACGCGGTAAATGAGTACACCGAAGTAAAGATAAAGGACATTGAAAGGAACATTGAACCGGGTCCTGACAGCCTTGCATTGAAAAAGACGCTCCTTGATGCTTTCGAGAAGTACATCAAACTCAACAAGAAAGTTCCCAAAGAGGCCATAACGACCTCAGCAAGCATAGACGATCTTTCCCAGCTTTCAGACGTGATCGCGTCTCATGTCGAGATGAAGATCGAGTTCAAACAGCAGGTCCTGGATATCGGGAACCCTCTTGACCGGGTGAGCAAGCTGATCGAACTGATCAACGGTGAAATTGAAATCATGTACATTGAGAAAAAGATCCAGGGCCAGGTGCGCAAGCAGATGGAAAAGACCCAGAAGGAATATTATCTCAATGAGCAGATGAAAGTGATCAAGAAGGAACTCGGCCAGAACGATGGCGAAGTTGACGAGATTGAATCACTGAAGAAGTCGGTTGAAGACGCCAGGATGAGCACTGAAGCCAGGACCAAGGCCCTGCAGGAGATAAAGCGTCTTGAAAAAATGCCTCCCATGTCAGCAGAGTCCGCGGTGGTGAGAAATTATATCGAATGGCTCAGGGATGTCCCGTGGCATAAAAAAACAAAAGACAACAAGGACATCACCAAGGCCATGAATATTCTGAACGAAGACCATTACGGCCTTGAAGAAGTAAAAGAGAGAATAATAGAATATATTGCGGTCAGACAGCTTTCAAAAAAACTAAAAGGCCCCATCCTCTGTTTCGTCGGCCCTCCGGGTGTGGGTAAAACGTCACTGGGACGTTCAGTCGCGCGTTCCCTCGGGAGAAAGTTTATAAGGATGTCCCTTGGCGGAGTCAGGGACGAGGCTGAAATCAGGGGGCACCGCAGAACGTATGTGGGCGCTCTTCCGGGAAGGATCATCCAGATGATGAAAAAGGCGGGAACCGTCAACCCGGTTATCCTGCTTGACGAGATAGACAAAATGTCGACCGATTTCAGGGGTGACCCGTCATCCGCCCTTCTTGAAGTGCTCGACCCTGAACAGAATAACGCGTTTATCGATCACTACATGGAAGTCTCCTATAATCTTTCCGATGTAATGTTCATTACCACTGCCAATGTGCAGCACAAGATACCCTGGCCGCTTATGGACAGGATGGAAATTATCGAAATATCCAGCTACACTGAACCGGAAAAAATGAACATTGCGCTGGAATTTCTTGTTCCGAAACAGATTGAGGAGAACGGCCTGGTTCAGCACAATATCAATTTTTCTGAAGAGATGATGCTCTACACCATCAGACACTATACCAGGGAATCGGGTGTGCGTAATCTTGAACGGGTCATAGCCAAGGTCTGCCGCAAGGTCGCTCGCGAAGTAGTGCAGGAAGGCAGGGAATACCAGAAGGTGATCACGCGTGAAGTTCTCCACCAGTATCTGGGACCCATCAAGTTCAAATACGGCGTGAAAGAGGAGCACAGTGAAATCGGTCTTGCCAATGGCCTTGCCTGGACCGAGGTCGGCGGTGATATCCTGAATATTGAAGCGTCACTGATAAAAGGGAAGGGGAGCCTTACCCTGACCGGAAAACTCGGCGAGGTCATGCAGGAATCGGCACAGGCGGCCTTTACCTATGTCAGGGCCAATATGCAGTTTTTTACTATTGATGAGGAGCTCATAAGCAAATATGATGTTCACCTTCACGTACCTGAAGGGGCGATCCCCAAGGACGGCCCATCCGCGGGCATAACCATGGCGGTTGTCATTGCTTCGCTTCTCGGAGGGGTGGCCATCAGGCGGGACGTTGCCATGACCGGTGAAATTACCCTCAGGGGAAAAGTTCTGCCGATTGGAGGCCTGAAAGAAAAAGTTCTGGCCGCGCACCGGGCCGATATCAAGCACGTGATCATACCCAGGGAAAACGAAAAGGACCTTGAAAAAATACCTCCGTATGTAAAAGAGAAGATGGTTTTTCATCCAGTCAGCACCATGGAGGAAGTGCTGTTTCTCGCCCTGAAGAATCCCGAGAAGTTCTTCAAGGATCAGGTCAAGACCCGGGAGCTGTACAAGCGGTTGAAAGAAAGCATGGAAGACTGGAACATCTCCCTCACCGACCAGCTGAACGAGGAAAACACGGTCAAGATGTAGTAACGTATTTTATGTGATATCAATGAAGGGGCCGTCCAGAAAGGGCGGCCCTTTTTATGTGCAGAAAGTATTTTAATCCTTGGTAAACACGATGATCATCCGCGCTGAGTTCTGGTCGAAGAGTTCCTTCCTGAAATTCGCGTATATGGCTTTCACCGAAAAACCGCTTTCATTGAGAAAACGGGTTATTTCTGTTTTAGAGAAAGACCTCATGATATGCCGGTCCCTGATTATTTTTGAGACATTGCCGCCGGCCAGATCGTAGGTGTAATTGACTTCAACAACAGTCCGGTCCTGAAAAGGCAGCAGGCTGAATCCCCGCTTGCGGTCAATGACCAGGTCGTTGCATTTTGTCTGTGATACGCTGGCTGGCTCCTTCTTTTTGATTTTTTGGACCGGCAGGTTGTGCCAGATTTCGATGATTCCGGTCCCGCCGGGTTTCATGGCCCTCCAGATGTTCCACAGGACCTGTTCAAGGTCAGAGTCTTCAATCATGTAATTCATTGACCCGAAAAGAGAGAGGACCAGGTCGAATTCTTCGTAATAATCGAAATCCCTCATGTCAGACTGGATGAAGCTGATGTTTTCAGGGAAACGGTTCTGCGCAATTGCGAGCATCTCGGGGCTGATGTCCAGGCCGACGCAGCGGGCGCCGTTTTTACTCAATATGCCAAGGTGCTCGCCGGTTCCGCATCCTATGTCAAGAATGGATATATCGGAATTATTGATTCCGATCAATGATTTGATAAAGATGATATCGTCATTAATGTTTCGGTGGTGTTTTTCGATGGCGAAATAATATTCGGCGAGCTCGCTGTAAAGTTTCATTTAGATCAGTATCTCATGAAATTTTTCTTTAAAAGTTTTTCGTACCTCGTCCTCGATTTCACTGGTGTCTTCAAGAGTAAGGAGATGATCGACCAGCGCTTCGCATTCACTGATTTTAACGGAGCGGATGATCTTTTTAACCTGGTACATGTAGGTGGGGCTCATGGACAAATGCCTGAACCCGAGACCGAGTAGCACCATGGTGTACTGCGGTTCTCCTGCCATTTCTCCGCAAATGGAAATGGGCACGGAATTTTTTCTCGTTGTTTCAATCACGTTTTTCAGAAGCCGCAGCACCGCAATGTTGAGCGGATTGTACAGGTAGGCGATCTTTTCACTGATCCTGTCAACCGCGAGCACGTACTGGACAAGGTCATTGGTGCCGATTGAAAAGAAGTCGGCGTACTTTGACAGAAGGTCCGCGTTTATGATCGCGGACGGGACCTCGATCATGAGCCCGATGTCGATGTTTTCGTCATAGGGGACGCCTTCATGGTCGAGCTCTTTCATGGTTTCCTCAACGAAACCGCGGGCCTTTTTGAACTCTTCAACCGTGGTTATCATGGGAAACATTATTTTCACGTTGCCGAAATTGCTCGCGCGGAGGATCGCCCTGACCTGTATTTTAAAGAGGTCGATGTTTTCCAGGCTGAAACGGATCGCCCTGCACCCCAGGAAAGGGTTCCTTTCCTTGTACTCGCGCGTGTAAGCGTAGATCTTGTCACCGCCGACATCAATGGTCCTGATGGTCACCGGCATCGGATTGAAAAATTCAACAACCCTCTTATATTCCTTGAACTGCATGTCTTCATCAGGGAGCGAGCGGTTCAGGAACAGGAACTCGGACCTGAACAGGCCGATCCCCTGGGCCATGTGGTCCTTGATGATCTTTTTTTCTTCGGGAATTTCAATATTCCCGTAGATGAAAATGTCTTCGGAATCGAGGGTCTTGGCCGGCAGATTGGTCAGTTTTGAGAGTTCGAGTTCAAGTTTGTTGAATTCTTTCTGGGCCTTGCGGAATTCTCTCACCTCTTCATCAGTGGGGTCGATGATGATTTTACCGTGGATCGCGTCCACGATCACGGTGTCGCCGTTTTTCACCAGGGACGTGGTATTCAGGGTTCCCACAATGGCCGGTATTTCAAGGGCCCTGGCCATGATCGACGTATGAGATGTCTTTCCGCCTTTATCCGTGACAAAAGCGAGAATGAGGTTTTTGTTCATCAGCGCGGTTTCCGATGGCGTGAGATCGGATGCGAAAACGATCACTTCTTCCTTCAAATCCGAGAGGGAGGCGGTTGTGGTCTTCTGCAGATTGGCTATGAGCCGTTTACTGATATCGGAGAGATCGATAATGCGCTCCCTGATGTAATCGTCCTGTATTTTTCCCAGGCTGTTCACAAGGTCAAGGGAGATATCATTGATGATCCATTCAATGTTTCTTTTTTCCTGCCTGATTTTAATGCGGGCCTGCTCGTCGATTTGGGGGTCTTCCAGGACCATAAGGTGGCTGGTGAAAATGTCGGACATTTCCTTGGACAGATTGGTCGCTATCTGGGTCTGGATTGCCTGTATCTCTTTTTTTGTCTGTTCGAACGCCCTTTCATAACGGGCGAGTTCGTCTTCAATTTCATCATCCCTGAGCATGTATTTGGGAATAATGATTTTATTGCCCTGGAAAACAAAGGCCTTCCCGATCCGGATTCCCGGTGAAGCAATGATTCCGCGTGTTATTGTCTGTGACATGGTTCCTGGTCGTACTATTTAAGGATAATGGCATTAACAAACCACAAAGGGCGCGCTCTTGTCAAGATAAATAAGCCGTATACCTGTTTTTGGTTTCATGGGAAACGCAATGCATCAGGGATAAAAAGGAGGGTGCATGAGGCCTGTTGTTTCGTCAAGGCCGAACATGATGTTGGCGTTCTGGACCGCGTTTCCTGACTGCCCCTTGAGCAGGTTGTCGATAACACTGATGACGACCATCATCCCGGTGCGCGGGTCGATAAAGGGGCGTATTTTGCAGAAATTCGATCCCCTGACATCGGCACTCTGGGGGGATGTTTCGGTCACCATGACAAAGGGCCTGTCCCGGTAATAGTCCCGGTACAGATCGACCAGCGATTTCGTGGTACAGCCTTCTTTGAGTTCGCCGTACGCGGTGATCAGGATTCCCCTGTTGATGGGGACAATCTGGGGCACGAACAGAATTTTTTTCCCGCCCGGCCCGGCTGCGTTGAGGATGTTTTCAACCTCGACCAGATGCTGGTGCCTGCCCTCGCGGTAGGTGTTCATGTTTTCATAGCGCTGGGGATAGAAGTTCGCTTCACCGGGATTTTTGCCCGCGCCGGAAACGCCGGTTTTGCCGTCGCAGACGATCGTTTTTGAGGTGATGATTCCGGCGCTTACCGCGGGGAGCAGCGCGAGTATCATGCTTATGGCAAAACATCCGGGGTTGCCCACGATGCGGGCGTTTTTGATCCTGTCCGCGTACAGCTCGGGCAGGCCGTATACCGTATGGTCGAGCAGGGAGGCAGCCTTGTGGTCCTGGTCCATCCCTTTGTTCCCGGCATACACCGCGTAATCATCAGTCGTGAGGAACCTGAAGTCGCCGCTGAAATCTATGACCCGGATGTCTCGTTTGAAAAAATCGTCGATCAATGTCATGCCCGCCCGGTCAGGAGTCGAAAAGAAGGCGAGGTCGATATCCGCATAATCGACATCGGCGCTGTCACACACGGTCATGTCGCAGAAGCCGCGGAGATGGGGGAATACGTCCGAAATTTTTTTCCCGGTGTCCTTTCTGGCGACAAGCTGTTTTATTCTGAACTCAGGATGGCGCAGCAGAATTTCGATAAGACCCAGGCCCCCGAAGCCGGTGGCACCGATGATGGCGACGTTTTTCATGGTTCAGCCCCCTGAAAGCGTTGAATTTCCCTACTGTGGAAAATCATCCCCGTGAAGAGGTCAAGTAATATTTGTCCGCTTCGTCCTTTTTTACCGTGCCCATATCGATGAGCCGGTCAAGGTGTTTTTTCAGCATGCTCTTTTCCCAGAAGAGCACAAAGGTGGTCGGGTGAAGGCCGTAGATCAGCTTGCGCTGTGCCATGGCATTGATGGTCGCCGGCCCCTTTTTCAGGAAATTGATGATCCTCTTTTCGCGTTTGTAGATGCGCTCCTTGTACTCCATCAGGATGTCGTGGATGTTTTCGGTGATGATGGTGTTCACGTGGCCCGTGGCGAGTTTTTTCGGTTTGAACCCGTCGATCAGGTCCACTGACGCGGTGAATTCGTCGATGGTGGTGTCGGGCTCGCCGTACCAGGGCCCCACCCGTGACAGGCAGATGTCGCCGGTGAACATGAATTCCTCGTCAGGGAAATAGAACGAGCAGTGGCCCGACGTGTGGCCCGGAGTGTGAATGACCATTACTTTCGTCTTTCCGCAGTCGAACACGTCGCGGTCATTAAAGGTTCCGTGGACCGGCCAGGGCTCGAGCACCCGTTTCATCTTGCCGGTGAGGTTTTCGGCGTACTGCATGATGTCTTCGTCCATCAGCTCGCCCCATCCCCAGGTTGCCGTTGTCTTCATGGGGTCGCTCATGGCCTCTTTCTCAAGAGGGTGCGCCAGTATCTTCGCGCGCGTGAAATAGTCATTGCCGTTGATATGGTCGATGTGATGGTGTGAAATGAGCAGGATGTCTACTGAGGCCGGGTCAATCGATTTCATGATTTTCCCCGCGCCGCTGTCAATCGCGGTGCGTACCTCGTCGTCGATGATCATGCAGTTGCTGAACGTGAAGCCCTGTTCCGTGAAAATCATTGAAATGTGGTCGTTAATTACCTGAAACATATGATCGAACCTCTGGTTTTATTCCTCGCTGTATTCAGAATCGGGGGCCTCCGTGATGGTGAAGAAACGGCCGATATACAGATAGCGCCAGAACCGTGATTCCGAAGGGTTCTCTTTCAGGTCGAGCCCGGTTGCCTTGATGACCGACGGCAGCACGATCAGCGCGCCCGCGGTTGTGGCGATCATGGTCAGGGATGACAGTATTCCGAAGAGTATTATGGGTTTGAAGTTCGACATGGACAGGATCGAAAAACCCATGATCAGCGCGAGGGACGTGTAGATGATCGCCTTTCCCGAAACGGCAAGGATTTTCGCGATGGTCTCGTTGAGGCTGAAGTCGTGCTCCCGGTAATGCCTGAAGGTATTGAGAAAATGGATGGTGTCGTCCACGCCGATACCGATCGTGATCGAAGCGATGATCGCGGTGGCCGAGTCAAGGCGTATGCCGAACCATCCCATGATGCCGAAATTGATGATCACCGCGGTGCTCATGGGTATCATCGCCACGATTCCCGCCTTCCAGTTCTTGAAAAGAAGGACGATGATGAGCGACACCGCGATCAGGCTGAACAGGAGGCTCATGAGCTGGCCGGTGGTGATGTAGTCCGCGAGCTTGATGAGGATCGCCGGCTCGCCGGAAATGCGGTGCGAATAGCCCTGCGGCAGGTTTTCTTTGAGGTAACGGTCTATCCTGTCCTGGATGTACAGCAGGTCGCTGGTGCTGTGGTATTCCCGGAAGCCTTCCCATATCTTGGCGAAGATCATGGCCGTGCGGTGGTGGCGGTCGATATAGGCCTCGAAATCGTCTATCCGCCCGTCAGAGTCGGCGTCGTCGCCGGAATATATTTCCATGAAATCGAGCACGTCGACTTCCCTGTCCGGGACGCGGTAATACGCCGGGTCGTCGTTGTTGACCGCCATGTTCATGGTCTTGATCACGTCCGTGAACCCGTCCGTCCTTCCGATTGACAGATCGTCGTTCTCCTTTGCCATGAGCCAGCCGCGGACGCGGTCGATCGTGCGCAGGAAAGCCGGGTCGTACACGCCGTAGTCCCTTCCCGAATCGATGAGGATGCTCATCCCCGATGAGCCGCCGTATTTTTCACCGATCAGCCTGCTGCTCACCCTGATGAAGTCGTTCTCCTTGAAGAACGACATGAACGCGGTCTCGACCCTGAGCCTGAACATGCCGGCGACAGAAGCGATGAGTACCGCCAGCACAACCGCGATCACCGCGCGGTGGTGCCGGGTGGACAGCGCCGTGATCCTGGCGATGAAAGCGTCAATCGTGCTGGAGCTCTGGATCCTGGCAAGCAGGGCGTTGCTGCTCGCGCGTCCCTGCGGCATGAGCATCAGCGCGGCCGGGATTAGGGACGTGGCGATGAGCACCGCGAACAACACCCCCAGCGCGGAGAACAGGCCCCATTCCCGTATGCCGATGACCTGGTTCGTCATCAGTGAAAGAAACCCGAGAAGGGTTGTCAACCCCGCGAGGACCACCGTGGACGCGATATGCTCCATGGACCATTTGAGCCCTTTTCTTTTTCCTTTTTTATTGATGTAATCAAGGTCGATGTAGTACTGGTTCAGAATGTGGATCGAGTAGGAACTGCCCACCGCGACCAGAAGCACCGGCATCGAAATACCGACAATGGTCAGGCTTTTCCCGAGGAAGCCCATAAGGCCCATGGTCCACACATCCGTCATTACCAGGGTCATGAATGGCAGCAGCACTCCCCTGATCGAGCCGAAGTTCAGGAAAAACACGATGGCCACCATTAACAGGGTCAGCGGGAGGAAGGTATAGAAGTCTGACCGCATATAATCGTTCATCACCTTGTTCACGGTGGGGAACCCGTGCGGCGTCACGGTCATGGAGGTGTAGCTGGTCCCGATGTCCCATATTTCACGCGCGATCATGTCTTCCTGTTTCTTTTTGTTCGCCAGGTTGACCAGCACGCAGAAATCGGTTATGCGCCTGTCATTTGCCGAGTACAGTCCCCGTTCGAATGCCGGGTTCTTCGTCAGCCTTTTTTTGAAAGCTTCAATTTCGGCAGCGGTCGCGGGGATGATCCTTCTGCCCTGTTCATCCAGGGGGATGAGGTCAATCGAGCGCAGGGTGTCATCCTTCCCGCTGATGTCTTTTGCCGTGAGGGGAGAGAGTATCCGCTCGACAAGCAGCCTTTTCTTGATGTCCGCGGTACGCCTGATTTCACGGGTGAGCGCGGCCATCATCCTCCTGCTGTACCGGTCGCTTCCTTTATACAGCTTGTTCATGGCCCGGTTCAGGGCGCGCTGAAAACAGGGGTCGCCGCTGAAGTGTTCGAGCACCTGCTCCCGCGTTGTTTCAGGGGCGGTGATGCCTTCAAGCTTCGCCAGCCGCGCCGATTCGCGTCCTTCATCGTAGTCCTTGTATTCCTCAATGTCCGTGACCAGGTTGTCCGCTTCCCTGAGAAACGTTTCGGTCCAGATGTTTTCTGACGTGATGTTCATGATCACGAACTTGCCGATGTTGCCGTAGATGTCCTTTACCTTTTCGTAATAGAGGTATTCCGGGTCGCGCTGCGGCATCATGATGTCAACGGAATTGTCAAAGGTAAGCCGGGGTATGCCGGTTCCCATGATCACGGTTATGGCAATAAGTGCGAGAAGAATGCTTTTAGGATAGCGCTGGATAAAATCTATATATCGATTCATGGAGATTTTGCCTTATATCGCTTTACCCTGCTGCCGGGACATGAACAGGACCAGGGGAGTGTTCCGGTATGCGGTTTTCAAACAAACAGTCCGCACTATAAGGGTGAATTCCGTGACCGTCAATAAAAAAATGGTTTACAGTTTTTTTTATGGTCGATATGAAACAGGCTGGAGTTATCAATGAAATTCATAGCCGACTTTCACATCCATTCGCATTTTTCAATAGCGACCAGCAAGAACCTCGTTCCGGAGCACCTGGAATACTGGGCCAGGCTCAAGGGCATCAATGTTATCGGCACCGGGGACTGCGTGCACCCCGGATGGCTCGCTGAACTGAAAGAAAAGCTTGAACCCGCGGGCAACGGTTTTTACCGGCTGAAGAACGAGTACCGCCTCGAACAGTCCCGCAGGCTCACGGGTGAAAACATCCCCGACAAGGTTTTTTTTCAGCTTACGGGCGAGATCAGCAGCATCTATAAAAAGGACGGCAGGGTGCGGAAGGTCCACAACGTTATTGTCTGCCCTGACTTTGACTCGGTTGAGAAGATCCAGCGGCGGCTTGAAAAGGTCGGCAATATCCGTTCGGACGGAAGGCCCATACTCGGGCTTGATTCGAAATACCTCCTTGAAATGGTCCTTGAGTCGCATGAGCTTTCCGAGCTGATACCGGCCCATATCTGGACACCCTGGTTTTCCGTGCTGGGGTCGATGTCCGGTTTCGATTCCCTTGACGAATGCTACGAAGACCTGACCCGGCATATCCACGCGGTTGAAACCGGGCTTTCGTCAGACCCGCCCATGAACTGGGCCTGCAGCTTTCTTGACCGCTTCAAGCTCGTGTCGAACTCCGACGCGCATTCACCGGAGAAGCTGGGCCGCGAGGCGAACCTCTTTGACACCGAGCTTTCGTATGAGGGTGTCATGGGCTCTTTGCGCGGCGGCAGCGGCTTCCTGGGGACCATCGAGTTTTTTCCCCAGGAGGGCAAGTACCACTATGACGGGCACCGCAAGTGCGGCATACGGTGGACGCCCCTTGAAACCGCGCGGCACGGCGGCATCTGCCCGGTCTGCGGCAGGGCGGTCACCCGCGGCGTTCTGTACCGCGTTGCCCAGCTCGCTGACCGGAGCGACCCTGAGGCAATGCCCGACCGGAAGGAGTTCCATTCAATAACCCAGCTTCCTGACCTGCTCGCTGAAGTGCTGGGGCAGAAAAGCTCCACGAGTAAAAGCGTGAGGTCGCTGTACAACCGCATTATCGAAGACGTGGGCGCGGAATTTTACGTGCTGCTGTTCGCAGACCTGGCAGCGGTCGAAGAGGCCGCGGGCGACATGGTCGCTGAAGGCATCGGGCGCCTGCGCCAGGGCTCGGTAATGATCGAAGAAGGCTATGACGGCGAGTTCGGCAGGGTCAAGGTCTTTGCCGAGAACGAAAGAGGCGCGGCCGGGGGCCTGTTCAGCGCCGGGGCGCGGCCTGCGCCGGCCGCGTTGCAGCACGCTTCAGTGGATTTCGATGTGGCTGAATTCAGAAAGCTGCTGCGCGAAGGCAACCCGGCTGAACCTGCCATGCAATCGGGCGCATCGGCTCTCAATGAAAAGGGGGATGATTACCGCGCCGAAACGGACGGGCAGGAACTCAACCCCGCGCAGGAAAAGGCCGTTGCCTGTCCCGGGCCCTGCATGGTGCTTGCCGGGCCGGGCACGGGAAAGACCAGGATCCTCACCGAGAGGATCGGCCATCTCATGAAGCACGGCGCGCGGCCCGAAAACATCCTTGCCGTGACGTTCTCGAACAAGGCCGCTGAGGAGATCAGGTCCAGGATCGCCTGCGCCGACGGAGAGGGAAGCCCTGAGGTGATGACCTTTCACGCGCTGGGCCTTTCGGTGCTGAAGGAATACTTTGACCGCGCCGGAAGGGAAGTCGACTTTTACCTGGTTGACGACGATGAACGCAGGGAGATACTCTCCTCCCTTGTCCCCGCGCGCGAGGCGGCGCAGGCAATGCGGCTCGTGGAGTCGGTGAAAGAGGGAAGGGCGCCCGAAGCCGAAGGCGGCGCGCTGCTTACATCCTACAATAACGAACTGAAAAAGAGAAACGCGTTTGACCTGGCCGACCTGATCTATGAGCCGGTCGCGCTTTTCAAAAAGCATGACGACATCCTGTCCCGTTACCGTGAAAAATACCGCCATGTGCTGGTTGACGAGTTCCAGGACATCAACGCGCGCCAGTACGAGATGCTTGCCCTTCTGTGCCGCGGCAACGAAGCGGGCCTTTTCGTCATCGGCGACCCTGACCAGGCCATATACGGGTTCCGCGGGTCCGACCCCCGTTTCATCGAAAGCGCGGCCCGCGATTTTCCGGGCATCACGGACATCGAGCTGTCACGCAGCTACCGCTGCCCGGGACAGGTGCTCAGGGCCGGGGGCCAGGTGCTCCAGCGGGACGGGCTGCTTGAAGGCGCTTCCCATGAGATGAAAATAAACATTATCGAGACCGAGACCGAGCGCAGCGAGGCTGACTGGATCGCGGCAACGATCGAGTCGCTCCTCGGCGGCACGCGGTCCTTTTCGCGTGACAGCGGCATCACTGACGGTGTTTCATCGGAACACAACCTGGGCCTGTCGGACATTGCGGTGCTGTGCCGCTCGTCGTTCATGTTCGGTCCGCTGCGCGAGGCAATGGCGAACCACGGCATCCCCTGCCAGATCACCGAGACCACGCCTTTTTACCACCGGGAGCCGGTTGCCGGCCTTATAAAAAAGTTCAAGTCGCTGTATGTGCACAGCGGGGGGGAAGAGACCGGCGGCGCTGATCGGCAGGCCCTGGAGATGATGGAAGCGTACCGGCCGGTGATCGATGTTGTGCGGGTGCTTGTTCCGGTTCACGGTGTTGACGAGACCGATGCCGCCAGGATTTTCAGCATCGCCGAAAAATTCGGGGACAACTACGAGGATTTCTTCAGGGCCCTTGCCCTGCGCAGGGGCGTGGACGATTATGACGACCGGGCTGAAGCGGTCTCGATAATGACCCTCCACGCGTCCAAGGGCCTTGAGTTCGGGGCCGTATTTATTCCGGGGTGCGAAGAGGGAGTCATCCCCCTTGATCTCTTTGGCGAAAAAGGCGACGAGCACCGGCGCGAGGAAGAGCGCCTGCTGTATGTGGGCATGACGCGCACCATGTCGCTCCTGTACCTGACCCACGCGAAAAAACGGGCGTACCGGGGCAGGGTGCTGGTCCAGAAGCGCAGTCCCTTCGTTGACCGCATTGAAAAAGAGCTTGTGGAAAAGGGAAAAAGGGAAGCGCTGGCGCGCAAAGAAGATGACGGGCAGATGAAAATGTTTTAAGCGAACGCCTCCCTGCGTGAGCAACGGTCGCGGCCGTTCCCTGCGCCGGAATTATCTGAAAATATCAAGGAGCAATCATGATCCCAATTCTTAACACCATCAATTCCTGTGTGTGGGGCCTTCCCCTTATCGTGCTTCTGCTGGGGACCGGAATTTATCTCACCATCCGCCTCGGTGCGCTTCAGTTCAGAAAGCTTTTGCCTTCACTGTATCTCGCTTTGATAAAAAGAAAAGAATCAGGTCATGAAGCGGGCGACATCTCGCACTTCCAGGCCCTGATGACCGCGCTCGCGGCGACCGTGGGAACAGGAAACATCGCCGGCGTGGCAACCGCGATCGCCACCGGAGGGCCGGGCGCGCTCTTCTGGATGTGGGTCACCGGGTTTTTCGGCATGGCGACCAAGTACGGGGAGGCGGTCCTGGCGGTAAAATACCGCGAAGTTGACGCCCTTGGCACCATGAGCGGCGGGCCCATGTATTACATCGAAAAGGGCCTGAAGAGCAAACCGCTCGGCATGCTTTTCGCTTTTTTCGCGTCACTGGCCGCGTTCGGTATCGGGAACATGGTGCAGGCCAATTCGGTTGCGCAGGCGGTGCACGAGACATTCGGCGTGCCGAACTGGGTGACGGCCCTTGTCCTGGTGTGCGTGACCGCCCTGGTCATCATCGGGGGCATAAAAAACATCGCGAGGGCGACATCCGCCCTGGTCCCGGTTATGGTGATTTTCTACGTTGCCGCGTGCATCGTGATTCTGGCCCTGTATTGCGAGCGTGTTCCGGAAGCGTTTGAACTGATTTTTTATTACGCCTTTCATCCTTCTGCCGCTGCCGGGGGATTTCTCGGCGCGACGGTTATGATGACGATACGCATGGGCGTGGCCCGGGGGATTTTTTCAAACGAGTCGGGCCTGGGCAGCTCGCCGATTGCGGCCGCAGCGGCAAAGACCCGTGAACCGGTGCGCCAGGCCCTGGTTTCCATGACCCAGACCTTTATTGACACCATAGTTGTCTGCACCATGACCGGGCTGGTCATCCTGGTGACCGGCGTATGGAGCAGCGGCAAGACTGCGGCCGCCCTTACGGAGCATGCCTTCTCAACGGGCCTGCCGGGAAACTCCGGGGGCATCATTGTTACCATCGGGCTTGCATCTTTCGCCTATTCAACGATCCTCGGGTGGTCATATTACGGGGAGAAGGCTATCGAGTATCTCCTCGGTGAAAAATCCGTAAAGCCCTATCGCCTGCTCTGGGTCATGGCCATTATTCCCGGTGTTTTACTGAAACTTGACCTGGTCTGGACCGTTTCCGACATCATGAACGGCCTTATGGCGTTTCCCAACCTTATCGCCCTCATCGGCCTTTCCGGGGTGATCGCTGCCGAGACCTCCCGCTATTTCAGAGCGCGTGACACACAGTGAAATAAAAAAATAACAGCAACATTTTTATTGTTTCATTGATGAAGCTGTGGTATGATTCTATTCATGGGGCGACCATTAACCGGATGTTAGCCGGTTAATGGTCTTCTATCATGGTTAACTGCGGTGTTAGTTGTTTCATGATAATGAAAAAAACAATATCTTCTTCCGAGTTGAGAATCCTTCCGGATCAGGTAAAACTTCTTTATTCGAATTCATACGGCGGCATTCTCGGTGCTGTCGTACTGGGCCTGCTTCTTCCGGTTGTTTTATGGGGGCTTGTTCCCGAACAGCACCTCATTGCCTGGATGGTGCTGAATCTCATTTTTTCTCTTGTCCAGTTTGTCATGGTGAAAATATATCTCCATCGCTTTATTATCGTTCCCGACCACCGCTTCTGGGCCCGCCTGTTCATGGTCTGGATCGGCCTGTTCGGCCTTCTTATCGGGTCAGCGGGGATTTTTCTTTTTCCGGAAAAATCATTTATCGGGCAGGTCTTCATTTTTTTCAGTATGGGTTCCATGGCCGCTGGTTCAATCGGGACCATGGCCATCCGCATGGAGTCATTCGTTTCGTTCAGCATTAGCGTACTGTTCCCGATTTCAGCGAACTTTCTTTTCTTTTCAAGTGAATCCGGCGAAGCGGGCATGGCGATGGGGTTTCTGGGATTTCTTTTTTATTTCATCATGTTTATAACTGCCCGGCGCATGAATATCGCGATGAAATCATCCCTTATGCTGAAATACGAAAAAGAAGAAATGATCCAGGAGTTGAAATCATCCGAAGAAAAATTTGCCAAGGCGTTTACGACCAATGCGGTGATGATGGGAATCACCACGGTGGATGAAGGGATAGTCCTCGAAGTCAATGAAGGGGTGCTCAACCATTTCAGGGCAACCAGGGAAGAGGTTGTGGGAAGATCAATCTATGACATGAATATTTATGCCGAAATTGAACAGAGGGAAGTACTGAAAGAATTAATGACCAATGCTGAACAGCTCCGGGATTTCGAATTCATCTATAAACTGAGCAACGGTGAAACCAGGTACGGGATCGTGGCCATTAACAGGATTATGATCCAGAACAGGCCCTGTTTTTTATTCATGCTCACCGATATTACTGACAGAAAAAGGGCAGAGATGGCCCTGGTGGAAAGCAGGGACCGCGCTGAAGCAGCGACCCAGGCAAAATCAAATTTTCTCGCCAAAATGAGCCATGAAATCAGAACGCCGATGAACGCGATCATCGGCATGACGGAACTCGCCCTGATGACCCATGACGATGCTGAGCGCAACGATTATCTGGACAGTATCCGTGAGGCATCGGATGTTCTTCTTGCTGTTATCAATGACATTCTTGATTTTTCAAAAATTGAAGCGGGAAAAATCACCCTCGAGCTGCTTCCCTTTGACCTTTACGCTGCCCTGCAGGGGGTCGTGAAGGCCTTTTCATTCAAGGCCCAGGAGCGGGGGATAACGCTCAAACTGCTGATCGGTGAAGATGTCCCGCAATGGGTCATCAGCGACAAGACCCGGCTTCAACAGATATTGAACAATATTGTGAGCAATGCCCTGAAGTTTACTCCCCGCGGCGGAGTCACGGTTAAGGCCGAGCCGTATTTTGAAGACGCGGGTTCAGCAGGGGATGGCAAGGGGGTGGAGGTCCTCCTGTTCAGCATCACTGATACCGGTATCGGGATCCCGGCCGAAAGGCGTGAGGCGATTTTCGAGAGCTTCACCCAGGCAGAGTTGAGCATAACCAGGAAATACGGGGGCACCGGACTGGGCCTGGCGATCTGCCGGGAACTGCTTGAAATGATGGGCGGCAAAATATGGGTGACCAGTACCGAGGGGGTGGGGAGCACATTCTATTTCACGGTTCCGGTCAGGCAGTGCGCGGCAAAAGGTGTTGCGGTCCCCGGTGATGAAAGTGGCGATCATCCAGAGAAAACGAAAATATTCCAGAATCTTTCGATTCTTCTCGCTGAAGACAATAAAATCAATGCCAGGCTGGCCGAAGTGGTCCTGTCAAAGCTTGGCCACCGGGTCACTGTCGCAGTGGACGGCATGGAAGTCCTTGAAAAACTGGAAAAAGGGCGTTACGACATTATTTTCATGGATATTGAAATGCCGAAAATGAGCGGCATTGAGGCAATCCAGTGCATCCGAAACGGGCTTACCGGCGTTGAAAACGCTCAGATACCCATAATCGCCATGACGGCCCATGTGCTTGAAGAGGTGCATGACGAATGCCGAAAAGCCGGCATGGACCATATTATTTCCAAACCGGTGAGTATCGCGGACATCGGGCCCGCGATAAACCGGGTCATCGGGGGCGCAATCAAAGAGTGAATAACGCTGATCCCGGGTAATTCGTTTTTTTGGGGATGATGAAATTAATTGCGTGATTATAGCGTCCCGATTTCAGGTTTGAAGGGTATATTTTTTTAGGGAATAATTCACATAAGGAGCAGGACATGAAAGATAAGTCCTTTCGGGTTCTTGTTATTGATGATGAGGAAATGGTATCCATGATACTCAAGGATTTTCTTGAGGACCAGGGCTTCTCGGTCGTGACCATTGACCGCGGAAATGACGGCCTTGACCTGGTACGAAAAGAAAAATTTGACGCGGCCATCATTGATATGAGGCTCCCTGACATGGACGGCGATGTTTTTATCATTCGGTGCAATGAAATACAGCCGGGCATCAAGTATTTTATTCATACCGGCTCGTTGGATTACCGTATTTCCGAAGATTTGAAACAGATCGGAATGAAAGACAATTCCATTCTCTACAAACCCGTTTCTGACATGAATTCCATAACCAGGGCCATCCTGGAATCGCTCAGTCCCTGATAACGTCCGTGTTTTATTCATTTATCAGTAATGCCGGTGATATTAGTTGACACTGAAACCAAATGACACTATGCTGCCCTGATGGAAGTAATGGGACCGTTACACTGTTACAGGAGGCCGGGGATCCGTGCGTGGCCCCTTTTATTTCTGGCGCTGTGTTTGTTTTTCCCGTGCGGCTGCAGGGAGGGCGTGTCCCGCGACCCGAACGCTCTTTATGCTCATCTCGGGGCCGAGCCCGATACGCTGAACCCGGTAATTTCCAGTGATGCATATTCCGCCACGATAAACAGTCACATCTATGAAACCCTCCTCGACATGGACCTTGACACCCTGGACCGCAAGGCCGACCTCGCAGAGAGATGGGAAATTTCTCCTGACCGCAGACGGTACCGTTTTTATCTGAAAAAGGGCGTGCTCTGGAATGACGGTGTCGAGTTCACCGCGGACGATGTGGTGTACTCCTTTAACGTCATCAAGGACCCGAAAACCGCCAACGCGCACCGCAAGGTCAATTACCTTGACATTGTGTCCGTGAAAAAAGTTGACCGGTATACCGTTGACTTCATCTATGCAAAGGAATATTATCTGGGGCTTGAGATATGCGGGGGGATGACGATAGTGCCCCGGCATATATTCGACAACAATACCGATATCAATACTCACGCGAACAACCGCTTTCCCGTGGGTACCGGCCCCTACACGTTTACCGAATGGGTCACCGGAAGCAGGATCGTGCTTGGCCGCAATGAGCTGTACCGTGAAAAGAAACCCGAAATAAAACGCATCGTTTACAAGATCGTGCCCGAGGCAAGCGTGGCGCTCCAGATGCTCAAAAAGGGCGACCTCGACTACATGGGGGTCAGGCCCATACAGTGGATACGCCAGACCGTATCAGGCAAATTTACGCAGGGCTATTACAAGTTCCAGTACTTTACGCCCAATTACAGCTACATCGGATGGAACGCCCGCAATGAACTTTTTGCCGATTACCGCGTCAGGCAGGCCCTGTCTCACCTGATCAATCTTGACGCCATTCTCGAGAAACTTCTGTTCGGCCTGGGCAAAAGGGTCGCGGGCACTTTTTATCTGTATGGCAAAAACTATAACAAAAACCTGGAACCCATGAAGTACGACCCGCAAAAAGCGGCAGAGCTTTTACGTCAGGCCGGATGGGCTGATGAGGACAATGACGGCGTACTGGAAAAAAACGGCAAGAAGTTTTCTTTCACCTTCACCATATCATCAGGAAGCAAATTCGCCGAAAGGCTCGGCACGATCATGAAAGAGGACTTCCGCAAGGCCGGGATCGCTATGGAAATAAACCGCTTTGAATGGGCCGTTTTTAGTCAGAAGCTGATTAAACGGGACTTTGACGCCGTGACCCTGAGCTGGAGCCTGGGATATAATGAAGACCCGTACGACCTGTGGCACTCGAGCCAGGTACAGGCCGGTTTTAATTTTGTGGGTTTTCGGGACAGCGAGGCCGATTTAATTATGGAGCGGGGGCGGCGCGAGTTCAACACCCCGGCAAGGACCAGGCTTTTTCGGCGCCTTGAGGAAATACTGTACCGGGAACAGCCCTACACGTTCATGTTCTGCTCCCCGGCCCTGGTGGTGGTGAGCAGGAAATTTGACAATGTCGTGGTGCATAAAGCGGGCCTTGACATTGAAGAGTGGAAATTCAGGGAGAACCAATGAAGCGGTATATCGTTAAACGGCTTCTGCTCATGCTGCCGACCTTTATCGGCATCACCCTCATCACGTATTTTATTGTCAGGTACACGCCGGGGGACTACACGAGCCTGCGCCTTGACATGCAGATGGGCCTGAAAACAACCGCCGCCTCTCAGGATATCCTCGAGCAGGAGAGGAAGCTTTTCGGCCTGGACAAGCCGTGGTACCGGGGATACGCTGAATGGCTCGGAAAATTCTGTGTTCTTGATTTCGGCACCTCCCGTAAAGACGGCCGGCCCGTGTCTGAACGCATCGGCGACGCGCTGCCCATAACCCTGGCGTTGAACATAATTACCATCGTGATCGTGTATATCATTTCCATACCCATGGGAATAGCGGCGTCGGTCAGGCGCGACTCGCTGTTTGACCGGCTGTCGAGCCTTGTCCTTTTCGTGCTGTACTCGCTGCCGACGTTCTGGATCGCGCTGCTTCTGCTGCTGTACCTGGGAAGCGGCGAGTATCTGAACCTCTTCCCTCTCGGCGGGATACAGTCAGATTATGCCGCCGGGGCCGGCCTGCTCGCCAGAATCGGTGACGTCGCGTGGCACCTTGTCCTGCCGGTGGTGACCCTGACCTACGGGAGCTTCGCGTTCCTTTCACGCTACGCCAGGGCGAACATGCTTGAGGTGATCAACCAGCAGTATATAACGACCGCCCGCTCGAAAGGGCTTTCCGAGGCAAAAGTCATCTTTGTGCACGCGTTCAGGAATTCGCTGATCCCGCTCGTGACCCTGATGGCCTCCCTTCTGCCCGGCCTGCTGGGGGGAAGCGTAATTGTCGAATCGATTTTTTCAATCCCCGGAATGGGGATGCTCGCCTTTGAAGCGATACTGGCGCGGGACATTCCGGTGATCATGGCCATCGCCGCGATCTCGGCGTTTCTTACCCTGCTGGGCATACTCATCGCTGACCTCATGTACGCCCTGATCGATCCCCGGATACGGCTGGAGGCGCGGCTGTGAGAAAGGGGTTCTGGTACAACGCCTGGAAGGAGCTCAGGAAAAACCGTTTCGCTGTTGCCGGCCTTGTCGTGGTCAGCCTTCTTTTCTTCGTGGCAATTTTTGCGCCCCTCATAGCCAATAACCGTCCGTATGTTTACTGCACTGATGGTAAAACATATTTCCCGATTTTTTATGATTACCCCGAACTCAGGGACGCCGATTTTAAAAGTAAGGACTGCGCCGGATTTAAGCTCTTCCCTCCGATTGCCTATTCGTATTCGGAGTACGACCTGGACTACATCGTGCTTCCGCCCGGCCCGGAACACCTGCTGGGCACTGACGAGCAGGGCAGGGACCTTGCCGCGCGGATGATTTACGGCACCCGGGTGTCGATCCTGATAGGGTTTATCGCGGTCGCCCTGTATGTCTTTATCGGAATCGTGATCGGCTCCATCGCGGGATATTACGGCGGATGGATCGACCTGGTCATTTCGCGGTTCATAGAAATGATCATGTGCTTTCCCACGTTCTTTTTGATCCTGACGATTCTTGCGCTGTGGGGGCCGAGCCTGGCGAGCGTCATGATCGTGATCGGGATAACCGGGTGGACGGGCATCGCGAGGATCGTCCGGGGCGAATTCATGAGGCTCAAGGAGAGCGACTATGTCGTCGCCGCACGGGCGCTGGGCGCGGGTGACCTGCGCATCATCGTCCGCCACGTGCTTCCCAATTCGCTCGCGCCGGTACTGGTCTCGGCAACGTTCGGCATCGCGTCAACAATACTCATCGAGTCGTCACTGAGCTTTCTCGGCTTCGGCGTGCAGCCGCCCACACCCAGCTGGGGCGATATACTTTCCCAGTCAAGGGATTTCATGGACTTCGCCTGGTGGCTGACCCTGATCCCGGGTTTCGCCATATTCATAACAATAACCGCCTATAACCTTCTGGGAGAAGGGCTCCAGGACGCCCTTGATCCGAAATCATCAGGGAGGAAATAAGCCATGCGTTTTTTTCAGCGGGGATGTTTTATCGCGCTTGCCGTTGTCTCTCTGATAACGTCCTGCACGATTTTTGAACCGACAACACCCCAGCTCATTGACCTGCTCCCCAGGGAAACCGATACTCCCGGATGGCTCGTCCGCAATCGCGAACTTCTGCTGCCCGAACAGATGACCGACGATAACCGGATATATGCCCTCTTCAATGCCGAGAAGTGCGCCAGGGCCTTTTTTTACAGCCTTGCCGATGAGCGGTTAACCCTGATGGTGGAAATAATAAAGTTCCCGACACCGTTTCACTGTTTCGGCCTTTTCAGCTTCGAGCGGGGTTTCGACACTCCTTTTATTGAGTCCGCCGAGGATTCTTACCTCACCCAGAAGGGCATGTTCGTATGGAAGGGAGATTATTATGTAAAAGTCACCTCAACGGAAAATACGCTTCCAACAAAAGAATTCCGTGTTTTCGGCTCAATCGCTTCAGGAAACATCAGCAGCCTGGCAAGCAGGGTGAAACTCCCTCCGCATGTATACACTTTTTCTGACAATTATTCGACAAAAGACCTGGTCTACTACATCCAGGGGCACCGGCTGCTCCCCGGTTCAGAAAAAGTTTTTGTCCGCAAGAAAGTGATCTTTGACGAACAGCGCTATGTTTTTTTTGTCAGGTATGACTCGTCACTGGCTGCGACGGAAGGCTATGTCAAGATCCTTAACAGCGCGTCACCCGGCTTCATTATGGCAAAGGAAGGCGATCTGCAGATGAATTTCAGGAAGGGTGACGGCAAGCGGTATGTTTTTTTGTCGATCCACCGGGAATATCTTTTTGGCGTGCTCAATGCCGAAGACACGGCGAACGGTCAGCGCATAATGGTCAAGCTTGATAAGGAACTCGCGGATTATTACAAATAACTTCATCAAGGTGCCGGCCATATTCATGGTGGACATATCGTGCTCATATGTGTATCATTATTACAATGCAGGGTAATACATACAGGCGGTTCGGTGAATGAACATTGAAGAGATCATAAACAGCGCTTTAACCAGGCTCAACCAGGACCAGGAACTGAGGCGTCTGGCACTGCTGGAGCTGATTTATAAAAATATCGACAGCCTGATAGATAATTCATCATCGTGGTTTGGCGAGAACGTTCCCCGTGAATTCAAAAAAGTCATCCAGTCTCTTATGGTCATATCAACTTCGTTCCTCGGTGAGGAATACGATTTCAGGGAGATGATCTTCGATGACCCGGTGGAAGAGGTGAAGGTCAAACTGCTCATCAGTGAAATCGTGCGGGAGATGTGTTCGATCGATGAAAACAAGAACTTTAACCTGGAAGATGAAAACGGCGATCCGGTAGTTATTTCTTCACGAAAGAAACTGAAAAATTCCCTTATAAGCATTTTTCTGGCTTTCATGGTTTTTATGGACAGGGATTCACGCTGCGTCATTACGGTCAGGGAAAATAAATCTTCAGTGGTACTTTCCCTCGTTTTCAGCGATCTGTTAACATCATTTCCCGGTGTTGACCGCATGCAAAAAGCGTTTTTTCCGTATTTTTTCAATAATGATTACCGGATCGGGATCGGCATCGATTTTTCCCTGTATATGCTGAGAAATATCGGATCAGTGGTAAAATTTTCGCCGACGACTTACGGCGAAACCGGCGCGAGCATTGATATTGTTTTCCCGTCTCTCGAATTTCAGGATATCCTCAATGAAATACGAAACAATCAGTCACCTGAAGTGAAGGTGAAAAGGGAGGGCCTGGTGCACCTGATGACTGATGACATTACTCTTGAGATGGTGATCGGGGAAATGCTGAATGAAAACGGTTACCGCATTAATAAAATCGGCCTTCCACTCTCCGAGCAGGTCTGTGCGGAAGCATCCAAGGCGGTCATCATTGACTACACCTCTCTGGTCCAGAAAGAAATAAGCCCTTCGCGGTTCAGGGAAATTTTTTCCTGGTGCCCGAAAATAATTCTCATCCATGGGGCTGAATCCCCGGAGTCGCTGCATGAGTATGTCGGGCCTGCGGTGATCCCCCTGATCAAGCCCTTTAACCTGGAACGTATTATCCAGTCCCTTGAAGCGGACCAGAAATCCGGGAACGGAGACCATAAAATAAAAAAAGGTGATTAAACCCGGTGTATTATTTTATCGGTGACATACATGGTTATTATGACAAGCTTCTTTCCTTGATGAAAAAGATTGAAAAGGAACTTCATGAAAACGATGTCCTTGTTTTCCTCGGGGACTATATTGACCGCGGCGGATCTTCCTATGAGGTGATTGATTACCTGATTTCGATCTCGAAGAAACATCAGTCTGTTTTTCTGAAAGGCAATCATGAGGACATGCTGATGCGGTATCTCAAAGGGGAGGACCTCAGGGACATTTATCTCATCAACGGCGGCCAGGAAACAATCAACAGTTACCGTAAAAAAGGCGGAGTTTTCAGGATTCCCGCCCACCATTCTGATTTTTATAATAGTCTTTTTCTTTATTATGAGGGGGATGATTTTATTGCTGTTCATGCCGGGCTTGATCCGAAAATAAATAATATAGATGAACAGAACGAGAAAGACTTGCTGTGGATAAGGGACGCCTTTTTCAGGGCATCCAAAAGATGGGAAAAAACCGTTATCTTCGGCCACACGCCGACGTCCCTTTTTCATAAATACGGTGAAGTCATCTTTGATGAAGAAAGAAATATCATTGCCGTGGATTCCGGCGTGATTTACGGAGGGCCGATTTCAGCGGTTCGCCTGCCCGACCGGCGGGTGTTCCAGTCATGAATTGCCCTGCGGTCATGAAGGGGAAAGGAGACGATACATGGGGTTCATTAATCGCCAGACCGGGCTTGCACTGCTGCTCGCCGTTATTATTGCCGGGGGCCATGCCGCCGCCGAGTACCTGATTATCGGCAAGGTCGAGGCAAAACGGAAGCGCAACAGGATTACGGTGCTCTTTGACGAAAAGCCCCGGCTCCAGTCGTACCTCATCGTCAGAAACGGGACCGCGCTGGGCTCGGTTGATGTCCTTTCGGTAATGCCTTTGAAAAAGGACGGTTCATCCGCAAGGGCCGAGTGTGTTTACACCCTCAATGAAGGGATCACGGATGATTATCTGAAAGCGGGCGATGAAATCGCTTTTGTCGCGGGCAGCCCCCGGTTTATCCGTGATTTTCCTGCGGAGCAAACCGGTGAAAATATTGTGTACAAAAAAATCATTGTCTCGCAACGGGACGGCCGTGAGATGGTCCTGATCCCTGAGGGTAAATTTTATTTCGGCAGCAACCAGGGCGACAGGGACGAATATCCTCAGCAGGTTGTTTTTTTGAATGACTTCTATATTGACCGCTATGAAGTATCGAACCGGGACTATTACCGGTATATTATCGCGACCCGCGCCCCGGCGCCGCGTTCATGGGACACGGGCGTATTCCGGGAAGAATCCGGGTCACTGCCGGTACTGGTGACGTATAAAGAGGCGCTTTCATATGCCCGTTGGGCTGACAAGGCCCTTCCTCTTGAAGAACAGTGGGAAAAGGCCGCGCGCGGGATGTTCGCTCAGGGGGATGAGGGGGCCGTGCCGCGGTTATATCCCTGGGAAGGAGAATACAATCCAGAAAAGCTCAATGCCGCTGAATTGTGGTCATCTGAAGAAACCGGTAAAAGTATAAAAATACGGTATACCGTTAATTCAAAAACACTGCTTCCGGTTGATTCTTTTTCTGACGGGGCCTCGCCTTACGGAGTGTTCAACATGTCCGGCAACGCCATGGAATGGACTTCTTCATGGTACCGCCCGTACAAGGGCAACAGCAAGATTAACGGCAGGTACGGGACCCAGTATAAAGTGCTCAGGGGAGGGGATTACTGCAGCAACTGGTATAAGGTGAGGGTCACCAACAGGGAAATCGGGGGCGCACCCAATCTTTACCAGGATTTTGTTGCCGGATTCCGTTGTGTCAGGGAAGCCAGGGTCACGGACAGGGAAGAACAGCCATAGATAAAATAGTAATCTTGTTCAATCAATATCCCGAAGAATAGTATAGAAGATTATTTTTTTATTTTGACATCCGTTAAGCAGTATATCACTGTATGGACGCCATGAGTATAAGGGAGCATCCAGGTCAGGCAGGGGATGATTTCCTGATAATTATATAAAACAGGGAAAAGAGATGAGATTCTTCTATTTTATTGCCAGAAACATCAGTTATACCTTCGCCGTTTCTTTTTATACGGTATTATTCGGCTGGCTGGTGGGTATTTTCGGTATTCTCATGGGAAGCTCATTTATCTATTTTTCCTATGAAAGGCTCGTATTCTGGGTTATTCGCCTGTCCACGCCTCCAATACTGATTGCCTCACTGGGACATTTACTGGTCTTTGGTATGCTGACACCGCTCGGAATTCCCGCGTTGATGCCGGTACACCGGTATCTTAACAATGCCTTTAAAAAGAGTGGAGAAGGCGAGACCGATGAATTGCAACGGCTGTATGGCGTGTTTTCGGATTTTCCGCTTCATAATTTGATCCACTCCCTTTTCTGGATTTTATTTATCGCGGTTTTTCTTATTTTTTCAGGTTATTATCACCACCGGATTCTCGGTTCGATTTCCCTGGATGAGTTAAAGGCACTGTATAAAATACTTGTTCTGGCCATTCTTTTTATCATGATCCTGTACGGCATGTCGAGCTATCTTCTGACCGAAACATTAACGAACAACGAGAGGACCTTCTATTATAACCAGCTGTTGCGTAACGGGCTCAGCGTTAAACCACGGGCCCTGATCGGCATCCAGGTCAAATTCGGTTTTTTTCTCATACTCCTGATAATCATACTCCTTACTTTTGCCGCGCTTCTTGAAAAAGGCACGTTTCATGAATTCGGCCTGAGTATTATGATCCTGTATTTTTTCATATCTGTTTTGGCCGCTCTTATTCTTCTTCGCATTACGACCAGTTCTATCCTGAATATTCTGAGCGATATGGGAAGGGTAACCAAGGAAATAGCTTCAGGGGGAAAAGCGGGGTTCAAATACCTGTCCCTTGAAAAGGAAATCGTCTCTATTGAGCAGGCCCTCATGGACATGGCGCGGGAGATGGATGAACACCGCCGCAACCTCGAGATAAAAGTTGAGCAGCGTACGGTTGAGCTGCAGAGCGCTCTCGCGGACCTTAAAGTGCGTGACGATCAGATCCAGAAGCAGCTCGATATGGCAAGCGTCATCCAGCGCAGTATTCTTCCCGGAAACATTGAAGACTGGAACGAATTGAAGTTCGCGGTGAGATATATCGCGATGGAAAAGATCGGCGGCGACTTTTATGACGTGCACCAGCTTAAAGGAGAAAAGCTGGGCGTCATGATCGCGGACGTTTCCGGCCACGGCATCCCGGCTGCGCTTGTTACCACCATGGCAAAGATCTTTTTTGGCAATGCCGGCATCAAATATGATTCGCCGCGAAGGATATTCCAGGAGGTGAACCAGAGTATTCTTGACCACGTTCGTACCCAGGACTACATGACCTGCTTCATGGTTGTTGTTGACGATGAGTACAATGTGGTCTATTCCAACGCGAGCCACCAGAAGGCCATTCTTCTGAAAACCGAATTGGGTGAAGTTGAACTCCTTGATACCAACGGTCTTTTTATCGGTGCCATTGAAGAGGCGCGTGATTCATATGAAGAAAAAATGGTAAAGCTCGCTTATGGAGACCGGATTATCCTGTATACTGACGGTATTCCCGAGGCCATCAATGCCGAAAGGAATGAGTACTCGAATAAACGTCTTGAAAAAACCGTGTTCCAGCACCGGAACCTTCCTCTGGAAGATTTTTGTGACGCAATAATTGAAGACCTGGAAAACCATATCGGCAGCGCGAGCGTTGAGGATGACATCACGCTCCTGGTAATCGAGCTTTCCAGGGACGAGGCCGTAAGCATCATCAAGGATTCGAAACATCTGGTGAATTCGCATAAATACTATGAGGCAATTGAGGCCCTTGAAAAGGGGCTGGTGCAGTATCCGGAAAATCAGAAGATACTGTATAACCTGGGAAAAAATTATTTCAGGGTAAACAATTACAGCAGGGCGGTTGCCGTAATTGAGAAATATCTTGAGAAGGACAGGAGGAACAAGTACGCTTTCTACCTGTGCGGCGCTTCATATTATCAAATGATGGATTACAACAATGCGGTCGACTTTTTTGACCGCGCGCTGGATCTTGACGGGAACTTTTCGAATGCGCTGTTTGCCCTGGGAATGGCCTATAAGAAAAAGGGAGATATTGAGAATGCAGTAAAAACTTTTGAGCGCGTAATCAATATAGACCCTGACAACAAGATGGCCCTTTATGAGATCAAGGAGATCCGTGAAGGGAAGAAATAGCGGCCCGGCGCAATTAACTGCCTGAAAACAATCATCGGGAACCGGGAGAGCGGACAACCCCGGCCCCGATGCTGCTCACCCAATTGTTACTTTCTGTTTAAAATCTGCTTCATGACCGTGTCCTTATCAATGTTTTTCGTGCAGAAGAACCAGTCGTGGCATGTCATGCTTTCCTTCCCGTCCATTCTGTCCTTCGCGGCACCGCATGATCCCGCGGGAGGGACGATAACGTCGTCGCCGGGCTGCCAGTCAGCCGGGGTGGCCACCTCGAATGCGTCCGCGGTCTGAAGCGCGATGAGCGCCCGGTACAACTCGTCGAAGTTTCTTCCCAGGCTCAGCGGGTAATAGATTATTGTCCGGATGATCCCCTTTGGGTCGATGATAAAAACCGCCCTTACCGCCTTGGTCGAACTTTCGCCCGGCTGGATCATCCCGTACTTCCTGGCGACTTCCATGGTGATGTCTTCGATCAGGGGAAATTTGACCTCGACGTTTTTCATCCCCCTGTATTCTATTTTTTCCTTGATGGTCCTGAGCCATGCTATGTGGCTGTACAGGCCGTCAACCGAAAGCCCCACGAGCTTGCAGTTGGCTTCCGAGAATTTATTTTCAAGGCTGGCGAAGGTCATGAACTCGCTGGTGCATACCGGCGTGAAGTCTGCGGGATGGCTGAAGAGTATCACCCAGCTGCCCGAATACTGGTCCGGGAAGTTGATCTCGCCCTGGGTCGTGACCGCTTTGAACGAAGGCGCTTTTTCTCCGATACGGGGCATTCTTGATTCTTCAAATTGTGTTTCCATGGTTTCCTCCAATTATAATTATTATTATATAGTAATTATTACTATTAAATATGCAAAAAAATTTATTTATGGCATGTATCACAAATGCCTTCAAGTACCACATGCTTATCGAGAACGACGAGTCCCTCTGGTAAATGTTTTGGAAGGCCAATGTTGTTATAGCTTTCATCCTCGATATCGATTATTCGTCCGCATTTAATACACTGAAAATGATGGTGCTGGCTCACATCAGGGTCAAAGCGTTTTGCCGTTCCCCGGCTCTCTATCTGGCGGATAATGCCAAGATCAGCAAATGACAGCAGGGTCCGGTTCACCGTGTCATATGATATATTCGGAAGCGTTTCCCGAACACGCTGATACACCATATCAGCTGTGGGATGGTCAGGCTCCGAGAGAAGTTCCTTGAAAAGAACCGTCCGTTGCGGCGTGATCTTTAAATGGTGTTTTCTGCACTCCGTGTAAAATCGTTGCATCTCTTGATCAGTTTTCATCATAAAAATACTATATAGTAATTATTACTATTTGTCAAGTATTTTTCAGAATTTTATATATTAGCCGGTAAAAAATTTTTATTTGAAAATCAATTATTAAGAAATGACCCGCATTCTTTTCTTGACTTCCAGGCTTTAAGACATTATGAGTCCGCACTATAGTGAAAAAGACCGGTCACGGCAGTAATCAGATATAACAGGCAAATGAGTCTTTCAAAAAAAGCTTTTATCAAAAACCTCACCTATGACGAGGCGCTGGATTTATTTTCTTCGCTTGGGGAGAAGGATTACCGGGCGCGCCAGCTTTTCAACTGGCTTTATGAGCGGAACATCTCTTCGTTCAGTGAAATGACGAATTTTTCAAAAGACCTCAGGGGAAAACTTGAAGAATGTTTCATTGTTTCGCCTCTTGAGCTTACAGAACACCGGGTCTCCGCGATTGACGGCACGGAGAAATTTCTCTTTCAAACACAGGACGGGCACTATATTGAATCGGTCCTGATAAAAAATGAAGGAAGCGAAGACGGGCGCCTGACCGTGTGCATTTCAAGCCAGGCAGGGTGCGCCATGGGCTGCGCTTTCTGCGAAACGGCGCGTATCGGATTCAAACGCAACCTTGAAACCGCTGAGATTCTGGACCAGCTCTGCCAGGTGCGCCGGGTCACGGAACTTAAAAATAACAACATTGTGTTCATGGGCATGGGCGAGCCTTTCATGAATTACGACAATGTGCTCAAAGCAGCCGATGTTATGAACTATTCCTTTGGATTTCATATATCGGTGCGCAAGATAACCATATCAACGTGCGGGATTGTGAAAGCCCTTGAACGCTTTATCAGGGAAAAACGCCCCTATAATCTCGCCATATCACTGAATGACACCCTTCCGGAAAAAAGGCTGGTAAGCATGCCCATAGAAAAAAAATATCCCTTTGAGACAATCATTAAGCTCCTTAACACCGTGTTTCCCGTTTCCAGAAACCGGCTCACCATTGAATACATCATGAGAAAAGACAACATTTCGCATGAGGACGCCCGGCGCCTTAAGAAAATGTTTAAATATGGAAGGATCAAGCTCAATCTCATCCCCCTTAATCCCGGAAGTCATAAGTTTGAGATTCCCGACCAAGAAGAGATTGACATTTTCGTGAAAGAGCTGGAAATTATGAATGTCCCGATTTCGGTAAGAAAGAGTCTGGGTACCGATATTTCAGGTGCGTGCGGACAGCTTTCCGGCATGAAATACGGATAAGTTAATGCATCGTATCGTGAAAAAAATAATAGTATGGATAGTGTCATTGCCACAGGCGTTATTTAAAAACCGCAAGATCGTCGTTTACTTTTTGCTGGCAGTTCTCGCCCTGCTGGTGGTTTATTCAGTTATCATATACGCAGCCTGGCTCGGAGACCGCGACATGGCTCTCGAAAAGCTGGCGAGGTATAAAAAACTGATCGACAGGACCGAAGAGCTGCATGAAGGATTCGCCTATTCCTACAGCGATGTTGATCTTTCGGCCAAAGTGGTTGACATCCCCACGCGCATCTATGACCGCAACGGCGAGATAATTGGAGAATTTTTCGAGCAGAAGCGTGAAATCGTCCCTTACGAGTACATTCCCCAGTGGCTGGTAAAAGCGGTCATTGCCAGTGAAGACCGGGATTTCTACTCTCACCGGGGCATAAACTATAAAGGCATTCTAAGGGCCATTGCGGTCAATATTATTCATTTTTCGGTGGTGCAGGGAGGGAGCACCATAACCCAGCAGCTGGCAAAGGTGCTGTTCACTGACATGGAGAGGAGCTTCAAGCGCAAGGTCTATGAGGCGTTCTGCGCCCGTGAAATTGAAAAACGTTACGACAAGCAGGACATCCTTTCCATGTACCTCAACCTGATCTATTTCGGCAACGGAGCTTACGGCGTTGAGGCGACCTCGAAGATGTTTTTCGCGAGGTCAGTGAGAGAGCTCAATGAAGTAGAATGCGCCATGATCGTTGCCGCCATATCGAATCCCGGTATCTATTCGCCGCTTTCAAACCTGAACAATTCCGTTAAAAAAACAAAGCGTATATTGAAGTCCCTTGTTGACGCCGGCTACCTTGACCCGAGAAGGGCCGAATACCAGATGAACGCCTTTATTCAAAAATGGGACATCCGTTTTGACGAACCCGGGAACGCTCTTGCGTCGCTGATCGGCAGTTCAATATACAGCTCGTATCGAATTAACAGGGCCCCTTTCTTTAACGAACAGATACGGCGGGTCATGATTGAAAAATTCGGCGAGGACACGGTCAAGAAAGGGGGCCTCCAGGTATACACGACCATCAACGCCCGTTACCAGGACGCAGCCCTGGAAGCCCTGCGCAGGGGAATCTCTTTGCAGCGTGATTTCCACCGGCAGCGCGCGCAACAGTACCGAAAGAAAAAATGGATTGATGCCGAGAATGAAAAAGCCGCCAGTATCGAAGGCGCGCTGATATCCCTTGACCCTGATACAGGTGAGATCCTCGCTTATGTCGGCGGCTCTGAATTCACCGCGACGAACCAGAATGACCATGTCTGCCAGATACGGCGCCAGCCGGGATCATCGATTAAACCCCTGGTTTACGCGGCCGCGATTGAAAAGAAAAAGATCACTCCGTCAACGGTGCTGATCGATGACGAGACGGTTTTTGAGGGAGGGTATTCCCCGAAAAATTATTCCGGGGACCATGTCGGGGAGATAATCGCACGGGAAGCACTGGTCAGGTCGGTCAACGTGATCGCGGTCAAGGTGCTTGAGAAAACAGGCTATGACAGGATATTTGAAATACTGCAATCGGCCCTGAACCTGTCGGGCAGCGAAATGAATTCCCGTTTCGGGAAAACGCTTTCTTTTGCGCTGGGGACCTATGAGGTGTCACCCCAGGAAAACTGCCTGATACATTCCGTTCTGGTCAACGGCGGCCGCCCGATTGAGGCTTACGGCCTGCGCGCGGTGAAAGATTACAACGGCAACGTTGTGTGGGACAATTACAGTGATGTCTGGAAAAGGGTCGACCGGGCGAGGAGTGGCAATGCGCGGGTGTTTGACCCTGTCGCTGCGGCAGTGACGGTGTCAATGCTCAGGGGGGTATGCGAACCCGGGGGGACGGCCTACAACGCGATAAAAAACAGGAATCTGCCCTTTCAAATCGCGGGAAAAACCGGGACGAGCGCCGATTACGTTGACGCCTGGTTTGTGGGTTACACGTCGAAGCTGGTCACGGCAATATGGATCGGCAATAAAACCGGCGCCGTTTCCCTTGGGGAGCGAAGGTCAGGCGGCGCGGTTGCCGCGCCGATCTGGGGCGAATATATTGAAAAAGTCTACAGCGGCGGGGATGACTACCCTCCGGATTTTACCGTCCCCGAAGAGGGGGTTTCCCGCGAGACCATATGCCTGGATTCGGGAGAAGTCGCCGGAAGACAGGGGCAGTGTCCCCGCACCGTCATTCAGCTGTATTATTCCGGATCAGAGCCCGGCACGTTCTGCCATATCCATGTGCATAATGACAGTGATCATGCCGGGGAAAGCTTAAAGGAGTCTGAAAATGAAAACTGATAAATCAATGCTCTGCGCGCTGTTGTTCCTGGCGCTCTCCTCTCTTTCGTTCCAGTGGCCTGTCCCGCAGGGAAGGCTCACCTCAACGTTCGGTGAGTCACGCGCGGACCATTTTCATGATGGTATTGATCTGGTTTCAACCGATAATACGGTATTGACCTCAACATCCGGCAGGCTTGTATACCTCTGGGATAAAGCGATGTTCCCGGAAGAGAACTACCCGGGCGGCGGCAACTATAAAATTCTTTCCCACGGAAGCATGTATTCAATATATATGCACCTTGAGGACGGTCTGAGTACCGTGCGTGACTATGAAGAAAAAGACCCTGTGGGCTACATCGGCAATACCGGCCACTCTTTCGCCAAACACCTTCATTTTTCATTTTTAAAAAGAAATGAAAGGAAGTCTGAAAACCCGTTACGCTACCTTTCTCAATATGATGACAGCGCAAGTCCGATGATAACGGATTTCTGTTTTAAAATTGACGATAAATACATAATCATACGGGAAAAATCGACAATTCGTTTGACGAAAAATTATCCCATTCTGGTAAAAATAGTTGATTCTGTTACCGGGCGTGAAAGACTGGGAATTCACACATTGCAGGCCCGTTTTAACGGCAGGGAAGTGCTTCAGGCTGAATTCTCCGAGCTTCGCTGGTCACCCAACGGATTAACCGCATCCGGCAGGCTTTTTGACTCCCTTTTTGACGAGGAAGGCTTCTATAAAATAGAGGGCATGGTTTATCAGCAGGGGATGAACGTGCTGGAAATAAAAGCGGAAGATTTTTCGGGCAATGCGACAGAACGGAATTTCGCTTTTACCGTTAACCTTGATATGGAAAAGGCTGATTGAAAGGAGTATCTTTTGCATACAATCATTCCATTAATAAGGCGCCAGCGGAAAATCAAGCAGAAAGTCATGGCTGAAGCGCTTGATGTATCACCGTCATATTTATGTAAAATCGAAAAGGGGATACAGAACCCGAACCGAGCTTTCAAAGAGGCCTGCGCCGCTTTTTTAGAACTTTCTGTTGAAGAACTATTCCCGGACAGGCAGGTGAAAAAAAATTTCGGGGAATATTCCGTTCATTCCAGCAATAAATTATGGGATGCACGAAGGGACAAGGGGATAAAACAAAAAAAACTTGCCTCGCTGCTCGGGTGTTCACCGTCATACCTCTCCAAGGTTGAAAAAGGGCTGCAGACACCCAATGAAAAATTTAAAAAAAAGTGTGCCAAAATACTGAAGATTAAAGAGGTTGAGCTTTTCCCGTAATACCTATGGAACAGTATATTCCGGAAATAATCATCCTCGGTCTTTTTTTATTTCTTTCAGCTTTTTTCTCTGGGTCTGAAACAGCACTGTTTACCTTGAAAAAGTCCGATCTCCACCGGATGTCCCTTTCGAAAAACCGTTCTGAAAGGATCATCACCGGCCTTATGGAAAATCCCCAGAAGATTCTGATCACGATACTCATCGGGAATCTTTTCGTTAATCTGATAATCTCCGCTCTTTCGACAAGGCTGCTTCTGTTAAAGTGGGGGCAATACGGGCATTTCATCTCAATCGGCCTGGTGACGCCGGTGATTATTCTGCTCGGGGAAATCAGTCCGAAAATTATTGCGATAAATTCATATCTTACTTTTTCGAAAAGGGTCGCGCGCTTCATATATTTTTTCCACGGACTTTTTTCTCCGCTGCGGAAGGTCATTGTCGCTGTATCGAACACGTTCATTAAATTACTGGGATTGAAATTCGTTACGGAAACGGTCACTGCAGACGAGCTGGGCCATGCGGTGCATGTGGGGCAACGACAGGGGGTTCTCAGGGAAGAAGAGAGTATTTTTATTAAGAATATCATGAGGTTTTCCCATAAAACCGGCGAAAACATCATGACTCCGCGGACCACCGCCTTTTTCATTTCCTATGGTACGGCCGTTGATGAAGCGGTGGAACTTTTTATTGAGGAGGGGGCGGTACGGGCCCCGGTTTATCGAAATCACCTTGATAACATTGTGGGCATGATTGATTTCAAAGACCTGATGCCCTATCATCTCGGTTATAAAAAAGCGAAGAACATCAATCGCTTTATCAGGAATACGTATTTTTTCCCGGCGTCCCGGGACCTCAATGATCTTCTCACTGATTTCCTTGAACAGAGAATACAGGTGGCCATACTGGTTGATGAATTCGGGGGAACGGCAGGAGTAGTTACTCTTAACGCCATTCTTTCGGAACTTATGGGCAGGGGCTTCATCAAGCTTGATGCTGAGAGCAGGTCCGAAATAAAACGAATTAATGATAATCACTATATAGTTCCCGGTGATTGTCAAATTCACGATTTTAATCTCTATTTTAATGAAGAACTGGAAAGTGAAAATTCAGAAACCATAGCGGGATTCATTATAGAACAGATGGGGCATTTCCCCAAGAAGGGAGAGGAATCATTGATCGATCAGTATGTGCTAAGGGTGAGAAACATCAGGAAAAACAGGATCGTTTCCCTTGATGTTATCAATAAAATATAGGAAGCCATGGAATCACTGTTAAAAATCACGAACCTTTATTATGAGATCACCATCGCGGTCCTGATTGTTCTTTCGGCTTTTTTTTCAGGGACCGAAACCGCGATTGTGTCCGCCAGCCGGCTTCGTATAGAATCACTTTCCGGTAAAGGGAATAAACGCGCCGCGCGTTCGCTGAAAATTCTTGACCGTATTGAAGACGCTATCGGCCTGGTTTTAATAAGCAACAATATCGTCAATGTCATGGCAACGGCCTTTATCACCTATATTGCAACCAGGGCTTTCTTATATGACGAATACGCTCTGTTTCTCGTGACGGCACTGCAAACGATTTTTTTCCTGATATTCTGCGAGGTCCTTCCAAAGGTTTACGCGCGTGCAAGGGCCGAAAATTATCTGATGTTTTTTTCCGGTCTGATCCAGTCATTGATGATAGTGACAAAACCGGTGATCAGGTCTTCCCTCGCTTTTTCGACATTATTGAAGAGTTTCATGCATATACAGGACCAGGGCGGGAGCCTTGCCATGTCCCGTGATGAAATTGAAACTCTTTTTAAACTTGGTTCAAAGGACGGTATTATCGAGGAAAGCAACCGGCTTTATGTGTCTGAAATACTCTCTTTCAGTAAAATTACCGCCCAGGAGATTATTACTCCGACAATAGATATTGTCTCAATCGAGGCGGGCAGCCCGATAAAGGAACTTGTTGAAATGATCAGCACGACAAAATATTCACGGATCCCCGTGTATGAAAAGAGGGTGGATAATATTGTAGGTTTTGTATATTACCGCGACCTTGTTCTGAAAAAAAACATTAAAACTATTTCTGATATTCTCAAAGAAGCTGCGTATGTTCCTGCCACTAAAAAAATAAATGACCTTTACCGGGAAATGCAGAAGCAGAACCTGCCCCTGGTTTTCGTGGTCAGTGAGTTCGGGGCGGTAATAGGCATGGTAACGCATGAGGACATTGTTGAGGAGGTTGTGGGAGAGATCCAGACACGTGACCATTTCAACGAGAGTCTTATCATCAGGGTATCTGAGTGGAAATACCTTCTTGATCCCAACCTTGCCGTTGATTTTTTCAACAGGCTGTTCAATGCGGGAATTCCCAAAAAAGGGTATGAGACCCTCGCGGGCTTTCTTCAATACCAGACCGGGAAGGTCCCTAAAAAAGGCGACAGGATTCAGTATGAGCGATTTACCTTTACCATAGAGGAAGCTACACCGCGTTCAATTGACAAAATAATGCTGTCTGTTTCAAGAAATTAAGCTGCTGAGCATCGGACCCATCGAATCTTTTCCGCCGAGGAGGTGCAGGTGCATGTGCCATACTTCCTGACCGGCAGCCTTGCCGTTGTTGATGATTACCCGGTAACCTTTTTCCTTTACCCCTTTAATCGCTGCAATTTCATTGATCGCGGCAAAGATGTCTCCCATTATCGAGTTATTGCCCGAGTTTATCTCATCAATGTTTTTAATGTGTTTTTTTGGCACGATCAGTACATGCACCGGACACAGCGGGCTGATGTCGTCAAAGGCATATACCGAATCGTTTTCATATACTTTTGTTGACGGGATTTGACCGGCTATTATTTTACAGAAAATACAGTCCATGGTTTACTCCTTTGTCTATGTAATAATAAACACTATCCACGCCGTCAAGAATATTTATAACGCGGAATTGATGAGAGCTGCTTGCTCGCCGGAAACTATCTGAAAGTCTTTAGCGCTAAAGCATTTTTATGAGAAGCTTGGTGCTGCGGCAGTCTGTTATATGCTGGAATACCTTCTGCCCGAAATAGACGAATTCATTGTAATTAATAAAAGCCACTTCTTTATAACCGGCCTTGTCGATTGCCAGGTGCTGGGAAATCGAACCCGAACATTCTGTAATAATCCCTTTAAAACCGTATGCCCTCGCAATATCCCAGGTCAGTGATGCGATCTTGAATCCGATATTTTTCTGGGAATACAGAGGCAGTACTCCGATCAGGAGCTGATAAAGCAGTTCACCCTGTTTGACCTGGTTTTTCTCGCGATATTTTTTTTCAAGCGCATCGGTAATTGCCATTATAGGATACAGTTTTGGTGACATATTCTCAGTGCCTTCAGGAGGACCGCTGGTAAAATCCCTGTTTATCTGGAAACCGATGATTTTATCAGTTTTATTTTCCCGCGCGATAAGGGACAGCCCTTCCCGGGCTGCTTTCCGGCAATGGTTTTCAGAATAGATCAAACCGTCTTCCTTGGTCACTCCCAGCGCTTTGCATTTTACTTCGCCCAGGCTGAAAGCGGAAAGAATGCATTGAACTGTCTCATCAATATCATCCTCATGTAATATCGCATACGTGGCATCACTGTTTTGAAGAAGGATTTTTCCTTTTTGATTTTTTTTCTTGTATAGCATTGCTCTATTGTAGTAATTATCCGTAAGCGTGCAACGTTATTTTTCAAGTATTTTTTTATGGGCACATCTAAAAACCAGTAGTTGCCGAAATTTTAAAATCGTAACTACTGGTTTTTTCAAACGTTGTGCCCACAAGGGGACATCCGAAATGTGATTTTTAGAAGTCCCCTTATACAAAGAATTGCTTGATGAAATTTTTTTGCAGTATGCATCGCTATGATTAGCACAACTGCAATTAAAGGGTAGCAAATTATTTTTAGGGGCAACCGTTTCATAACACCTTTTCTTGTCATCCCGGTTTACCGAAGGTAATACCGGGATCTCATAGAAAATATTCATGAATTTATCGCATGAGATTCCGGTATTTGCAAACTCGGAAGATGCAAAACCGGAATGACAAAACTACGTTACCCTCAAAATTATACTGCTACCCAATTAAAGTTTATTATAAAATATCAATTTTTTCTTGATATATTACATGACATAAGATAATTAAAGCGCATGACTAATATATTTCCGATTTTTTGTTTTCCAGTTTGATGTTCTCCTCTTTCATTCAGAATGACAAGTTCTGTATTTTATCCGGCACGAGGTTCCCATGGTTTCGGGCAAAAAATATCTAATAAATGAGATTATTTATGATGACAAGTTTACGGAAGTTTTCCGTGGCGCATCTGGCCATGAAGGCGAACCGGTGATTATCAAACTTCATAAAAACCCCCATCTTACGATTGACGAAACCCATAAATTTGAATATGAATTTTACCTCATGCGCGACTATGATATTCCCTGTATTGTCCGCCCGCTTAATCTTGATTCCATTGACGGGAAGTCGGCCATAATCATGGAAGGTTTTTCCGGTGTAACCGTTGCCGAATATGTGAAAATTCACCGGCCGACATTGCTTGAGCTAATAGGCATTTTTATTAAAATGGCCGCATGTCTGGGATCTCTTCATGAACATAAGCTCATTCACCGCAATGTGCAACCAAACTGTTTTCTTTTTAATGGCAAAGAACAGGAGCTGAAAATTTTCAATTTCAGCAATGCCACAAAGGTAATACGGGAGATGCAGGTTCCATGCAATCCTCAGAAAATTGAAGGAAACCTTGACTATATCTCTCCTGAACAGACCGGGCTGATGAACCGATCGATTGATTACCGGAGTGATTATTATTCTCTGGGTGTTTCCCTGTATGAATTGACAGCCGGAGCGCTTCCGTTTATGCACGGTGACCACATGGAACTGGTTCATTCCCATATTGCCAAAAGGCCGCTGCCCCCGTGTAAGGTCAATTCATCAATACCTCAGGTCCTTTCGGATGTGATCCTCCAGCTGATGGCGAAAAGGGCTGAGGACCGGTATCAGAGTATAGCGGGACTGGTATATGACCTGGAAAAGATCAGAGAGCAGATATCACTGACAGGAAATGCAACGGAGTTCACTATCGGAGAAAAGGACGGTTCAGCACACTTTAAGATCAGTGAAAAGCTTTACGGACGGGAAAATGAAACCAAAAAGCTTAATACTATTTTTGAAAGCGTGTGCAACGGGACCCTTAACGCGGTGATGGTGAATGGTGAGCCCGGGATCGGGAAGTCATTTTTGATCAATGAACTGCATCGGCCCCTTGTGTCAAAAAAAGGAATATTCATCAGCGGCAAATTCGATTCCATGAAAAGAAATCTTCCCTTTTACGCTTTTATATCAGCGGTAAGGGATCTCATCCGACAGATCCTGACTGAAAAGGATGAAGTTATTGATTTCTGGAGAAAGAGGATACTGTCCGTTACCGGCAAATATGGGAAACTTCTTCTGGATTTTATTCCCGAACTCGAGCTGATAATCGGCAAACAGGCCGAAGTCGAATTAATGGGCCCGATTGAATCAAAAAACCGTTTTAACAGGCTTTTTATCGAGTTTCTGAACATTTTCGCGGACCGCAAACATCCCCTTGTTCTTTTTCTTGATGATATGCAGTGGATAGACAGCGACAGCATAAATCTTCTTGATGCACTCCTTGATGAGGGAAATCTCAGATATTTTCTTTTTATCGGATCGTACCGGACAAATGAAGTTGAGCCGTCGACATTATTGCATCTGCTGATGGATCTTTTAAAAAAGAAAGAAAAAATGACGAGCTTTATTGAGCTTCAGCCTTTTCATCTCAATGATATGGTTTCATTGATCGCCGATTCGCTTAATCTCAGGCCTGAACAGTGCGCTGAATTGAGCAGGGTCGTGATGCAAAAAACCGGGGGTAACCCGTTTTTCACCAGGGAATTTTTAACCACTCTGTATAACAGAAATTACATCTTCTATGACGATGGATGGCTTTACGATATTGACCGGATATCCCGTTCCGATGTCTCGGACAATCTTGCGGATCATATGACTCAGAGAGTGCAGAGCTTCCCGTTGCCGGTCATTAAACTGTTAAAAGTCGGCGCGAGCATCGGAGGAACGTTCGATATAAACCTCCTGTCGATCATAACCGGTTCTCCCGAGAAGAGCATTACCGAGGACCTTCTCGAAGTGATCAACCAGGGATTGCTTATTAAAACCGGAAAGTCGTTTAAATTTACGCACGATAAAATCCTTGCCGCCGTGTATTCCTTAAGCGGCAGAGAGGAAAGGGAAATAACCCATTATATGATCGGCATGGCAATGCTTAAAACCGGCAATTCTGACGAAGGGAACATCTTTTCAATGGTGAATCACCTCAATATCGCGGCGGGCATTATATCTTCCGATCAGGAAAAGGAAGAGCTGGCCCATCTTAACTATACCGCGGGGATCAGGGCAAAGCAGTCAACGGCCTATGACGCGGCCTATTCTTTTTTCATGAGCGGCTTTTCACTTCTTTCCCAGCGGGCGTGGTTCACGAATTACGACCTTGCCCTCGAGCTTCATGTCGAGTGCGGTGAAGCATGTGTTCTGGTCGGCAGGTATGATGAAGCCGAGAAATTTTTTGATGAAGTCATGCATAGAGGCGGGACAATTCACGATAAAATCAGAATTTATGAAGTCAAGATATCTCATTATATAATGCAGCATCATCCTGAAAAATCGTTAAAAATCGGCAAACAGGCGCTTAACCTTCTCGGCATGCCCATGCCGGACAGGGCGTCTCTTCCCCTTTTGCTTAAAGAGCTGCTGATGGTCAAACTGTTTGTTACCGGGAAGAAGATGAAAAAAGTATTTTCCGGCCCGGAAATGCATGATCCCACCCAGCTCGCCATTATGAGACTTCTTATCTCAATCGCTGAACCTTCTTATCTCGTTGATCCGCAGTATCTGCCGGTGATAATCTGCCGCATGATACGTTTTTCGGTTAAGCACGGGATGTCAAAGTATTCTTCCTTCGCGTTTGTTTCATACGGCCTCCTGCTGTGCGGTGTTCTCAACAGGTTTCGTGAAGGGGCCCGGTTCGGTAAATTCGCTCTGGATCTTTTGGAAAAGTTTACTGACCAGTCACTCAGGGCGAAAATACTGTATATATACGGCAACATGGTGAGCCTGTGGAGAAACCCTCTGCGCCAGAGTTTTCCTTATCTTTTTGAAGCATTCAAGGTCGGCAGGGAAAACGGCGATCATTCTTATGCCGCCTATGCCATTAATAATTATAACTTAATGTCTCTCTTCGCCGGCGAACGCCTCGATGAAGTTATCGCGGATTATTCGCGGTATTATTCCATAGTAAAAAAATTCTATCTCCCGGCAATGACATCAGCTTATGAGCTCTGGTGGCAGATGATGATCAATCTTGGCTCCGAGACCCTGTCGAACGGTATCATCAGCGGTGACATCACGTCCGAATCCCTGGTTGTCCCGGAAATGGTCGAGAATGAAAATTTAAACCCCCTGGGATACTATTCCGTGGGGAAGATGATGCTCCTCTTTCTTTCACAGAAGTATGAAGAGGCCGGCGAATGCGCCCGGCAGGGCGCGGCATACCTTGATTCTGTTGCCGGCACCATGCTGGTTCCCGAGTACTACTTTTATTATGCCATGGTTCTGGTGCAGCTGCTAAAAAGGAACGTCCGTCATAGGGGGGACGATAAGTCACTGAAGAAGGCGCGGGAAAAACTGCAACGCTTTGCGAAGGAATGCAGGGACAATTTCAGCCATTTGCATTATCTTGTTGAAGCGTCGTATTGTCATTTCAGAGGTAAAAAAAAGAAAGCTGAAATTTTATTTCAAAAAGCGGTTTCAGCGGCATACAATAACGGTTTTATTCATGATTACGCTATTTCATGCGAGTTTTTCGCGCGGTTTTGCCTTGACTGCGGCAAGGATACCAAAGCCGGGCAAATGCTGGTCAATGCATATGATGCTTACCGGCAGTGGGGCGCTGAAGGCAAGGCCGCGGCGGTTGAACAGGAGTTCGGGAAGTTTTTATCAACCATAAAAGGACGCGCCGGATACGGGGATCCCTCAACCGACCGGTATGCTTTTCTTGAATCAATTGACCTGATGTCACTCGTTAAAGCGAACCAGGCAATATCAATGGAGATAATCCTGGATAAGCTTCTGGAAAAACTGCTCAAAGTCGTTGTTCAGAACTCGGGTGCCGAGCGCGGGGTATTGCTTCTGGCGAACGAGGATGTGCTGACCGCTGAGGCTGAATACCAGGTTGATGCCGATGATTTCATTCTTCTGGAGTCTCAGCCTGTTGACATATATAAGGCACTCCCGCTTTCCCTCCTGAATTATGTAAAGCGAACGTCCCAGGAGGTCGTTATCAACCGGCCCGAAGATAATATGCTTTTTGACGGTGATGATTATTTTAATGACCGCAGGGAATATTCAATTCTCTGCATCCCCCTGACAAGGCAGAAGGCCTTTAAGGGGATGATCTATCTCGAAAATACGCTCAATACCGACGTGTTCAGGCATGAACGGATTGAGCTGGTGAAAATGATAGCGACACAGGCCGTGATATCTCTTGAGAACGCGATTCTTTTTGAAAAGTCCCGTCAGGCTGAAATGGAAATGGAGCAGCAGTACGAGGAAATCCAGGCCCAGTATGAAGAGATGGAAACGCTTCACGAAGACCTTGAGGAGACGTTCCAGGAGCTGTCTGAAACCAACAGGAAACTTGCTCGAGAGAAGGAGCAGCTTGGCACGACTCTCCGGTCAATTGCCGAAGGTGTCATTACCACGGACCAGACAGGCAGGATCGCCCTTATCAATAAAGGCGCTGAAGACATACTCGGGATTCCTCATATCGATGCTGTCGGCAGGTTTATCAGGGATGTTGTTGTCATCTGTGACAGCGAGACCGGCCGGTGCCTTGACGACCCTGTTACCGAGGTCTTGAACCAGGGGGAATCCCTTGACATTAAATCCGAGGTGTACATCCAGGGAGTTGACGGCGAGAAGAGATTCGTATCGGTGAGTTGCGCTCCCGTAAAATTTGAAACGGGTTCGATACTGGGCAGTGTCATGGTTATCCAGGACCTCACCGAAAGAAAGTTGATGGAAGACGAGATGGTTAAATCATCTAAAATTGAATCCCTGGGTATTTTTGCCGGGGGCATCGCGCATGATTTCAACAATATTCTGACGTCAATCGTCGGCAACCTTTCCCTGCTCAAACTGCAGACCCAGAAGAGCGCCATGGATCAGGATATTTTATCTGACATCGAAAAGGCGTCGCTCAGGGCCAGGGACCTCACCCAGCAGCTGCTGACTTTTTCAAAGGGCGGGGCGCCGATTAAAAAGATAACGTCCGTCAGGGAACTGGTCAGTGAAACCGCTGATTTTGTGATGCGGGGCAGCGCTGTTAAATGCAATTTTCTTTTCAGCGAACACCTCTGGAACATTGAGGCAGATGAGGGACAGATATCCCAGGTCATCCATAACCTTGTCCTGAATGCGCGCCAGGCCATGAACGATACCGGCGAAATATGGATACGGGTCCAGAACTATACGGCCCTGCCCGGAGACCATGGATTCATGTCCGGAGATTACATCCGCATAATTATCCGTGATGAGGGAGAGGGAATTCCCGAGGGAGTCATTCAGCGGATTTTTGATCCGTACTTTACGACAAAGAAAAACGGCAGCGGGCTGGGGCTGGCGATATCGTATTCGATAATAAAAAAACATGGCGGCCATATTCAGGTCGAATCCGACGGGAAGCACGGCACGACGTTTGAAATCTACCTTCCCGCAACGACAAGAAATGTCGCGCATGAGACTTCACTCATCGGTGATATCACGTTCCCCGGCGGGACACTGTTGCTCATGGACGATGACGAGATGGTGCTTAAAGTCGGCGAGCGCCTTTTTTCGAAGCTCGGGTTCGAGGTCCACCCGGTTGGAAACGGCGAAGAAGCGGTCGAGGCGTACAATAAGGCCCTGCAGGATGGCCGCCCCTTTACGCTTGTCGTCATGGACCTGACCGTGCCGGGCGGCATGGGGGGAAGGGAAGCGGTATCGATCCTCAGAAGGGAACATCCCGGAGCGAAGATCATTGTGTCAAGCGGCTATTCGAACGACCCGGTCATGGCACAGTACCGGGAATACGGTTTTGACGGCGTGATCGTTAAACCGTACCGGCTGAGTGAACTGCGTATGGCGCTCTTTGAAGTGCTGGGTGATAATTGAGCCCGGATGGCGGCGGTCCTTATAACGTTAGATACCTGCCGGGAATGCCCTCATCATGTTTGTGAATTCGGGGGGATGATTATCTGCGAGTATAATGACGTGTCCACGGTCCGGAATTCGACGAAGCTGCCCTGGGGGGATGTTGTCGTCAGCGGCTGCCCGCTTGAGAAGGCCCCCTTTTTCCGTTAAGGCTCAACACCCGGTGACTGCTTCGGAACAGCGGTGCCCGCAGCGGGAAGCTCAACGTAGAATATGCTTCCCCTGTCCGGGGCCGATTCGATCCAGATCCTGCCGTTGTAGTGCTCGGTTATTTTTTTTACGATGGCAAGTCCTATGCCGGTACCGTCGGCTTCGATTTCCTTGAGCCGGTGAAATTCCTTGAACACGATTTCCTGCTGTGACGGGTCAATGCCGATGCCGTTGTCCCTTACATAAAACGTACAGAGCTCCGGTGTTTCACCCGCGGAACCGATTTCAATGCACGCGTCCGGCTGCGGCCCCATGAACTTGACCGCGTTGGTGATGAGGTTTTCGAAAATCTGCATGATCCTTCCCCGGTCTGCCAGTACCCAGGGCAGGGGTTTTAATACCCGAAGCGTGATGTTTTTTTCCCTGAGCACGGGGTCAATCGCTTTCCTGATTTCATCGATGATTATTTCGATATTTACCGGTTCTTCATCTCCCGCGACGCGGCCGACCCTGGAAAGCTCGAGCAGGTCATGGATGAGCTTTTCCATGCGGTTGACATTTGACCTGAGAAGTTCGAGGTAATTAAGGCCGGTGCTGTCAAGAATATCTTTATACGTTTTAATGATACGGTCCGTGTATCCTCCGAGTATCACCAGGGGCGCTTTCAGGTCATGCGACGCGGTGTGCACGAAGCTGTCCAGCTCCCGGGTTTTGTCCTCAAGGTTTTTGCACAGGCGTTCCTTTTCCTGTATTTCCGTGGAGAGCAGGTCATTGCTTTCCTGGAGCTCGGCAGTGCGTACCTGTACCAGCTCCTCGAGGTGGGCCCGGTACTCGGCGAGTTCTTCTTCTGTTTTTCTGCGTTCGATATATTTCCACATTTCCTGAAGCAGTAGCGTTATCTGGGTTACATCGGAATCGTCGTAACCGGTTTCCTTGTTCGCGACCCCGGCGATTGCGAGGACGTCACCTTTTTCATTCAAAAGGGGAACGCTCATGTGGCGGATGATGGCCACATGTCCCGTGGGCAGGCCTGTTTTCCCCGGCTGGGGCGCTGGGTAGTCATTCGTAATAACCGGTTTTTTTTGTATGGCTGCCTGGCCCCAGAGGCCCACCCGGTCGAGGGGGAAGATCATGGGCTTCTGTTCCATTGAGCATCGTTCCATAACGCCTTTTGACCATGATTCTATCTTCAGGAGTTTTTCGTCGTCGTCGACAAAAGCCAGATATCCGATTTCGCTTTTCGTAAGACGGACGGTCTCTTCCAGCACGTAATCTTTTATGGCAATAATGCCGAGGTCGTTCATCTGGTTGAGCTGGAGCAGGGCCTGAAGCCGGGACCGGTTCAGGGTCAGGGCTTCCTCTGCCGCCTGCTGTTCGACGCGGGCCCTGAGAATTTTTATGCCGAACGAGAGGTCGTCCGCGAGCTCTGTCAGCAGCTTTTCTTCGTCACGGTCAAAAGCGTCCGGTTCCGGGGCATAGATCCCCAGCACGCCGATGACCTCGTTTTTTACTCTCAGGGGAAGGGCTATGACTGATATAAGGCCGCTGTTCATCGCGAGTTCACGCCAGGGTTCAAACAGCGGGTCCCGGGTGGTGTCATGGCTTATCGCCGTATTGCCGGTGCGCACCGCCCGTCCTGACGGGCCCATACCGCGGAACGTGTCGTCCCAGGTGATGTTCAGTTTGTCGATGTACTCCCGTGCATATCCGGCAAGGGCGATCGCCTTTATCGCTTTTGAGGGCAGGGGCTCCTTGAATCCGACCCAGGCGAGGCGGTAACCGCCGATGTTGACAATAATATCGCATATGTCCGACAGCATCCTGTTTTCGTCACGGGCGAACACGATCGTTTTATTACAGGCACTGTACACCCTGAGGGCCCGGCCCGCGCGCAGATAGGCATTCTTGTTGAATATCATCCTTTCACTTAAAAAGGCGACCGTTGTCGAGGTGACCACGAACATGATGCCTCTGAACGTGTCATGAAGCGTGAAATCGAGATGCCCCGCGTAAATATGGGTGAGCACCAGAAGAAGAGCGAGGAAAATCGCGACAAAGATTCCCCTGCGCTGCCACCACAGCGCGGAAAGGATAATGGGTACATAGAAAAAATGGCTGAAAAGAGAATCCCCTTTCACCCGGAAAAAGAAATAGTAAATCAGTACAAGCGAAATGAGTATCAGTACGGCAAGAATGATTATACGGTGTCTGTTTTTTGTGGTGCTGTGGTTGGTTTGCTTTTTCATTGTATTAGCTCAGTCCGCCACAGTCTTCTGTATGAGCCGGTATTGTTCAGGTGCGGACTCAACTCCTCTGCTGGCTTAAAAGCCATTTCCACTGTTCATCCACGCTTTTCTGCAGTTCGTCGACAACAGATTTCCATTTAGGATTTTTCAGGTGCCTGAACCGTCCCTGCAAAAAGAGCCAGTCCTTTATGGGCACGTGCTCACGGGGAACATAGTTGACCGTATATTTCCCTTTTATGACTTCATACAGGGGCCAGTAGCGCGCTTCGACTCCGAGGCGGGCCATCTCGACAGCCATGTCCGGAGGGATGTGCCAGCCGGGAATGCAGGGCGCTAAAACATTTATAAAGGCCGGGCCGTCAAGTTCAATCCCTTTTTTGATTTTATTTGAGAGGTCAACCGGGTCATGGATACTCGCCTGGGCGATGTAATCGATCCCGTGGTTGGCCATGATCGCGGTCAGGTCTTTTTTCTGCTGGGTCTTCCCGGGGACGATATCTCCCGTGGGAGTGGTCGTTGTGGACGCGCCCAGAGGGGTCGCCCCGCTGCGCTGGATCCCCGTGTTCATGTACGCGCCGTTGTCGTAGCAGATATACAGCAAATCGTGGCCCCGTTCCATCGCGCCGCTGAGCGACTGTATGCCGATGTCGTAGGTGCCGCCGTCGCCCCCGATCGCGACGAACTTGATTTTTTTGTCGGTCTTTCCGTCTCTTTTGAGGGCCCGGTAGGCGGTCTCGACGCCGCTCATGGTTGCCGCGGCATTTTCAAACGCGGTATGGAGCCAGGGGACTTTCCACGCCGAATAGGGGTAGATCGATGAGGCGACCTCAAGGCAGCCCGTAGCTGATCCGACCACGATTTCATAATCGGTGACGCGCGTGAGCATTTTCGTGATGATAGGGACCGGGCACCCGGCGCACATCCGGTGTCCGCCCGAAAAGGCCCCTTCCTTAAAGGCCATGTCCTGCAGCGTGGGCATGTCATCCTCCCCGAACATTGAGATAATCGAATGTTTTTTCAATACTGCCGTTTGCGAGATACCGCGCGTTTTCGGCGAAGATTTTTTCTATGTCCTCGATGAAAAGCTCCCTGCCTCCGAGGCCGTAGACCCTGTTGTACACCAGGGGACGTTCTTTCAGGTCGTAGAGCGCCGAGCGGATCTCATTGAAGAGGGGGCCGTACGCGCCGAAGCTGTCCGACCGGTCAAGCACGGTGATGATCTTCGCGCCCGCGAGGGCCTGGCGGATTTCTTCGTAAGGGAAGGGCCTGAACAGCCTGATTTTAAGCAGCCCGACTTTTTCTTTTTTCGCCCTGAGCGAGTCGACGACCTCCTTGATCTCGCCCGCTATCGAGTTTATCGCGACAATGACGCGCTCCGCGTCGTCGAGGCGGTACGATTCGAAGTATTCGTAATTTCTTCCGAAAGTGCGCGCGAACTCGGCCGATACTTCTTTCACGACCCTCATCGCGTTCATGATGCCTTCGCGCTGTCCCCGCTTGTGCTCGATGTAGTAATCATGCAGGTCGAGCGCCCCCCATGACGCGGGCTCTTTCGTGTTGAGTATCGAGTACAGCGCCCTGAAATCGCCGATGAATTCCTGTATTTTCCTGTCGTTTTCGAGTTTCATGGTTTCAACCGCGTGAGAGATCAGGAACCCGTCCATGCACACCATGACCGGCAGGCGTACGTCTTTATGCTCCGCGATGCGCGGGGCCATGATCAGGTTGTCGTAGCTCTCCTGGTTGTTCTCGGCGTAGATCTGGATCCATCCCGCGTCCCTGGCCCCCATCGAGTCGCTGTGGTCGCAGTGGATGTTAATGGGCGCCGAAAGGGCGCGGTTAACCAGGGTCATGACAATGGGCTGCCTCATGCCCGCGGCGATGTAGAGCATCTCCCACATCAGGGCGAGGCCGTTTGCCGACGTCGCGGTCATGACCCGCGCTCCCGCGGCAGCGGCACCGATGCACGCAGACATGGCGCTGTGTTCGCTTTCAACGGTGATCAGTTCGGTCTTTACCTGTTTTTCCGCCACGAATTTGGCGAAGTCTTCGATTATCTGTGTTGATGGGGTTATGGGGAAGGCGGCCACCACGTCAGGATTGATCTGTTTCATGGCCTCGGCCATGGCTCCGTTTCCCGTGATTGCTACTGTTCGTGACATCGTTTTTTCTCCGCTACATCGTGTCATGGACCATGACCAGCGGTTTCTTCACTCCTTTCTTGTTTACGGGGCATTCCCTGACGCACAGGCCGCATCCCTTGCAGTGGAAGTAATTGATCTCCTTGATGGCCTTTTTCTTTTTGCCTTTCGGCGTTACTGTTTCTTTAAGGATGAAAGCATCCTCAGGACAGAAGACCCAGCAGGTGAGGCAGTTGATGCACTCGTCCTCTTTCCAGACCGGCTTCCAGGTCCTCCAGGTCCCGGTCTCGTAGTCGGCCGCGTTGCCCCCTTCGGGGATAACGCCACCCAGGGGGACGTCCTGCCAGTTCTTCAGCCGGTATTTCATGTTCATTGGATGTCACCTTCCTCGTATCCCCTGCGGATCGCCTCGAGGTTTTTTTTGACCAGTTCCTTGCCGAGCAGCGAGGCGAAGATGTGCTCCGCTTCTTCGATGAGTTTCTCTATTGAAATAATGTTCGGGCATGCCCGAGCGAAGGAGCCCATGACCGCCGAGTTCGGAATTTCACGTTTAAAGAGCTCGTACGAAATGTTATTGGCGGGTACCGTGAGAACGCGCTGGCGTGACACCATCAGTTCTTTCTTGATCGAGGTCGCGTCCTGTTCGGTGTTGACGATGAATATGGTATGGTCGCTGATGCCGTCCATGAGTTCCCTGTTTCTGATCAGGGTGTGGTCTACCACGATCACCACGTCAGGGTTATGGACGGGGGTGTGTATCCTTATGGGCTTGCCTGAAAAGCGGTTGTACGCGCGCAGCGGCGCCCCCCGACGCTCGGGGCCGTAATCAGGAAAAGCGCTGACGAATTTTCCGGTACCCTGGACCGCTTCAGCGAGAGATTTCGCGCCGGTTACGGTACCCTGGCCGCCCCGGCCGTGCCATCGTACTTCAAAAAATTTAGTCATGATCATCGCATCGACCATAGTCTTAGCCTCGGAAGTGCTGTAAATACTCCGGGACCCGCGTTATATGTCAAGACAAAAGACGGAGAAAACCCTGGGGGGATGATTTTTTAATTTGTATTCTTGTCGATACAATCGAACATTGGCAAACATGCGTTAGACGGATGATTGCTGATACTGAATGGTTCGCCGGAGAAATTCAGTTGCTGACTGAGATTCCGGCCCGCCTGCTGAATACCGGCAATTTTTCTACGGAAAGGATTTTTTTTCTGTTTACTGTAATCCTCACTATGAAAGCGTTCTCGGTTTCACGGGATTTATACTGATCAAAAATAAAATTTCCCAGTGAGTATAAAATAACGCGTTTCCTTCCGCCGTGATTGACAATTTCCGTCCTCTGCACAACATGAGGGTGCGAGCCGAGGATTATATCAGCGCCGGCACGTATTATTTTTTGAGCAAGCATGATCTGGTTTCTGTCCGGATCTCTGGTGTATTCTTCCCCCCAGTGCATGACAACAACTACATAATCTGAATTATTTTTTGCTTTTGTTATTTCGGCCATCGCGTTTTCGTTGAACCAGGCGCGGCAGTAATTATCACCTTCATGATCACTGTCTTCAGGGTCCATGACTGTATTAAAGGCGAGTATTTGAAAACTGATCCCCTTCACTGATATCTTTACCCCTTTTGGCGATTGGGCGCTGTTCTTCCCCGCGCCGGTACAAAAGATGTTGTTTTTGCCAAGGACATCAATGCATTCTTTCAGGCCTTCCGGGCCCGCGTCAAGCGAGTGGTTGTTTGCCAGTGAATATACCGTATGGTCACAGAATTTCAAAAAGGGAGCGAAATCAACCGGTGCTTTAAGCATGTACGAACCGGACTTGCGCGGGCGGTATTGTGTCAGGGGGCTTTCGAGATTTCCGATAAATATATCACTTTTAATGAAAGGGGTTATTCCTTCAAAGGGATAGTTAAAATTCTTTTTCCTTACGCACGCTTCTGCTATTGAACGACCCACCATAATGTCACCGGCAGTAATTATCTGGACGGTCTTTCCCCTGTTTCCTGAATGCTCATGGTAAAGACTTGCCCATCTGTTTCCTTTTCCCGTTGCAGGTAAAGCCACGCATAGCAGTAAAAATCCGAATATTTGAAGATTAATAAAAACGGCACCGGGTTTTTTCATAAAATAATTGACCTCTGTAAATATTCCAATTAAATCATGATAGTGAAATAATCAGAATATAGCTATTCCATTTTTGTTTTCACATCAAGCCCATTAATCCGGAGAATGATATTATGCAAAAGATAATTGTTGCCTGTCTGGTAATTGCACTTCCGTTTTCTTCTATCAGCTGTAAAAAGAAAAGCGAAATATGGACTTCGGCCTATGTTGATGTCACCACGGTCCTGGGCAGGCTTGGCCAGCCAAAAATAGGGCTACCTGAAAAAACCATAAAAAAGCCAGTTTATACAATCAGCGGGACTTATTTAAAGGACACCGTGAATTTTAAAACATTACCCCGTGACAAATGGCATACAGAAGAGATCGCTGTTGTCGGGAAGGAAGGGGTTAAGCTTTACCAGAGTGTAGAGGCCGCAGTCGAGATCTGTGATATCCCCAAAGGTACGCTCATCCCCTTAATTAAAGAGATAACGAAACCTGGCGCTAAAAATACCGATGAATATGATGATGAATGTCTTGCGTACTACCAGTTCAATGGAGAGACAAATTACTGGTACCAGACTGAATACAACGGGAAAAAAGGATATGTGTTCGGGTCATATCTTGTTTTTGGGTCAGACACCGAAGACTGGGGAAGTGTCTTTTCAAAGATTGCCATACAGAATGACGAGTTTCTGGTGAAATATAAAGATTCATACACTGATAAATTGAAAAAACTATCATATTATTATACAAAACCGGTGAAATCAGATGCGTTTCATGATTTTAATGGAAGAGTCAGCCTCAGCAGGGCAGTCTCGGAGTCGTTGAAAAAAAATAGAATAGCGGTCGAAAAGGTTTCATTCGAAGAGTATAAAGATTTTCTCCGCGTAAGCGATTACGGAAGCCTGGATTTCCCTGATGATATGATCACTCTGTACGCGATGCAGCATAATGACATGATGACAACGACATTTATTACGGTCGACCTTCTTGTTCATTCCCTTCACCTGGTTTTTGACAGAATGCTGCAGGATACTGAAGAAAACAGACTGCTGCCCCTGCTTCGGGAACTCACCGGAGCTTATTACGCCGAGTTAAGCAGGATTCAGAAAGAGAAGACGAAGAGCAGTGAACTGATGCGCTCCGTTGATCTTATGATCAAGTATTTTCTTGTTGCAGGAGATCTGCTCGGTATGGACCTGACGGACAGGGGGACATATCCTGAAGATGTGTCCGGCGAGCTTGTGCAGATTAATCAGGCGGCAGGTATTTCAGAATCATCATTATTCCATTACAAAGAGGACTATTCACAGTTTGTTCCCCGGGGGCATTATGCGAAGAACGAGAATTTGAAGAAATATTTTAAAGCGATGATGTGGTTCGGAAGGCTCCATTTCTACTGTGTACAGAATCATCCTGATAAACTGGTGAATGAAAATTCGATAAAACTCACCAGGGCTGCGCTCCTTCTTGCAAAGATCGCTAAAGAAAATGACACCATCCTCGCTCTATGGCATTCACTTTACGATCCCATAACATATATCGTCGGTGAATCAGATGACTACAACCTGGACCAGTATCTTGCCGCTTCAGGTGATGTCGATTTTGGCGACTTCGGCCGCTGGATTGATAATAAAAACAATATTACCGGCTTTATTGCAAAAATTGATAAACAATTGAGTGGACCGGGAATATCGGGTAATAAGCTGGACCAGCATCAGGGTTCGTTCAGCCCCGAGACACCGAGGGGGTTCAGGTTCTTCGGCCAGCGGTTTACTCTCGACGGCTTTATCTTTACGATGCTCAGCTCGCCGCGAGTCGGCGATCCCCGGAAAGCCAGAACAATGGTGAAGGGGCTTGACGTGATGGCAGTGCTGGGAAGCAAAACCGCAGCCGGTTTGATAAAAGACGACATGAAAGAGTATGCCAACTTCGAGACAAATTACACTATGCTTAAAGACACGGTAGAAAATTTGAAGGATGATTACTGGCGCAATACCTTTTACCGGAGCTACCTCAGGGTGGTTAAGGAAATAGCGAATTTCGATTCAGGCATGCCGTTCTATTTTACACAGACCTCCATGTGGGACAACAAATCACTGATTACCTCTCACGCCGCATGGGCTGAACTCAGGCATGACACGATTCTTTATGCCAAGCAGAGCGCGGCGGAAAAAGCAGGGCCCGGGCCGTGCAAGACCTGGGACGTGGATTATCTCAACAGGCCGATCGGGTATCTTGAACCGAATCTTGGCGCCCTGTACTGGATACAGTCAATTCTTGAGGACAGCATAACAGTACTTTCAAAAAATGAATTCATGTCCGAGTATTTTGCGAACAAGTTTCAGGATTTCAGGGATCTGATGGGCCGTGCGGTGGAGATCGCGGAAGTCGAGGCGCAGGATAAAGTAATAACTGATGAGCAGAATGAGTATTTATACCAGATGCCGGCAAGGCTGGCAAGGATAGTCATGCCCCCTGATGGAAACATCATTGAACAGGACTTACTGAAAATGGCAATCATTGCTGATGTGCACACTGATGCCGATAACGGTACGGTCCTTGAGGTAGGCACGGGAATCCCTTACCGCATACACGTCGCGCTCAATGACGGTAATGGCGGGAAGCGGATCGCAACCGGATTCATGTTGAGCTACTATGAATTTGAACAGCCGATGAATGACCGGCTGACTGATGAAAAATGGAAAGACATGGTGTATAATGACCAGGACAGCATTGAAAAATACAGGCCGGAATGGGCAAAAGAAGTATTGACCAGATAGAAGGTGGCGCACGCCGGGAATCGAAGGAAGAACAGAAAGGCCGCGGTACGTGTTACAGGATAGTACCCATTATGCTCTGCCTGCTGTTGTGGCGCTGCGGCAATAATCAGGGGATTCATACGAATATAACTGTTTATTCACCAAAACAGGCAGCCGGTTTGATAAATGGCGAAATCCCGCATCACATAAACACAGTACCTCTTCCCGGACATGCTTTCCCGGTGTGCGGCACGGTAAGCCATCATCTGCTTGTTTCCCCTGTCATTAACGCATGGTTCAGGGAGCTGAAATCAAGGCGCACTGATATCCGCACGTTTATTATCATCAGCCCCAATCACGACCGTTCAGGGTCCAGCAATATTTCTTTTTCATCCCGTGACTGGAACACCGCGGGATCAATTACCAGGGTTTCTGAAACTGTCGTCAGGGCCTTGCAGGATGGTCTCCAGCTTAAGGATGATGACCTTGCCTTTTACAATGAACACGGGATTGAAGCCATGCTGCCGTTTATCAATCACTATTATCCCGGCGCGGAAATAGTCCCGATACTGGTTGATGAAAAAAGAAAAGCCGGTGCATTGAATGCTAAGCTCGCTGATGGGATCTTTACTATAATGAATTCCCGCGATGATGTATTTCTGATTATATCCGCTGATTTTTCACACAGGTTCGGAAGAACTGAAACTGACAGAAACGATGTGAAATCGCGAAGATCGCTTTTGTCATTAACCATTCATCCCGCCCGTCCGTGTACCGACAATACAACCGGCATGATGATTTTATACAGTGCCTGTAAAGCGCTGGGGACGATGAACACTCATATATTCTGTCATACCGACGCGGAGAAATATCTTTCAACAACGATGAAGCGTAATATCACCAGCTATTTTTTTACTTTTCACTATTGATCTCACCGAAACGCTTCCTTTTGAAAACAGTATCAGCGCGGTAAATTTTCGTTTTGGGATTTTTGTAGGATGATTCATCTATCCGAGCTTTTCTGCAAATTGCCCTGAGGAAATTTTCCCTGTCCCATCCTTTCTCAGTCGCGATCTGCGCCTGCATGACCGCCTTCCCGTAGGTGCCGATTATATAAATCGTATGTTTCCCGGGGATAAAATTATTGTATTCCCTGATCTGTTCGAGCTGCCCGATCAACGTGATTTCGATGGTGAGATCATTTATTTCTTTACCGGTGATGGGCTTATACCGTTGATCAAAGAAAGCCGCATTCAACGCCGCGGCCTGAACTCCCTGTTCAAGTGAAGCAACGCCCTTAACAAATCCGATGCATCCCCGTTCACGCCTGTTATTGATCAACCTTACGAATATGCCCCGGTCATGATCGGTGTATTCAATATGCGTGAACGATTTCTGTTCCCCGGTCGTTAACTGGTGTACGATTGTTTTTTTTGCAATGACAAACAGTTTATCAGGAATTTCTGTTCCGGTGTTATTGTCTTGCGGGAATACAATAGTCCCGAAGAGGAGGATGGTGAATGAACAGAGACGGATAAATTTTACGGGTCTATTTTTCATAGTACTAATAACATCAACTCTCAGGTAATTTATGATATGCATGTATGGGGGGCAAGCATTAAATGGTTCTATATTTTCTTGATCGCCCGCATTCCCCTGATAACGTGATTGATCACGCTCCCGTGAAGAATGATTGCCCCGGTCGCGGCATGCGATTTTCATCCGGCATTCAGGCTTTTTCCCAGTTAAGCCGCACACCGGCGAGGACCTTCTCGTCCGTGATATAGTTTTCGTAATAACCGCAGGTGGCGCAGAGATATGTCATTGTGCTTGAACGCGGCGTAAACCGGGTAAGATTGCGCACATACACATACTTTTCGCCGCTGATAATACCGTTCAATGACTTATAGACTTGATCAGAGCCACAGCGGACACACGTCCCTTTATGCATGATAACCTCCTGTTTTCTCTTCGAATAGTCGGAAGCAGAGATGATAGAAATACCGTAATTACCGTATGCCTATATTTTTTTGATCGCCCGTATTCCCCTGATCACGTGATTGGCCACGCTCCCGTGAAGGCTGACCGCCCCGGGAGCGCAGTATTCCTCGCAGCAGTAGCAGTAAATGCACCGCGAATAATCGATCACGGGATCCCCCTTTTTATTGTACGCGATGGCACCCGCAGCGCATTGGTTCACGCAGTCGCCGCACCGGGTGCACCGGTCCCGCGATATCCGCGGCTCGACAATGAACTGCTGGAACGCGTAATCGTCAATTTTTTTCCAGAATCCTTTTTTCGGTTTCTCATCAGGGGGGATGGTGTACCGCGCGACCGGAAAGGGCAGGTCGCCGGCGAGGTCCAGTCCTTTCTCCGAGGCAAGTCCGCGGTCGACTGCCTCGCGGACCGCGGGCACCCGAACCGGATCAACGCCGATGAGACGGCACGCCGCGATGTCCAGCGCGGGGCCGCTCCGTGACGCGAGAATATGGCCCGTGAGCCGCGGGTCTCCTGTGGCGGCAGGGCCGTCCCGGTCAAGCCCCACAACCGCGTCCATCACGGTGAGCCCGGGGCTCACCGCCTGATAAACATCCACCAGCGGCTTTCCCCAGAATTCTTTGTAGTCAGGCCTGCCCTGGTAGCGGGTGTGGTATATTTGCTTGGTGCCGCCCACGACGCATCCGTACATGTTTTTTATCGCGCCGGTGACGCGCGCCAGGCGGTGTACCTTGAGCTTGGGAACGTTGACCACCAGGTCGTTTTCAAAGACTTCGGAGGTTATATACAGCGGGTCGAGATATGCCATACCGGTAATTTTTTTAAGCAAGGTTGTTTCAAAGGGGACCAGGCGCGCGCCGTATTTCTCCGCCACTGCGCGCATGCCGCTGGTTTCAAGTCCTGCCCTGGTGCAGCCTCCCTGGTAAAAGGCGGATGAGTCGCCGATGCTCACGCTGCACCCGTGATCGGAGAACCAGCGGCACAGCGCGTCGATCACTGCCGGGTGGGTGGTTGCGGCCTGCTCCGGCGTGTTCTGCGCGATGATATTGGGTTTGAGAAGAACACGGCTGCCCGCCGGGATTTTAAACGTAATATCAGCGAGGGAGCGCGTTACGGCTTCATAAACCCGGTCAGGATCATAGGAGGTGCAGCGGCGCAGGGAAACCATCTGTTTTCCCGTGACCGGTTTTTTTCTTTTTTCGGGCATTGCTCTTGCCTCCTGAAGTGACAGGGCGCGCCGCCTGCCGGGATATAGGGAAAAGATGGAAACGGCCATTCCTGCAGCGGCCGCGGCCCCCGGAATCATCAGCATAAAAAGGCGACGGGAAATTTTACTCGGGCTCATTACTTCCAAGGTATGCCATGGCCGGGAACATGTCAATTATTCGGGAACGGATGCTTCATCCGCCATGCTTATTCCGAATTACTGGCTTTCATGAATGATTATTCATGTGAAGGGATTTTTTTATTGAATAAAATCGCGCTGCTGGTATGGTTGCCGCCAAGTACATTTTTGCGCTGCTTCAGGATGAGACATGAAAAAAGAACGAATACTGCTCTTCGGCGACGAGGTTTTGAGACAAAAAGCGGAGCCGGTAAAAGTTTTTCATAAAAAGCTCCAGGGGACGGTTGACAGAATAAAAATCACCCTCAAGAGCACCAGGGACGCGGCAGCCCTTGCGGCAAACCAGATCGGCCTTCTGAAAAGAATTACGGTCATCGATTATTGTGATGAATATATTGAGATGATAAATCCCGAGATACTCGAATCAGACGGTGAAGTGACCGAGTATGAAGGATGTCTTTCTCTGCCCGGCTTTTCAGGCATGGTAAAAAGGGCCGAAACAGTGAAGGTAAAGTTTCAGGACCGCAAAGGAAAGGAAATACTCATCGAGCGTTCAGGAATGATGGCCCGCTGCATCCAGCACGAGATAGACCACCTTGACGGGGTTCTGTACATAGACCGTATGGAAGAAGAATTCGTTTACAATGACGACGACGGTACCAAGATGGCCGTCAGTGACCTGTTGAGCATGACCGACAGAAAAAACGGGTAAAACTTTTTGGCTCATCTCAGTGGCGGTCTTTCCCAAAAATTCGGGAAAAGTGAAATTTTTTAATCCTTCACAGCAGTATATCTCCCCCGAAAGTTTCTAATATTCAAATTCTGACCGGTCAATCTTTGAATAGATTTGCCTGTTGCTTTATGATAATTATTGCCTCAACAGCAATAACGTAACGGAGGTTATGGTTTAATGGTCACAAATACAGAGGGGCGCGATACGCTTAACGAAAAAATTAAAAAGCTTTATGAAGCGTTAAGTTTTTATGCCAGTGATACGACACACACTATTTTTGTTGATGAAAAGGGCTTTCTGATAACTGAATATATTAAAGATAACGGGAAGATAGCCAAACAGGCCCTCGCTTCGTTTCATGAGCAGGAAGTTCATTCCTGCTGAGAGGTATATTCTCCGGACTGAAATACCCGTATATCGATATTAAAATTTTTAAGCTGAAATTGATATATTTTTAAAAAAAATCTTGTATGCCTGACATTGTCAGGCAATAATTATTTCAAGAGGTTCCCTTATAGGATTTTGAAGCGGAATGTTATAATCAGTAAACCGTTAAACAGCTTAATTTTCTGTATATCAACGCTGACGAGGTATCTATGTTTCGGAGTTTTCATGATTCTTTTCTGAAGAGATATGATGAAAGTGACTACCTGACTTTTGCGCGCGCAAAACTGCTTTTCATATTTCAGGTGATTTTTTTAGGTTCCATTTTCGCTCTTCAGTTCAGTATGCTTTTTGCCGGTTGGGATGATTTCGTAAAAACGCTTTATATCACGCCCGTCCTGTTGCTCGGGGTTATAATCAGCATGATAGAGTTGAAAAAGGGGAATTACCTGAGGTCGGCGAATATTCTTATTTCGTTCGCGTCCATGGCAATTATGGCAGGTCTTATCAGGGAACCGTTTATGAACCCTGAATTCGCGCTCACCAGCTATATTTATTTTGTCTATTCTTCTCTCGCCCTTTGTATTGTTTTCAGTACGCCGCGTTTTCTCGGCATGCTGACATTAGCGTATATTGTGGTCATTCTTGTTCTTTTTCTGATAATGAAAAACATTGTCCCCAACGTAAACATGAAGCAGCTGATCATTTTTGTTAATAATAACATTTTTTCTTTTATTTTCTTTTTTATCATTTCAATACAGGTGACAAGGATATTCAGCCGAAATGTCGAAATAGTAAAAAAGGAAGCTGACAGAAACCAGCGCCATAATGATTTTATTAAAAAAATTCTGGGAGACGGCTCCGGCAAAATCGCCGAGTCCATGACCAGGATGTCTTCAAAAAGCGACCTTTTTTCCAGAAATACCCAGTCCCAGGCAGCTTCTATTGAAGAGATTACCGCAACCATAGAGGAAATTTCCGCGGGAATTGACAGTGTGGCCAATATCGTCCGTACGCAGAATGACAGTATCACGACCATGAAAGAGATCCAGATGGAGCTTTCAAAGCTGATCTCAAGCATGGACAGCGCGATAAATGATTCCCTGCAGACCACCGGAGATATTGCCAGGAGAGCCCAGGGCGGTGAACAGGCCCTGCTGCTCATGGAGCGTAATATCGGGGCCATAAGGGATAGCTCTCATGAGATGACTAATATTGTCAGCATTATCAATGACATTTCTGAACAGGTTAACCTTCTTTCGTTGAACGCCGCTATCGAAGCCGCGCGTGCCGGTGAGGCGGGAAGGGGGTTTGCGGTTGTAGCGGATGAAATATCAAAGCTCGCCGACAGGACCGCGACGAGCATCAAGGACATTGATGCCCTGATCCGCGCCAATGAAACTGAAACCGGCAAGGGGATGGAAGTAATCAAGGAAGCTGTTAACACGATCAGCACCATTATTGACGGCGTAAATTCTATTAATGAAAAAATAAGCATTGTGGTTAACTATAAAGACAAGCAGATTGAAACCAATGCGATCGTTGTTGAGAGCACCGAAGACCTTAAAAGAAGGTCCGAGGAAATTACCGTGGCTACCGCGGAACAGAAAAACGCGATCAATGAAATCATTAATAGTGTTTCAGGAATTAACGCGATATCCCAATCCAACTCTCAGGGGGCAGAAGAGCTGTTCACCGATTCCCGTGAACTTGTTTCTCTTGTAGAAGAATTCCAGAAGAAAATAACCGATTATACCGATACATAACCGTCCCCGGATTTGCACCATTATGCACGGTCTATTCCGGCCCGTTTTCTTCATCATCTTCAATGATGAAAAAATCAACGGAACTTTTCAACTCCATTGCCATTGACGCGATACCTTCGGCGCTTGCCGTCATCTGTTCCGATCCGGCTGCGGTCCCCTGAGTCATTTCATTGATGTGGGCTATTGTTTTCACGATTTCTGATGTTGCCGCTTTTTGTTCGCTCACCGAAGAGACGATTTCTTCAGAACCCTGTTTGAGTTTCAGCGCTTCAGCCATGACCTCGCGGTTGTCCTGAAGCTGTTTTTTCATGCCGCCGGAAATTTCGGTTATTGATTTATTGATTTTTTCAACTCCTTCAATGATGGCGTTTATGGTCTGCGTGGATGAATCAACAACGTTCATCCCCCTTGATATCTCTCCCGTGTTTTCTGCGACGTATGCGTTTATCTTCTTGATACTCTGCGTCACTTCATCAGCGAGTTTCGATATCTCGTCAGCAACGACGGCGAAGCCCCTTCCGTATTCACCGGCCCGCGCGGCCTCTATGGCCGCGTTCAGGGACAGAAGATTTATCTGGTCAGCGATACCGCTGATGATGTCGACAATGCTTCCGATGCTTTTTGAACTTTCGACTATTTTCCCCATGCTGCCGCTGACCTGGTCGAGAGACTCGCGTCCCTGTTTCGCTTCACCCGCGATCGATGCTGAAAGACCAGATGATTCTGATACTGAACGCTCCATCTCCTCGATTGATTCCGAGAGGCCGTTCAGTTTGGTTTCGAGTGAAAGAAATATATCGCGCAGTCGTTCGGTAAACCCGGCGACCCCGTCAACCCCGGCTGACAGTTCTTCAACTGTGGCGGTAATCTCTTCGGTCGCCGCCGAGACTCCCTGCGCCCCTTCGGAGAACGAAGCGATTGAAGCGGTCATCTCTTCAGACGAGGTGGCAAGCTCCCCGGAAACAGAGCTGATCGTTTTGACCGTGGCGCCGACCTGGCTTATCAGCTCATTGGCGCTGTGCCCCATGATGCCCATTTCATCCCCCATGACCGCCTTTATTTTGGCAGTGAAGTCCCCTGTGGCAATGCGTGACATGAGCTCGGTTGTTTTATGAATAGGCCCTATGATGCTCCTGACAAAAATGGATATTATCAGGACTGCTAGCAGGATTAACACTGCTCCGGCAAAAAGCATGCTTTGTAAAACAGACAGAATATAGTTCGCCATGTCTTCATCATAAGAGGTGGCGATGAAACACATGTTGTTTTTTTCCTGGATCGTGAAGACCAGCCGTTTCGCCCTCTCTTCCCAGTGGTACTTGATGATTTTGCCCCTGTTCTTCATCGCCCTGCGCCCCCAGTCGTATTTGCTCAGGTTTTCCGTAAGGTTGTATTTTTCATTGGGATGCGAAAGGAACAGGCCCTCGGAATTCACGATAACCACGTAACCCGATTTGCCGATATTGTAATTTTTAATTATCTGCTTCGATATTCTTTCAACATCAATTGAAATCCCCAGCATGCCGATCACTTCGCCGTCATCCTTGATCGGCGCTGTTATAACAATGATCGGGCGGCCGGTCGCGGGTGAAATGCGAACTTTACCGGAATACAGTTCGCCACGGTACATTGCATTTACATGCGCGGCATCATCTTTAGTGTTCAGTTTGTATCCGACCAGGTTGGATGGTACGGCAATGGTGATCACCGGGTTTTTCTGTTTAGGCGCAATAAATATTCCGTTGAAAATGCCTTCGGCTTTCATGAACTGGCTGAAGCGTTCCTCTGCCGCTCCGGCTTTTCCCGTGCGCAGGGCTTCAACAGACTGCCGGTTTTCTGAAAGATACAATGCTGAGCCTTCCTGAAGGCTTACGATCTCCTCGAACGTGTTTCCCGCGGACCTTGCCGCATTGATGAGTTCATCATTGAATATCTTTTCCTGATTGTTGTATGAAATGAATATAGCCAGGAACACGAGCATAAGGACCGTCCCTGCAGCGATGAGGCTCGCCATGATCGAAAGATTGCGCGCCGCTGAACCGAAAAAGGTAACCGGTTTTTTCGCGAATACCGGTGGGAGCTCGTCAAAGATACCGGAATCAACCGCGTCCTTTACCAGCCGCATCGATATGACAATATAAACAAGTGAGTTGATAAATGCCGCTCCCGCTGTTGCGGCCCCGATGACGATTATGGGCTGAACGCTTATGCCGTAAATCAATGAAGCCGCTTCGACAATCAGCATACCTGCATTCCACCGCATAAAGACATCAAACCCGTGAACAAGCGGCATGCCCCCGATCCGTTCCCTGATAAGAATAACATCCCTGTCCGAAAGCGGAGTCCCTTTGTCAATCAGTCTGGCATAGAGGAGGAATGGCCTTATCAGCAGGTAATTCGTCACTACGGCGCTTACAAGGGTCACCAGCGCTGCAAGTGCCGCTATGACCAGAAGCGCGATGGTCTGCTCCTGTTCCACGTCGCTGTATACAATGGAGATGACAATGACCAGCGGGACAATAATAAGGAATCCCACTCCTTCGGTGAAAAGAATGAATCGATAAAGAAATCGCATAACCGGGTTTTGCATGTTGTTATCCGCATTTTGAATGTTGAATATGATATATGATTATATCACTGAAATTTTTTCTGTCAAAAAAAAATCACGAATTCATATGGCTGTTTGGCGGTTTCGTGAATCCGCTAAACAGAGGGAATTTTTTTATAGAGCACAGGCGATAGTTATTTCGCTTTGCAGGGTGAGATGGTTCTGCGTCCTTATATGCGATAAACGGGTTTCCATTTTCTTCCGGGAAATTATATCAGGCATCTTGAAAAAATTCGGTTTCTGTAATATTATGGATATAGATAACGATGGGTTCCTGGTTGATCGGTTCCGGTTCGATTCAGGGGACTTAATCATCTGGGCCGTTTCCAGAGACCAGGGGCTCGCCGGATTATTCCGGGAGAGGAGGTCTATATGGAACTTTCAATGACCGGTGATGAAAAGGAACTGATGAAATCCCTGCTGCATCAGTACATCGGGGAAACGCTGGTGGAAATACGCCACAGCAAGATCCGTGATTTTAAAGAAAGACTCAAGGAGGAAGAACAGACTGCTGAGGTCCTGCTTGCCAAAATCAGCAATATGAACTGAAGAAGAACGGTATTATCTGAATACTCCGTTGCCCCAGAAGGAACATCATTGAGCAGGAGGGGTCCACGCCAGGAAGGTGTGGGCCTTTTTATTTATTAGGGGATATTCCGGTGGTGTTCGGAGGAGGTGATGCGCCGTTATAGGTCACTGTCCACTTATTATACCATCTCACCATCGCGTAACAGACCAGATGCGGCCCCTGGTTTTAGTGTTGCCGAATTCAAATCGAGAATATAAACGATCACGCTCTGAAATTATATATTATACCTGCTTTTTTTATTAGAAGAAAAAAACTGTTTATTGACACACTTTCTTATCCTCATGAACCGATAGAAATAATATAAGGGAACCTCTATAAATTACATTTTGGATGTTCCCTTGTGGTCGAAACCTTTTAGCACATCCTGTGCGGTTTCGACATTCTAACATCCTGTTCAGCAGGCACAACCATTGGATAAATCAGGTTTCATCATTTTTCAGTTGATGAAAAAACCTGATTTTTAGAAGTGCCCATAAGTGAATAAAATAAAAAAACGTTTGCGAAATTTGATCACTAATGCAGTATTAAGCATATAGAGATCAAAACCATCACGAGGCAGGCATGACTGATCAGCAAAGAGAGGTTAGCAAAAGAAAGTATTTTATCAAATTGATCGTTGCCCCCCTGCTCATTCATCTCATCGGCGAATTCGGTATGGGTTTTTCAACGTACGCGATCAGTGAAAAGGAAAAAATCAAAACAGTACTTCTGGCCGTCATTCTTCTGGTTATTGTTATGGGCATAGTTTTTTTCCTGGTGAACACAATTTCCCTTCTCCGCGTAAAAAAAATGTTCGCCCGTTCAACAGACAAATCGCAGATAACGGAAAAGCTCTATTATCGTTTTGTCAAATATCCCCGCAAACCGATTATAACGTCGCTGACCCTTTACTTTGTCACGCCCTTTCTTTACGCGCTCATGCAGGTGCTGAGAAAAACGCCTCCCGCACCGGGAAGCGTGGCCATAATGACGTTCTGCGCAGTGGGGATCGGCATTATCGTGGCGACCCAGCTGTATCTGTACATGCAGAACCAGATCATCCATCTTTCAAGGTTTTACCACATTCCATTCAAGAGGCTGAAGCTGAAATATAAAATCGTTATCCCCATTGTTAACATGATGCTTACGGTGCTCATCATACTGTCGATCTATTCATACATGTCGGCAAAAGGACTCTTTAAAGATGCGGGGATGACACGTGACCTCAACGACCTGAAATTTAAAATCAAGGCCATTGAAATGGATTACGCCGCGCAGGAAGAGTCTGGCCGAAGGGATTATTTCTTCAACAGGATCACCGCTGGAAACGTCTTTATCAGCGATTTTTATTTTATCCTGGACGCAAAAGGCAAAATTCTGTATTCGAAATTCGAAGACACTGTCGGGAAGAACGCGCTTACAGATATAGAGAAATCATGGCGCAAGACCGCTCACTTCGCCGAATCTGCTGAAAAGATCCTCGCCGCGGAAGAAGGGACCGCTTCACTGTACTACGAACAGTTTGTCTACTACACCCATTATCTGAAAGTGCCCGGCACCGGCCTTTACCTCTGGGCAGGGCAGCAGTCCAATGCCTTTTTTTCCGGGACCAATCTCTTCGCGCTGATTATTGTCATCGCCGGATGGTTTTTCGTGATTTTTATAACCTGGTACTCGCTCCAGTCGGCATCGAGTAAGTTCAGGCCGCTCGATGAAGTAAACGCGGTGCTTAAAGACATGTCAAAGGGGAGGATCACCGCTTCGACCATTAAGAGCAGGTACCAGATGGGAGATGAAATAGGCGACATGGTTCGTTCGCTTGAGAACATGGCCAAGATATTTTTCATGATAACCAGAAACCTTAAAACGAGCGCCGATGACCTCGGTGAAATCGCGGGGACCATTGACGTCAACAGCAGGAAGCTCTCCGACGATTCGCAGAACCAGGCGAGCACGATCGAGGAGTTCTCTTCGTCAATGGAAGAGATAAGCTCTTCCATTGACATGATCGCCGCCAATGTCCAGGCTGAGAACGAGAAAGTGAATGTCGTGTACGAGTCCATAGAACAATTCGTCGAGTCCATGGACGCTATCGCGAAGAACAGCGCTGACGCCGAGCAAATAGCGGACAAGGCGTTCCGCAACGTGAGTGAGATTGAAGAGAACATCGAGACCACGGTTTCCGAAATCAAGTCAATCGGTGAGAGCTCTTCACGCGTGGCCGAAACGCTCGGCACGATCAAGGACATATCAGACCAGATAAACCTGCTCGCCCTCAACGCCGCGATCGAAGCGGCCCGCGCCGGGGAAGCGGGCAGGGGGTTCGCCGTTGTCGCTGACGAAGTAGGGAAGCTCGCCGAAAAGACCAACAGCGGCGCCCAGGAAATAGAACATCTTATAGTCGAGAGCGGGAACCGCGTGAACCAGGGCATCAACAATATCCTCAAGATATCGGACTCCATGAAGCAGATAATCGAATCGGTGAAAAGCACCTCGGACATCATTGTCCGTATCGCGTTCCAGTCAAAGGCGTTCACTGACATAACGTCGCATGTGTTCGACCAGATGAAAGACCTGTCGAACCTTTCGGGAGAGAATTCCACCGCGGCCGAAGAGCAGCGCCACGCGTCACGAGAAGTGATCGGCGCCATAGACAGCATGAACCGCTCGGTGATGCTCACTGCCGAGAGCATCACCCAGTTCATCGGCGTGGTCGAGAAGCTCGCGGGCCACTCAAAGAAGATCTCGGAGATACTCGCCGATATCAGTATTGTTGAGTAAGGGTGGTCTTCTTACTCGCCGTACTCGTACGCGTCCATTCAGGACCTTTTTATTTAACTTGACACTCATCAGTACTGAGCATACATTATAACAATCAGACTGAGATATGGTTTTATTTCATTCCGGCCTGATTAAATTTCAATACGAGTCATTGCAATGAAAGATGAAAAGCTGTTAGAGAGAATCACCGTCAATCCGGAAATATTCAATGGAAAACCTGTCATCAGGGGACACCGAATTGCCGTTGAACATATACTCGGAATGATTGCCGCCGGGGCCTCTCAAAAAGAAATTCTTGAAGGATACCCCTTTCTCGAAGCTGAAGACATTCAGGCCTGTTATCTCTATGCCTACCGAATAGTTGCGCATGAACGCTATGAACCCAGATTAGCACTCTAATGGTAAAATTACTCTTAGACAGTTGTATATCGAAATTCGCCCTTAATGAATTAATCAATTCAGGTTATGATGCCCTATGGGTCCCGGAACATGGCAAGGATCCCGGTGACACGAAAATACTTGAATGGGCCTTTCAGGAAAATAGAATTCTTGTCACAATGGATAAAGATTTTGGCGAGCTGGTTTTTGTTTTTAATCAACCCCATCCCCCGGTCATACGATTGGTTGATATTCGGCCATCACAACAGGGTGCTATTATAATAAAATTGCTTAATCAATATAAAGATATTCTAACCAGCAGTGATCCCTTTATTACTGTTGAAGATGACCGAATCAGAATAAGAATAGATGAAAAGGAGTAATTGAAAACGTTCCTTCCCGCGGTTTTACCCCGCCCCCGGTCCACTTCGACGGGTGATACAGTGAGCCTGCTTCGCATTGAGCCTGTCGAAATGTCGAACTGCTCAGTGCATCGCCCCGGGGGGGCATGTGAGCAATTATATATACCAGTACCTTTTTTTCACTCTTTCCGAAATGCGTAAAAGACGGCCACAGAGACTCAGAGAGCACAGAGGTTTTTTATGCATCAAGATGGATTCCCGCGTGCGCGGGAGTGACAGATTAACCCGGGCCCTTTCCCATCGTCATAATTATCTTTCTCCGTGAGCTTCGCGTCTCCGCGTGAACATCTTATTTTCACTCTTTCCGAAATGCGTAAAAGACGGCCACAGAGACTCAGAGAGCACAGAGGTTTTTAAATTATTTATCAATCTGTGTCCCATCTGATCGCATCCGTGTTTATCTGTGTTCATGCTTCGACCGGGCTCAGCACAGGTCTGTGTTAAATTCTTTCATCTTTCTCTGTGTCCTCAGTGCCTCCGTGGCTGTCTTCCTCTTCAAGCCCCCTCCGGGGGTGGCGAGCAACGCGAGCCGGGGGCCGGCGCACAGGGGACTTGGTACTCGTACGCGCCCATGCTCCAGCCGGTAAGGGCGCTTCCCTCGACATACGCCGGGGTGCGGGTTTATATTCAAGCTCCTGGCTATTAAATACAACAGTATAAGGATTGACACCTGAAATGAAAATGCTTATTTTGATATATAATGACAATCGTGAAAGCATGGCTGCTACTATGAAAATTTTAGAACACGGTAAAATCACCATCCCGAAAAAATTACGTGACCGATACGGATTGAAGCCCGATACCGAACTGGACATTCTCCCTCTTGAAGAAGGCATCATGATCGTCAAGAAAAGCGCAAAAAAAAGCCCCATCAGGGATGTTTATGGTATCCTGAAAAAAAAACAGAGCAGTGACGCCCTTGTCGATGAAATCAGGGGCGCGCAGACCGTTTTCTAAGCGTGGACCTGGGATTTTAGCGTAGCCATTTTACCGGACTGGTAATTATGTAATAAATCTGGTTGACTTTCCCTGTAGTTACAGGAATAATCACTCCATGCTGACAAAAAATGATATAAAAAAGAAGATCCAAAAAAACAGCGGTATTCTGAAAAACTATCACGTCAACCGGATCGGAATTTTCGGTTCCTATGCAAAAGGAACGCCTTCCGAAAACAGCGACATCGACCTGCTTGTCGATTTTTCAGAAACTATTACCCTGTTCCAGTATGTGCATCTTGCTGATTCAATGCGAAATATCCTCAACTCCGGGGTCGATATCGTAACTCTCAATGGCGTAAAACCATATTTAAAAGACAGCATTATGAACGAGGTCGAGTGGATTGAGGGACTATAAACTTTTCATTCTTGATATCGAGGAAGCGATAAACAAAATATTTGATTACATTAACGGCCTTGATTTCACTTCATTCAAAAACGATCCAAAAACATATGACTCAGTTCTCCATAATATTCTTATAATCGGCGAAGCGGCAAATAAAATCCCCCGGGAGGTACAACTCAAGTACCCGGCAATTGACTGGGCCGGGATCATCGGTATGCGAAATATTATTGTTCATGGATATTTCAGTATCGATGTTGACATTGTCTGGAAAACAGTTACAGAAAGCCTTCCTGAACTACTAGAGAAAATTAAAAGAATACAATGATACAAAAAAGCCTGCGGCTTCACGAGGGTTGAATCAGCGACAGTCCCGGCGGCCCACCACGTCGTTCCATGCTCAAGTTCCACGGGGAGTCCAGAGGGGCTTGCCCCTCTGGATATTAATATATTCAATACTCATAGGCACCCATGCTCCAGCCCGAACCGCCGTTGCCGGGGTCAGAGGCTGTGGGCCAGCCTGTTGTACGGTCAGTACCGATAATATCGGTGAGATATTCGTCCATGGGTGTTACATACTCATAGTTTTCGGTATCATTGTATACATCATAGCCGCCGTATTTCACGCTGTCTGGGCTTGACGCGGTGAGTTTATAGTCTGCATCAAGGTTCGGGTTAACGCCGGTGACATTTGTGCCATCCGCAGTAATACCTGTATAATCTGTGCCGCCGTTGCCGTAGATGCAGTTGTAGTGGTAGTTGATGTCACCGGCTCCTGAACCGTAGATACCGTATCTGGTATCGGTGTTATCAGTGCTTATGATAATATTATTAATAACAATTGGCATACAATCAGAATCAATATCATAATTGTACAAGCCAGCACTGGTCTGAGAAAAAGAAGCAGCTTCACCTGCGATAATAGTATTGTTTATAATTACAGGTTTTGCTGCGTTATAATTATTATATATTGCATATGAGGTTTGCTCGTCTGAGGAACCTGATATTATCAGGTTATTAACAATTTCGGGATCTCCATATTGATTAAAAATGCCATATGAAGTATTCTGAGCATTGCCTGATTTAATAATATTGCCAGTGACTCTTATTCCAGTTGAAGATAAAGATAGGGCATTTGAATAATTTGTATTATTGGATATGATTATGGATTTGCTTATAACAAGTTCACACCCGCTTTTCTTAACTTCTAATCCGGTATTATTTTCAGTACGTATGGTAATCCCTTCAATCAACGTTGGTGCAAATATATTCTCAATTGTAATATTTTGATTATATTTACCCTCAAGCCGTGTTTCATAAGGATTATTTTCAAGACCTGTATTAAAATCATGCCTTATGCTGAAATCAGGATTATATCCCCCCAAAATATTGACACCATCTTTTAAAATAAAATACTCCTCATAAGCAGCGAAATTCCCCGCAGATATTTCACCGCGGCTTGCGACCTTGACGGTCGATATGCCGAGCCTGTATGCTTCGGCCATGGCGCGGTTGATAGTTTGATACGGGTTGTCAATGTTCCCGGTTTTATCAGTGTCATCCGGCTTCGCGTCAGGGTCCGCAGGGTCATAGGGGAAGTACACGTACAGGCAGTCTTCCTTCGCCTCAAAGTACGACGACGCGTACTGGCCCGAAGCGGTCACCGATGCCCGCAGTCTCCAGTAATAGGTCCCGGCAGAGGGAAGCGTGAGCTTGTAAAAGGTGTTGGGCGCCGCAACCCTGAAAGGGCTCCCGGTTATCTGCTGGGCGAACGCCCCATCAGTGGCGACTTCTATCGAATAATATTCGGCTCCTTCCTTCGCGGTCCAGCGGAGATCAGCGGTCAGGTTGAGCACGGTGTCGCCCTCTTCGGGGCTCAGGATGTTGGGAAGGCTGGTGTCCGCGGGCAGAAAGTCCCCGTTAAGCAGGGTCGTTGTTGACGTGGTGTCGCATCCGGCCAGAAACAGCACCGCGATCGCCAGTATATGTATCAGTTGTTTTTTCATGGTAGTTCTCCTTGTGTATTATGCCCTTTCCCATCCATATAATTATCTTTCTCCGTGAGCTTCGCGTCTCCGCGTGAGCATCTTATTTTCACTCTTTCCAAAATGCGTAAAAGACGGCCACAGAGACGCAGAGGCGCAGAGGTTTTTTAAATTATTTATCAATCTATGTCCCATCTGATCGCATCCGTGTTTATCTGTGTTCATGCTTCGACCGGGCTCAGCACAGGTCTGTGTTAAATTCTTTTATCTTTCTCTGTGTGCTCAGTGCCTCTGTGGCGAATTGCCTCTCTTACCCCTTCCGAAATGCGTAAAAGACGGCCACAGAGACTCAGAGAGCACAGAGGTTTTTTATGCATCAAGATGGATTCCCGCGTGCGCGGGAATGACAGATTGGCCCGGGCCCTTTCCCATCCGTATAATTATCTTTCTCCGCGGCCTTCGCGCCTCCGCGTGAACATCTTCTTCTCTTAATTCATGATTTAATTCGTGTCCCATCTGTGTTCATGCTTCGACCGGGCTCAGCACAGGTCTGTGTTAAATTCTTTCA
>DAIUKG010000011.1:0-104004 GCA_036848375.1 Spirochaetota bacterium
TGACAACAAAATGTGTTATGAAACGGTTGCCCCTAAAAATAATTTGCTACCGATTTAAATCACCCGGAATCCCCTTCGATAAAGGGGGACGAATGATAATGCGAATCTGTGTCATTTGATTTGTTTTTCATGTTGACGAACCATGTCCCTTTGATTAATACGGGTCAGTCAGGGTGTTCAATCATGGCCACGGGTTTGAACCGGGTGATGACCTGATTTTTAAAGGTGCCCATAATTTATTGGTGCAGAGGGAAACGGTGATTACTGAAAAAACAACGGTTGTCGAAGCAATGCATAAATCAAAATCGGTCCAGAAAGTATTTAAAAAATACAAGCTCGACTGTGCCGGTTGCAGGGGCGCATCCCAGGATACCATCGCCCAGGTGGCGGTCAATAACGGCCTGGATATTAAAGAATTCCTCGATGAGCTGAATAAATCACTGGGAAAAAGCTGATGCATACGGTCAGGATAATCGCCGGAGATCTCAAAGGCAGAATTATCCCTTTCAATCAGAAAAAATTTCATAACGCGGAAATAACCCCTCAGAAGATCAAGGGAGCTTTTTTTTCAACGGTCGGCGAGACCCTGGCAGGGAAATCCTTCTGTGACCTCTTCGGCGGGTCGGGCCAGATGGGTTTTGAGGCCCTGAGCAGGGGGGCTTCCCCGGTAATGATCAACGAAAAGGACAAAGCCCGGTTTGATTTTATTGTTAATTTCACCCATTCGCTTCCTGAATCTTCACGGCCTGTGTTATTGAATCGACCGGCATTATCGGCTATGCGTTATTGCGCCTCATTATCGATCCAATTCGATATTATCTTCATGGACCCGCCGTATGTTAAAAAAAAGGGTGAAACAGGGGACTATAATGGGCTTCTCGAATCAGTGGGTGAATCCGGAGTGCTTAAAAAAAACGGTATTGCCGCTGTTCAGCACTTTGCCGCTGCGCTGCTCGGTGAAAGGGTGGGGGTGCTGAAAAGGACTGACCATCGTGTTTACGGAAGTTCGGCCCTGTCATATTTTTCACTGGAATAGCGTTCTGGCTTAACACATCAGTTTTGATATCAGATTTTCCCGAGATAAACATTTTTAAGTATGCCCTTTAACTCCCTGGTGTTGACCGGTTTGGTGATGTATGCATTCATCCCGGCACGCATGCATTTGGTGTACACATCGCTGAGCACATGCGCGGTAAGGGCGATTATGGGGATGTCTTTTTTTCCCGCTCCCGCTTCGCCCTTCCTGATCAATTCAGTGGTCTCGATCCCGTCGAGTACCGGCATCTCAATGTCCATAATAACCAGGTGAAAATCATTCTGCTGGAGCAGTTCAAGAGCTTCCTGCCCGTTCCGGGCGATCACGACTGAATGATTTTTTTTTGTCAGAATTTTTTCGAGCATGAGGGCGTTCACCGCGTTGTCTTCAGCAAGGAGTATTTTCAGCGGGGCGATATCATTTGACAAAAGATCTTCTTCCGCGGCCCTGTGGCTCGTATCCTGAATTTCTTTGTCAGCGTATTTGACCGGAATGATAATACTGAACTCACTTCCGCTTTCCGGCCTGCTCGCGACCGTTATGGTCCCTCCCATCAGTCTTGTTATTTCCCTGCTTATGGCAAGTCCCAGGCCGGTGCCGCCGGTTTTTCGTTTAAACGACATATCGACCTGCTCAAACCGGTCAAAAATAACCGGCAACTTGTTTTCAGGAATGCCGATGCCGGTATCATGAATTTCAATGCATAATTTGAATGTTTTACCTTCCTGTGGTTCCGAGGCATTTAATTTTAAGAGTTTGACCGTGATTGAGCCGGTATCAGTGTATTTGATCGCATTGTCAATGTGGATGACCATTATCTGCCTTATTTTCATGGGATCGCTTATAAAATAGTCAGGAACCTCCTCGTCAACAGTGACTGTTAAAGAAAGACCTTTGCGTTCCGCCTGGATCGAGTAGGTTGAGTAAACCGATTTGCACAAATCGCGTATACTGAAAAGAGACTCGTTCATGGTTATTTTTCCCGCTTCAATGCGTGAATAATCGAGAATGTCGTTAACCAGTGAAAGCAGGTGGTCCGTTGAGTCCTTGATCGCGGAGATGAATCCCTGCTGTTCATCGTTTAAATCGGTTTCGCGAAGCAGCTCCGACATGCCTGATATGACATTCATGGGCGTGCGGATTTCATGGCTCATGCGGGCGAGAAATTCACTTTTTGCCTGTGAAGCGTGTTCAGCGTGTTCAAGGGCCTTGTCAAGCTCCTGCCGGTTCCTGACACTGTCGGTTATGTCCTGGGAGATGCAGACAAAATACATGAAGGTATTCTTCTCCTTGCTGGCGGTCCCGACCGTGGTGCTCATCCATTTCCAGACACCGTTCCTGTCAATAAAGCGATGCTGAACATTCTGCAGGTTTATTCCACCGGCAATCCTGACCTGGTTGAGAAAGGAAACGAAGCTGTCCCGGTCTTCAGGGTGAATAAATTCAGTTATCGGCCTGCCGATGACGTGTCCCGGCTCATAACCCAGGATTCTTTTCCATGCCGGCGAAACCAGCAGAAATTTTTTTTCATGGTCAACGGTATAAATAATTTCATTGGCGTTCTCCAATATGGTCCGCATGCGTTTTTCATTGTTCTTTAATTTATGTTCAATGCGTTCCCTTTCTATTTCATTTTTTATGCTTTTCCAGATCAGATAAGCGGTAATCGAAAATATGATCGCGAAAAGAAACAGGCCATAGTAAATGAACTTTCTCGCTGTCTGCGAAATGTCCTCTTCTATATCATCAAAATACATCCCTGTCCCGATTATCCAGCCCCAGGGTTCAAATAATTTTACATATGATACTTTCTTTTTAATGTCTTCACCCTGATCCTGGAACTGCCAGTAATACTCCAGAAATCCCTCATCGCTTTTTTTTACCAGATTGACCATTTTTACGAAAATTCTATCGCCCTTTATGTCGGTAAAATTGCTTAAGTCTTTTCCATTGAGGTCCTGGCGGTAAGGGTGCATAATCATGGTTGGATTGAGGTCGTTAATCCAGAAATAATCGCGGTTTTCTTTACCGTATCGGAGCTGGCTTATCCGGTTGATAGAACGGTTCTGCGCCTCCTTCAGGGACAGCTCGCAATCCAGTGTTCTGGTATGATATTCATGGAGAAGGCTGTAAATGGTGTCAACCTGGTAGTGGACGGTTTCTTCCTTTTTTTCAACAAGCAGTGAGCGCAGCTCCGGGAGTATGATGAAATTGACCGACGCCATTAAGAGCACGATGGTCACCAGGGCCGGTGCTATAATCGTAATAATTCTGGCACGCTTATACTGGTTTTGTGTTTCTTTCATCATCGTAAAGCAACCATCGATAAAGAATGAATTTACACGATTCAGTTATTTAATAGTACACTATTAAGTGTCATAGGGAAACTAAATTTTATTCTAACAGGGGAGATGCGTCAGGAACACGGTTACTTGATAAACCGCGCTTTCAGATTTTGTATTGCTGAAAGGGTTTGGAGATATGAAACCGGGGTCTCCGTTTTAAGAGAGTGTGCTGCGAAAGCGATATAACGGCCCGCGTTTTTTTCACCGGGGGCGGTGGCGTCAACGAGGTGCCATTGCCCCCGGTGCCATGCTTCGGCCCACATGTGAAAGACAAAAATATTCCTGATGCCGGAATACTCACCGGCAAGGACCATCCCCACCACAGCGCGGGCGGGAATACCGATTGACCGAAGCAGGGCAACGGCCAGTACCGTGTGTTCCGTGCAGTCGCCGGTTTTGTTTTTCAGTATATTCGCCGCGGGGAGGAGGGGGATTCCGGTTACTTTATGCGCGATGGTGTTATGGACAAATATTTCAACCGAGAGCAGCGGGTCCTTTACGCCGTGAAACCGCCGGGAGCACGCTTCTATTGACGGGTCGCTCATGCACAGAAACCGGGTATTGTTAAGAAGCGGGGAGCGGTTTTCAGGGGGGACCTTCCGCCCGTTGTCAACGCCGGCTGAAAGCGTTACGGCCTTTTTCCCCCCCTGTATTGCGGACGAGACCGTTTTCTGGAAAGGAGAATCAAACAGGCTGAAATCAGGATCATCGGATTCAAGCAGGTAGGTGGAGGTATTCTGCTCATATATTTTCGGGGAAAAATTTTCAAGCGGCACGGTTTCGTTCAGGCTTTTCACCGGTTCGGTATGCCCTGAAACGAACAGGAGAAAGCAAAAAATAATCATCCATATTTTACTCATAAGAAACGGGGGGGATGATTTCGCGCGCCGCACGGTCATTTTAGCACCAGTTCGAGCCGGTTATTGAGCATGGTTATGACCGCTTTATGCGTGATTCCCTGCTTATCTATGTAAATGTTGATGTTTTTGATCCCGGCAATGGCCTCGGTAATGTGGACCAGCTCTTTCTGCGTATTGCCGACACTGACCATCTCCGTGCCCAGAACTTTTAGTTTCAGCGACACCGGCTCCTCTGTTTCAATGCTCGGTTCATACACTGAAAAGGATATTTCGGTCCCTTCTTTGAAGCCGTTACGGATGATTTCATGAATGTATATCGCGCCGTCGAGCACAAAGGGCTTTTCTATGGTGAAGGTTGACGTGTCAGCACCCGCGGTAAGGGTCACGGTCCTGCCTTTAAATACCGCGGTTGTGTCAATGTTCTCGGTAATGCCCCCATGGATGATTCTGTTCTGAATCTCGAGTTTAACCGGCGCGAACCCGGTCGTTTCAACGATCGTCTGTTTGGTCGTATTGACAATGGCGCCGGCTTTCATGCTCATTTCCGCAACTGATATATACGTGTCGTTTTTCTTTGATGTTGACATCTCCGCTTCTCCCACGGGAACGCCGTTGATCAGGATCTCATAATCCCATGAACCAAGGGGAACGGGGCCGGGAGCGCTTTTGCAGGCGATCAGCATCAATAATATAAAACTCAGGAACGCTGTTTTTTTCATGGCATGGTCTCCGGTCTAAAATATCAGTACGGTGAAAGATGATTATCGGACCTGTCAAATAAAATGATCATATCCGGTTATGGCAATTTCTTTTTTTGTTCCCTTTTCAGAAAGAAAAAATCCATGGTCGACAATAGAACCGATCGGTGTTACCGGTGTTCCCGAACGGAGACGGCGCGTTTCCACGGGAGCTGCGGAAGCGGTGAACACCAGCTCGAATTCTTCGCCGCTGTTCAGGGCGTACGCCAGAGGGTCCTTTTTCCTGCCGCGCGCGTATGCCTGCAGTTCGGGTGATACCGGGATTTTTTCGCTGAAAAGAATAAATCCCCTTTCTGACGCCTCGCACAGGTGCCGCAGGTCAGAGAGAAGGCCGTCCGAAACGTCGATCATCGCGGAAGGCCGGTAAAGCGTGAGAATTTCCTCAACATCATTTGTCCTGTTCCCGGGCGTGAGGTGCTTTTGTACCAGTTCAGGATACCTGCCGCGGTCAATCCCTTCAGTGAGAATTTCAAGGCCGGCAAGGGAGGCGCCGGTTGTCCCGGTAAGGTATACCGTGTCTCCGGTTCGCGCGCCTTTTCTCATTACCGGTTTTTCAGGCCCCGCTTCTCCGTACACCGCGATGTTTATTACCAGCACCTCAGACGAGGAAACGTCACCGCCGGCTATTTTCGGCCCGGCAGAGCCTGCGGCCCTGGTCATGCCCCGGTACAGGGATTCGACATAGGACTCGTCCAGGCCCCGCGGCAGCCCCAGAGAAACAAAGGCCAGACAGGGCCTTCCCCCCATTGCCGCGATGTCGGACATGTTCCCGGACATGGCCTTGAACCCGATTTCTTCGGGTGATGCGCAGGATGTTTTAAAGTGGACGTTCTCTATGCTTATATCAGTGGTTATCAGCCCGTAACGGTTTTCCCCGGTTTCAAAAACGGCACAGTCGTCGCCGATGCCCTGGATAAGGCCGGGAAACGGTTCAGTGCCTGATACAAGGGAAATTTTTTTGATCAGTTCCCATTCGCTGTTCAACGCCATGGAAGACATCTGCCACACTTCCAGCTCTCTGTCCACTGATTTTTGGTCAACAGTGATGCCCTTTCGCGGTTTGTCCGGGTGTGGCAACTGTATTTGAACGCCGGGATTTCAGGGATGTAAAATAATCATGTTTATCTCATAATATTGTATTGAATTCTTAATAATGCTATTATATTTGTTGACATAATTACATATTCTGGATTAAAGCAGGTGCGATATTTAATCACTGGAGTAAAACAATGGCAGAGGAAAAATCTGAAGGAACGGTCCCTGAAGGTGATGCAGGAGAAGGAGAGGGTAAAGCGGCATCCTCGAATTTTATTAAAGACATTATCAATGAAGACATCAAAAACAATAAGAACAACGGCCAGGTCGTAACCCGCTTCCCGCCTGAGCCGAACGGATATCTTCATATAGGACACGCCAAATCAATCTGCCTTAATTTCGGCCTCGCCAGGGAATACCGGGGAAGGTGCCACCTTCGCTTCGACGATACGAACCCCGAAAAGGAAGAAACGGAATATATCGAATCCATAATGGACGACGTCAAATGGCTCGGTTTTGACTGGGGCGCGCATCTTTATTACGCGTCAGATTATTTTGAACAGCTGTACCAGTGGGCGGTTAAACTGATAAAAGAAGGGAAGGCGTACGTGTGCGACCTGTCCGCGGAGGAGATGCGCCAGTACCGGGGCACGCTGACCGCGCCGGGAAAAGAGAGCCCCTACCGCAACAGGTCAGTGGAAGAGAACCTTGATCTTTTTGAAAGAATGAGGGCGGGGGAATTCGAGGACGGTTCCCGCGTGCTCAGGGCGAAGATAGACATGGCCTCGGGCAATATCAACATGCGCGACCCGGCCATGTACCGGATCATGCGCGCCGAACATCCCCGCATCGGGAAAACATGGTGCATTTACCCGACCTATGATTTCACCCACGGCCAGTCCGATTCAATTGAAAACATAACCCATTCCATCTGCACCCTGGAATTCGAGAACCACCGGCCCCTTTATGACTGGTTCTGTGAAGCACTTGAAATTCATCATCCCCAGCAGATCGAATTTGCCAGGCTTAATCTCACGTACACGGTGATGAGCAAGCGCAAGCTTTTGCAGCTCGTCAAAGAGAAGCATGTCAAAGGGTGGGATGATCCCCGCATGCCGACCATCTCCGGCCTGAGAAGGCGCGGCTATACGCCTGAGGCGATCCGTGATTTTGCCGAGCGGATCGGTGTCGCCAAAGCTGACAGCACCGTTGACATCACCTATCTTGAACACTGCCTTCGCGAGGACCTGAATAAAAAAGCCCCCCGGATAATGGCCGTGCTCAACCCGCTTAAACTCGTCATCACCAATTATCCCGAAGGGAAAACCGAAGAGATGCTCTCTGAAGTCAATCCCGAGGACGCCTCCATGGGTATGAGGAAGATTCCTTTTTCGCGGGAACTCTATATCGAACGGGATGATTTTATGGAAGTGCCTGCCAGGAAATTCTTCAGGCTGTTCCCCGGGGGCGAGGTGCGGCTTAAAAACGCCTATATTATCAAATGCGAAGAAGTCATCAAGGATGACAACGGAGAGGTCGTTGAACTGAGGTGCACCTACGATCCGCAGACCAAAAGCGGCGAGGCCACTGCCGAACGTAAAGTCAAGGGCACTTTGCACTGGGTTTCGGTCCCTCACGCGGCCTTTGTCGAGGTGCGCCTGTATGACCATCTCTTTACCACGGTCAACCCGGACAATGTTGAAGAAGATAAATCCTTCCTGGATTACTTTAATCCCGGTTCGTTAACAGTGCTGCCTGCCTGCCCGGTTGAGCCCGGAATCACCAGCGCGGGTGCCGGTGATAAGTTCCAGTTTTTCAGGCATGGCTATTTTTCTGTTGATCCTGATTCAAAGGCAAATAAAATAGTTGTCAACAGAACTGCTTCGTTGAAAGATTCCTGGGCAAAGATCCAGAAGGCAAACGCATAATGGAAAACGGGTCAACTGATGATGATAAAGTCCCTGATTTGCTTCAACAGGGACTGCATCGGGCAATGTTTACAAACATCTCCGCTGTGCTGTCGCGGGAGGACTTGTTATGATCCGTGAGGCGCAGCTGCGTGACATCGAATTTTTAATCGAGATTGAAAATTCCGCTTTCGAAACAGACAGGTTTTCCCGCCGGAGCTTCAGGTATCTTCTCACCAAAGCGAACGCTCTGACCCTGATTGAAGAAAACGAGGACCTTGTGCGCGGGTATGCGACCCTGCTTTTTCATACCGGGATGTCCCTTGCCAGGCTTTATTCAATCGCGGTCCATCCCCGTTTTAACCACATGAACATCGGCAGGTCGCTTCTCAACGCTATCGAGGAGCAGGCCTTTCAGCGGGACTGCGTGTACGTTCGCCTGGAAGTGCGCTCTGACAACTCCGTAGCCAGGGACCTCTACCAGAAAATGGGCTACAAAAAAATCGGTATCGTTCCCGAGTACTATGAGGACTTCATGGAGGCAACGCGGTACGAGAAGTTTCTTCCCTCAGGTCGAAAGCCGGACATTACCACAGTCACCTATTACCAGCAGACCCTTGACTTCACCTGCGGGCCGTCCTCACTGATGATGGCCATGCACAGCCTTGACAAGACCTTTATCATGGACCGAAAAACCGAACTTCGCATCTGGCGTGAAGCGACGACCATTTTTATGACTTCAGGGCACGGGGGCTGCAGCCCGCATGGCCTGGCCCTTTCAGCTTACCGCCGCGGATTCAAGACCGTCCTCTATATAAAAGAAGACCCGCTTGACTTTATGGTCGACACGGTCCGGAGCGCAGAAAAAAAAGAAGTCATGAAACTGGTGCAGGAGGACTTTATCGCCGAGGTTGAAAAACATCCCATAAAAGTCGAAAGGCGCAGCCTGGCGCTTTCTGAAATGGAACGGCACATCAAGAAAGGGCACATCCCCATTATTCTGATAAGCTCATACCGGATCTACAATGAAAAATTCCCGCACTGGATCGTGGTCACCGGTATTGATGACAAATACATTTACTGCCACGACTCGTATATTGATTATGAAAAAGAAAAAACCCCGCTTGATTCGATCAATATGCCTATATTGAAGAAGGACTTTGAAAAAATGTCCCGTTTTGGAAAATCGGGCCAGAAGGCCGCGATAATCATATATAAGTGAGGCTTTTCGATGGAACTCGAACATAACAGCAGTGCAATCAGTCTTGACACCAACTGCCTTGTAGTGGTTGAAAAGACCAGCGACTGGAAAAAGGAGTATCCAGCCTTAAAGGTTGTCACCGTCAACGAGTATCTTAACAATCCGGTGTTCTTTAAAATGAAAAACGTCAAGGTGATAAACCTGGCGAGAAGTTACCGCTATCTCAGCAGGGGATACTATTGCTCTCTTCTCGCCGAGGCCCGGAAACACAAGATAATCCCGACCGTGCGCACCATCAGCGACCTGAGCAAAAAATCATCCTACCGCATCGATGTGGAGAGCGATGAGGACATCGACGACGTGCTCATGAAATCGCTGAAAAAAATCATCAAGCCGGACATAGGCATCGCGGCGCTGGAGACCCATGTCTTTTTCGGCCACAGCGAGCATGAATTCTTCGAGCGGATAGGCCAGGAAATTTTTGACACGTTCAGGTTCCCGCTTATCAAGGCCGAATTCAGGAAACAGGGAGTCAAATGGGAGATCGATTCACTGAAGCCGCTTACCCTTCAGACAATGCCGCCTGAGCTGGAGCCGCTTTTCATCAAGTCGCTTGAGCGCTATACAAAAAAGAAATGGATAAAGCAGAGGGAAAAGGCAGGGCCACGGTACGACCTGGCAATCCTGTACAATCCCAAGGAGAAATTCCCTCCTTCGAACAAGACAGCCCTCAAGAAGATGGTCCGCATCGGTAAAAGCCTGAACCTGGGCGTCAACATGATCGAAAAAAAAGATTACCACCGTATCGGTGAATACGACGCCCTGTTCATCAGGGAAACCACGGCAATGGACCATCACACCTATCTCTTCGCAAAAAAAGCGAGCAGTGAGGGCCTGGTCGTAATAGACGACCCTGATTCAATACAGCGATGCACCAACAAGGTCTATCTCGCGGAAATCCTCATGAGCAACAAGATCGCGACCCCTAAAAGCGTCATTTTCGTCAAGGACATGAAAATCGAGACCCTTGAGGAACAGCTGATGTACCCGGTGGTGGTGAAAATTCCGGATGGTTCCTTTTCTCTGGGAGTGTTCAAGGCGGATGACCGGAAACAGTTCCTTGCTATCGCGGACCGCCTTTTCAAGAAATCTGAAATTATTCTGGTGCAGGAATTCATGTACACGGAATTCGACTGGCGCGTGGGAATTCTCAACCGAAGGCCCCTGTTCGCGTCAAAATATTTCATGTCCGAGAAGCACTGGCAGGTATACGAACACAGCGCGCGGGGACGCTTCAAGACCGGCGGGACCAAGACGATCCATGTGGACGAGGCGCCTGATGAGGTCATCCGCGCGGGCCTTAAAGCCGCGAACCTGATCGGCGACGGTCTTTACGGTGTTGACCTGAAAGCTACCGATAAGGGTGTTGTCGTTATTGAGGTTAACGACAATCCCAATATTGACAGCGGGATCGAGGACAATGTGCTCAAAGACGAGCTTTATCGCATCCTTTTAAAGGACTTTATTCACCGTATTGACGGGAAAAAGGGACGGATCAGTTAAACGATATAATTCAGGTCATGGTGACGGGGCGGTCATCGGTTACCGGGTGTATGCGGCAGAGTACTGGTCGATCCTTTTTTTGCACCGATGATAACCGATAAGGGGCAGGGCCTGGTCAAGTTCAGGCCCCTGGAGCCTTCCGGTGATCATCGCCCGCAACGGCATAAAGAGCTTTTTGCCTTTCAGGTTCGTGGTCTCTTTTATTCTGGGAATAAAGTCTGTCGCGAAGTTGTTTTCATTGATCTCGCCGCTTACCAGCTCGCGCGCCGCTTTCAGCATGATGTTCCCCTCTTCGGTGGTGAGCATGACCTCGGTTTCCGAATCAGGCGAGGGAACATCGTCCAGAAAAATTCCGGCGAGCCTGCCGATATCGGATAGGATATCGCATTTTATCTGAACGACCGAAACGAGCTGTTCGAGATATTTCCGGTCGAGCGACGAGATGTCGTAGCCCGCGCGCGCGATAAACGGGGCGAAGAGGTCAGTGGCGCGGCCGATCGGAAGCTCGCGCAGGTGCTTTCCGTTCATCCATTTCAGTTTTTGAAAATCAAATATTGCTGCGCTCTTCGCCAGGTTCGTGATATCGATCTGGCTGATGATTTCCTTTATGGGGATGATTTCGTCGCCGCTTTCCGAGGCCCATCCGAGCATGCCCAGGTAATTGATGAGCGCCTCGGGGAGGTACCCCTCTTCGCGGTACATGTTCAGGGAAGTGATCCCGTGGCGCTTGGAGAGCTTCGAGCGGTCGGGCCCGAGCACCAGGGACAGGTGCGCGTATTCCGGGACCGGAAGGTCAAGCGCGCGCGCGACCAGGATCTGCTTCGGGGTGTTGGAGAGGTGGTCTTCGCCCCTGATCACGTGGCTGATCTTCATGAGCGCGTCGTCGATGATGACGATGTAATTGTAAATGGGCGTTCCGTCAGAGCGCACGATGATGAAATCGCCCCCGATATTTTCACTGCTGAACGTCACACTGCCCTTGATATGGTCGCGTATGGTCACGGTTTCGCCTTCGGGCACGTGGAACCTCACCGTGGGTTTTCGTCCTTCTGCCTCGAACTTCTGTTTTTCCTCGGTTGAGAGGTGGCGGCATTTCCCGGGATAGGTGAATGTGCGGTTCTGCTTTTCGGCGTCCTGCCTCATGGCGTCGAGTTCCTGCTGGGTGCAGTAGCAGTGGTAGGCCTTGCCTTCGCGGAGGAGCCGTTCGGTGTATTCATTATATATGCCGAACCTCTCTGACTGCCGGTACGGGCCGCAGCCGCCGCCGACATCCGGCCCTTCGTTCCATTCAATGCCGAGCCATGTAAGGTCATCCATGATTGACCGCTCCGATTCCTTGGTGCTGCGCTCCATATCGGTGTCTTCGATGCGGAGCACCAGGCTCGCCCCGTTCTTCCGGGCGATAAGATAATTGATGATGGCAGTGCGGACATTGCCGATATGAATATACCCGGTAGGGCTTGGTGCGAACCTGACTCTCATAATTTTCTCCTTGGAAGACTGCACAAAAGGAATTGACGATAGCCGTAAATGTCAATAAGAATTCATGCGATATTCAACTAAATTTAAAACCGCCGGAAACGGCACCGGTTATTTTTACAACATTTTATAAGTAAACAGAAAAGTAATTGATTGTTTAAATATGCGGGGATTGTTGTTGACATGTTCAGATACAATACCACATCTTTTTACAGAGGCGGCCATGAACGACCAGATAGAAAAAGCGGTTGAACTGATAAAAAAATCACAATTTACCATTGCGCTCACCGGGGCCGGCATCTCTGTTGAGAGCGGAATTCCCGATTTCAGGAGCGCCGGCGGCCTCTGGGAAAAGTATGACCCCGCGCTGTACGCCTCCATTGATTCATTCAAAAGGAAACCCGAAATGGTCTGGGACATGCTTTTTGAAATGGTCGATATCATGGAAAACGCAAAACCAAATCCCGCGCACCTCGCTCTCGCGCGCCTGGAACAGCTGGGATATCTCTCGTCAATCATAACCCAGAATATCGACAACCTCCACCAGGCTGCGGGAAGCAAACACGTCATCGAGTACCACGGGAACGCGAGCAGGCTTGAATGCCTTTCGTGCGGAAGGGTATACGAGAAGCCTGAAATCATGCCGGAGAACGTTGCAATACCCCGGTGCGCCGCCTGCGACGCGGTGCTCAAGCCAACGGTCATTTTTTTCGGGGAAATGATCCCCTATGAGGCGATGTCAGAATCAAGCAGGCTCGCTGACCGCGCCGAGCTTGTCCTGGTCGTGGGAACGTCCGCGATCGTGTACCCCGCTGCCGGGATACCGCTTCAGGCAAAGCAGAACAACGCCACAGTCATTGAATTCAATCTTGAGCCTACGGCGCTCACCGGTTACATTACCGACCTGTTCATCCAGGGCCCGGCTGGAGAAACGCTCAACCGCGTTCTGGAAATGCTTGAGAAAGGAACACCATCCGCGTGAAAAGAATCCAGCTTCTGCCGGACCATGTGAAGAGCAAGATCGCGGCCGGTGAGGTAATCGAAGGGCCTTTTTCGGTCGTCAAGGAGCTTCTCGAAAATTCACTGGACGCCGGCGCCACGGAAATAACCCTGCAGGTGAGTGAAGCGGGGATGAAAAAGATCGTTGTCAGGGACAACGGCGAGGGCATATTCCCGGATGACATCGAGCGCGCGGTCATGGAACACGCCACGAGCAAGATCGCGGACATCCAGGACATCGAGCGCATCACCTCATACGGGTTCAGGGGAGAGGCCCTGTCAAGCATCGCCTCGGTCGCGGCAGTGACCATCCTCTCGCGCCCGGCAGCTGTGGATATCGGCGCGCGGCTGTACGCGGATGAAAAAAGCCGCGAGGTGTCTCCCCACGCAGGGCCCGCGGGCACGACCGTCATCGTCGAAAACCTTTTTTACACCACGCCCGCGAGAAAAAAATTTCTTAAAACACAGAAGGGCGAGGCGCGCCTCGTCCGCGAAATATTCCTGAAGATCGCGCTGGCAAATTCCGGGGTCTCCTTCGCTTTCGAGGTTGACGGGAAGCGCTCGCTGACCCTCCCGGCCGCAGCGGATCTCGGCGAGCGGATCGTGCAGATTTACGGCAGCGACACCGCCCGCGGCCTCAACGAGGAGGAGCTTGCCGACCTGAAAGTGCGGGTGCGCGCCTATGTTTCCAGACCTGACGCGCTCAGGCAGTCACGGGCCATGCAGATCCTGTACATCAACGGAAGGCCGGTAGAATACCGGTACCTGGGCTTTCTCCTCTCCCGCGCGTATGAGGCCGTCGCACGGAGCGGACAGCATCCCGCTGCCCTGGTCTTCCTGGAAATTGACCCCTCGCTCGTTGACGTGAACATCCATCCCGCAAAAAGGGAAGTGAAGCTCTTTGACCAGCGCTATATTGATTCACTGATCATCGGTGTTGCCGAAAAGGCGTTGAACCGCGAGCACCGCATCAGGGCGGATGTTTTCAGGGCGCCTGCTCCGGCGGAACAACACCGGCCTGAAGGGGAGCTCATTCCCGGATTTGTCAGTGACGTTTTGGAACATTCACAACGGGGGGATGAGGCCCGCGCCGGGGGCGGCCGGCTTTATGATGAGGTTTTTTCTCTGCGCGAAAAAAAAGAGGTCTACACCGGCGAAACGCCGGACGCCATATCGGTCCTGGGCGTTGCGTTTGATACGTATCTGGTCGTCGAGAACCGGGGGCAGCTCACCTTTATCGATTTTCATGCCGCGCATGAACGCATGATCTATGATGTTCTGGTAAACCGGGAACGGCCTTCCGAAACCCAGGAGCTTCTGTTCCCCAGGGTCCTTGAGCTGCCCCTGGATGATTTTCACACTTTAAAGGAAAATCTTGACGCGTTTCACAAAATAGGATTTGACATTGAGGAATTTTCTGAGTATTCCATTATTATACGCGGCATACCCCCGGTGGTGAAAGAAGCCGACGTCGAGAGGGTCATCGCGGATTTTATTCAAAGTTCAGCCAGGGGCCGGATGGAAATCACCGAACCGCTGAGCCGGGCCGCGGCTTCAACGGCGTGCCACGCCGCGAAAAGGTCGGGCGATCAGCTGAACGATCATGACATATCCGCCCTTGTCGCCCTCATCGGAAGGGGAGGTGATCTGCGATGCCCGCATGGAAGGCCATTCGTTTATTACCTTACCAAAAATGATCTCGAGAGGTTATTTAAAAGGTCATGAAAAAAATTATTCTCGGCATATCGTCCTCAATTTCGGCGTATAAGGCGTGCGACCTCATCCGCATACTGGTAAAGGGCGGCTTTTCCGTGCACACCGTGGTCACGGAAAACGCGCTGAACCTGGTCACGCCCCTGACCCTGGAAACGCTGTCGGGAAACCCCGTATACAGTGATTCCTTTTCGCGCGATCGCAGGGAAATGGGCCACATCGAACTCAAGCGCGACGCCGCCCTGCTCGCGGTGGTCCCGGCAACGGCGAACATCATCGGCAAGTTCGCCAACGGCATCGCCGATGACCTTCTGAGCACCACGTACCTTTCAGTGGACTGCCCGGTGCTGGTTGCCCCGGCAATGAATCCCTTTATGTATAAGCATCCCGCGGTGCAGGAAAACCTTTCCCGGCTCCGGTCCCGGGGCGTGCGCGTGGTTGAGCCTGAAAAGGGGCTTGTCGCGTGCGGGGATGAAGGCTACGGCAGGCTCGCTGACATTGAAACCATATACGGGGAAATCATGGATGCGGTTAAAGGATAGAAAAATAATAGTAACCGGCGGCCCGACCAGGGAATGGATCGACCCGGTCCGGTATATTTCCAACCCCTCGAGCGGCAAAATGGGGGCAGCTCTTGCTGACCGGGCCGCATATCTGGCAAGGGAAACGGTTTTTGTCCACGGCCCGGTAAACCCGGCCATTGTCACGGGCAAGGCGTACCGCACGGTCAGTGTGGAGTCAACGTCAGATCTTCTTGCCGCCGTGGTTGGCGAGCTTGAGGACAACGCGGTGCTGATCATGTCCGCGGCCCCGGCAGATTACACCCCGGTTGAAAAATCAGGCATTAAAATAAAAAAAACCGGCGATGAAATAACCCTCAGGCTGAAGAAGACCCCTGATATTCTCAAAGAGGTCGCGCGGCTCAGGGAGGGAGGCAGGTTTCCGGGAGCCTATGTCGTCGGCTTCGCGGCTGAGACCAACGATACTGAAAACTACGCGCGCTCAAAGCTTGTTGACAAAAACCTGGAAATGATATGCCTTAACGATGTTTCGGCGCAGGGCGCGGGGTTCGGGGCCGATACGAATATCATGACCCTGTTCCTTCGAAACGGCAAAAGAATCGAGCTTTCGCTTATGAGCAAGGAAGAGGTCGCCTCGCGCATCCTTGACGTGATCGGAAGCGAGCTTGATTCCTGATCTGGGAATCGTTTGTATTATTAATAATTTTATCACAATGACAGGAGGGGTAATATGTGGCACAGAAAACCGGTCGTCGCCGGATCCTTTTATCCCGCCAGCGCGGAACATCTGTCCGGCATGATCCGTGAATATCTCGACCAGGCCGCTCCGACGTCCCTGCAGGGAAGCATTGTTGGCGTGATTTCGCCCCATGCCGGTTATATTTACTCGGGCCCGGTCGCGGCCTATTCGTACAGGCAGATGGACCCGGACACCGAAGTCGTGGTGGTGCTCGCGCCGTCGCACCGGGCGCGGTTCAGGGGAGCGTCGGTCATCCCCGAAGGAGAATACGAGACCCCGCTGGGCTCCACTCCCATTGACGCTGAAATCGGGAACATCCTGGTCACTAAGCCCGGGTTCACCTTCCTTAAAGAGGCGCACCAGTTCGAACATTCGCTTGAGGTCCAGGTGCCGTTTCTCCAGACCGTACTGAAAAAGTTCAGCATTGTCCCGATTATCGTGGGCACGACCGAACTGTCCGTGTGCAGGACGCTCGCGTCAGCCATTGCCGATGTTCTCAGGAACGAGAAGCGCAGCCATGCCATCGTGATCTCGACCGATCTTTCCCATTACCACTCATACCGCAGCGCTCAGTCAATGGACGGTGAATTCATCGATGCACTGAAGTCTTTTGATGTTGACGCGGTCCAGGATATCGTGTGCAGTGGCAAGGCCGAGGCCTGCGGCGAGGGGCCCATTCTCACCGGCATGATCGCCGCGAAGGAACTGGGCGCGACTGGCGTTGAAATACTTAAATACGCCAATTCAGGGGACACTGCAGGGGACAAGAACCAGGTGGTCGGCTATGTTTCAGCCGCCATGGTCAGAGAGCCTTCCTGACGCGGGAGATATCATGATTGAACTTACCAGAGAACAGCAGATACGGCTCCTTAAACTGGCGCGCACGGCCATCGCGGAAAAACTCGGCCATGAAACCATGCCCGAGGTGCTCGATTTCACCGAGGAGCCTTTTCCCGAAAAATGCGGCGCATTCGTGACCCTGCATATCAGGGGAGACCTGCGCGGCTGCATCGGGTATATCGTCGGCGTGAAGAGCATCCCTGAAACCGTAACCGAGATGTCGCTCGCGTCAGCGTTCAGGGACCCCCGGTTCATGCCGCTGAAAAAGCACGAATACCCTTCGATTGATATAGAAATTTCAGTTTTAAGCCCGATAGAGGATGTTGCCGACATCTCGGAAATCGTCGTGGGAAGGGACGGCATCATCATCTCCCGCGGTTTTAACTCGGGCCTTCTGCTTCCCCAGGTCGCCACTGAATACAACTGGGACCTGGAAACGTTTCTCGAGCATACCTGCTATAAAGCCGGGCTCCCGGGAAACGCGTGGAAAAAGGAAGGGACAAAGATACAAAAATTTTCCGCCCAGGTATTCAGCGAAAAGGAACTCGGGCTGGTGTAACCTTGAGGATGGTTGCCATGAATCATAAAAAGCTCGCTGCCGTGCTGTCACTTCTGCTGTGCGTGTGTCTGTGCTCCTGCAAGAAGAAAGAAGACCTCTCGCTGTACGATTCGGTCCTCAGGAAATGGTGCAGGTCACAGAAGGAGCTCAACTATACCCGGTACCGGGAGTGTGAGGCCTATCCCAAGGCGTACCCGGTATTCAGGGAAATGTACCGTGATTACTATTTTGAAGACATCATGATCGTGAACATCGATGAGCTTGATAAGGAAAACGTGATGAAAGACCCTGAAGGAAACGAGTTCGTGTTCCGCAATACCGATTTCGAGTGCTCGGAGTTTTCCCGTAAAGCGGGCAGGCCGACACAGGTCGTGCGCGGGAATCTGAGGTTCATCCGTTTCAAGACCGGCCCCAGAAAGGACGACGGCTGGCTGATGTCAAACAGGACCATGGTAAGAATTAAAAGGTGACCCTATGCGATTTTACGAGCTCTTTGTCGGTTTCAGGTACCTGAAATCAAAAAAAAGCCAGGGATTTATTTCGTTCAACACCATTCTCTCAATGGGGATCGTGTTCATCGGTGTTTTTATCCTGATCGTGGTAACCTCGGTCATGAACGGTTTCCAGGTCCAGATCAAGGACAAGATACTCGATGTGGATTCCCATATCTCGGTGATAAACATGTACGGCGATCTGGACGGGGCCGGTGTCAGGAACTACCGGGACATGACCGCTTCGATTAAAGAAGTCCCGGGCGTGCGCTCGGTTGACCCCTATATCGACGGCCAGGGCCTGTTGCGCTACCGGGAAAATATCACCTACGTCATGATCCGCGGCGTGGGCGGGCCGGGGGGCATTCCCGGAAATCTCAGAAAATTTGTTATTGAGCCTGAAAAAACAGTTCCGGGCGCGCGGGGGATCTACATCGGCCATGAAATGTCGAAGATATATTCCATTGATAAGGGCGATACCCTTGAGCTGATCGTGCCCAAGGGCAGGCTCACCGCGCGTGAGGGCGTCGCGCCCGGCCTGGGCCGCTACCGGGTCCTCGGATTCTTCAAGACCGGCTATTACGACTATGACACGAAACTCATCCTGATGTCGCTGGGCGAGGCCCAGAAGCTGTTCGAGGTGGGCGATATCGCCCTCGGGCTGGGCATCAAGCTGGATGACGTGTATTCCATGAATGAGATCGCGGCCAGGATACAGTCCATGATCGGGTTCCAGTACGTCGCCCGGACCGCCGAAGAGAAAAACCACAATCTCTTTTACGCGCTCCGGCTCGAAAAACTGATCATGACCATCATCCTTTTCCTGGTTATCGTGTCAGCCGGGTTCACGATCATGGGCACGCTCGCCATGGTCGTCATGGAAAAGAGAAAAGCGGTGGGCATACTGAAATCAATGGGCGCGCGCCCGTCATCCATCATGATCATCTTCATTCTTGAAGGGTTCCTTATCGGGCTGATCGGCAGTGTTTCAGGCCTGGTCATCGGGCTTGCCGCGGCCATAAACCTCGAAGAAATCATCCTGTGGATCGAGCTCTCTCTCAATGTTTTCATGTCGCACGTGTATCAGCTGTTCAGCCTCGGGACCTTCTACAAAATCACCATTGTCCCGACCAGCGTGTACTATATTGATTCGATCCCGACCGAAGTCGAGATCGGGTTCGTCACGTTCATCGCGATTTTCGCGGTTTTCCTGTCAACGGTTGCCGCGATCTTCCCCGCGTGGCAGGCCTCCCGCCTGAAACCGGTCGAGACCATGAGATATGAATAGCCAAGGAGTTTTTCGTGAACACGGACACCATCATTTCAGCTGAAAATATCGAGAAGATTTACGGATACGGGCACAGCGCCCTGAAGGTGCTCAGGGGCGTATCACTTTCGGTTTCACGGGGGGATGTTGTTTCGATCGTGGGCCCCAGCGGCGCCGGCAAATCGACCCTGCTCAACTGCATGGGCTGCCTTGACGGTTTTCAGAAGGGGACCATGAGGCTGATGGGCCGGGACGTTTCGCGCATGACCCTGGACGAGCTTTCCGGTTTCAGGAACCGGCACCTGGGATTTATCTTCCAGCTCCACAATCTGCTTCCCGAATTCACCGCGGTTGAAAATGTCATGATCCCGCTTCTCATCCGGCGGATGAACCGGATCGATGCCCGAAAAAAAGCGCTGGCCGTGCTGGAGCGCTTTAACCTCTCGGACCGGCTCTTTCACCGTCCGTCCGAACTTTCGGGAGGGGAGTGCCAGCGCATCGCCGTGGCCAGGGCCATTGTCGGTGAACCGGACATCGTGCTCGCGGACGAACCCACCGGGAGCCTGGACACCGAAAATTCGCGCAACCTCGCCTCGACACTGCTCCAAATGGGAAGAGAAAAGAACACCACCATAATTATCGTCACCCATGATTTCGAGATCGCCGGCATGACCGAAAGAAAAATTTCTCTTGTTGACGGGGAGATCGTAAATGATATAATGTTGAGGAACAATGGCACAGAGCATTAAAACAATAACGGACAAAGCGCGCTTTGAGACGATCTTCAAAAATTATTTTGCCAACAAAGATGTCTTTATAAAAACGAAAAGCGGCAATATAACGGTTCATTTTCTGGGATACCTTGAAGAAAATGTCGCGTTCAGGATCCCTCATGTTAAAAACATCAAGGACTCAATCACGGTGTTTTTGCGCCACCAGAGCCACACCATTTACGCGCTCCTCAAATTCCTTGAACGCAATGAGGACACCTTTATTTTTTTGCCCGTCAAGATGCAGGTCATTTCAGAGGAACGAAAGGAAGACCGTATGCTCGTGGGCAGCGAAGGCGGCACCAATGTAATTTATCTCACCGGGGTCATGAGTGATCTGGCGATCAAGAATGAAATCATGGTCAATGATAAAAAAGTGGAGCATGTAAAAGAAATAGTCCAGTTTGACCTGCAAAAACAATTCGATAATGTAAAGGTGTATTTTATAAGCGAGGGTAAATCAGACCAGAGAATGAAATCTCTTGTCGAGCGGGACAGGCCTATTTTCGTGCCCGACCTTAATACCGACCCCCCTGACAAGCTCAAAGATGATTACCACTATTACATCAATGAAATATACTCAAAAGATTACCGGCTTTCTTCAGTAAAGGAATATATATCTGAAGCCCTGGTCCCGATCCTTTATAAAGGGATCATTCCATACGGGTACCTCCAGGTGAACAATAAGCTCCCGCTTACTGACGGCCTCTTTGCCGTGGTAAAAAGAATGGGTGTCGTTATCAGTGAACTGTTCAGAAAGTACAATCTTTTTATTCCAGCGGATGACCGCTTCCTGGTCTCGGACCTGTCACGAAACGGCATCGGCATTGCTTTCAAAGACCGCAGGCAGACCCGTTTTTTCAGGCAGGACGGCCTGGTGCTGTTTGAGGTTCTTCTGCCCACGCAGAAAAAAGCGGTCATTGGCGCTATAGTGAAAAATGTCAACTTTCTTGAAAACGGCGTGATCAAAGTCGGGATGCAGATACACAAGATGGACCCGATCAGTGAAGTTAACTATGAAGAATTTCTGGATGAAATGCAGTAATCTGTTCAGGGCTTGTTTTTCTTCAATTCCTTCTGTTTTATCTTCGCTTCTTTTTTGCGGATTTTGCTGAGTTCCTTTTCTACTTTAAGGCCAGTTTCATGGGTCCGGGCGGGAATTTGAGGTGATGATTTTTCGCTGTTCGCGGGATAGACGGCCTCAGTGGTTTTGGTTTGAGCAGCGTCATCCTTCTTTTTTTTCATTTTCGCTATGATGTATTCGGCCAGTTTTTTTCCGAATTGCGCGATAAACCCGGTAACCAGGATCATGGCGACCCATTTTAAGCCCGTCGTGAATGATTCAGATGAAAAAAATGAATGGAAATCCATACCGGCCTCGTTTTTTCAGTATCCCCGCATAAGAACTATCTGTCAATACTTTCATCCGGTGGCATATGCATTTTATGGCTGCGGTGGAATCTGACATCCCCCCTTTTATCCTTGTGTCCGGAGCTTAAATATAAGGAATTAATCTAATAATAGTTTTGAAATGAACCGATATTTTAAACGACAAACTATTATAAATCCACGGATGGGCACTAATGGTTAGGACAACAGAGATTATCCCTATTTTGCGTAAAGAGATTCTTCTTTATACCAGCATGCTGGACCTTGAAATCAGAAAAACCGACGTTATTTCAGAAAGGCAGGGCAGTGAGCTTGACCGGATCTGTTCCGATCAGGAAGCGATCATTTCCGAACTTGTCATATATGAAAAGGCCCGGCTTGAAGAAATCAGGCGGATCGTGCCTCAAACCATGCGAGACAGCGATACAAAAACGGTCACGCTGAAAGAGCTTGCCGAAGTTGTTGATCCCCTGCTGGGAACAGAGGTCCTGGAAACCGGCAGGGAACTGAAAAAAGTGGTAACCGCTTTTTCGAGAATACAGAAGATGAACCAGGTGATTCTTGAAGACAATCTTGAATTCTTTTCAATCAGTCTGAAAGGGATGAAGAGCCAGAATACACTACATTCGGGTTATGACAGGCAGGGCAGGGAAAAAGGAACCATAGCCGGCTCGATCCTGTTTAACCAGACAGCCTAGGGGGTTACAATGAATTCAACATTCATGGGGCTTGAAATCGGGAAGCGGGGGCTGATGTCTCACCAGCAGGCGCTCCACGTGACCGGCCACAACATATCCAATGCCGAAAACAAGGAGTATTCCAGGCAGCGGGTCGTCATCACCGCGGCTGATCCCCTTTACATACCCAGCCTGAGCAGGGCCGAAACTCCGGGGAACATCGGCCAGGGGAGCATGGTCTCGATCGTTGAACGCATCCGTGATTCCTTTATCGATGACCGTATCATTACTGAAAAAAACACCATGGGCTACTGGAAAGCAAGAAACGACTACATATACCAGATCGAAATGGTCTACAATGAACCGTCGGACCAGGGGCTGCGCAGCCGTCTTGACGAGCTCTGGAGGGCGTGGGAAGAGCTGTCGAAATATCCCGAAGAGCGCGCCACCAGGGAGGTGGTCAAGGAAAAGGCCGTTGCCCTCACCAACGAAGTCCAGCACGTGTACAAGCAGCTCTATGAGCTGCGCCTCAGCGCGAACCGCGAGATCGAGGCGCGGGTCAACCAGATCAACCTCTATGCCAGGGACATCCGCGACCTGAATGAACGAATACTCAAGGCCGAAGCGGTCGGCGATAACCCCAACGACCTCAAGGACAAGCGTGACGCCCTGATCGAAAAGCTCTCCACAATCGTTGACATCAGTGTGGGCAGAACTGACAAGGACGAAATCATCGTGTACATCGGATCGGAAAACCTCGTGCAGGGAGAGGTGCTTCATCCTCTCGAAGCGGTCGCCGATCCCGACAATAACGGTTTTTTCAAGGTCGTATGGAAGAAGACGGGCAGGGATGTCACCTACAGCGGCGGTGAACTCGCCTCACTGGTTGAGATCCGCGATGAAGTCATCCGCGGCAACATCAACAACGTGAACGCATTCGCGATAAACCTCGCTGACCTGACCAATGAGGTGCACCGGGACGGGTTCAGCAGAAGAAGCGAGACCAATATCGATTTTTTCAACCATATGACCCTGAGCGACAATGTTGAAGGGAATGTCGACCTGAACAGCGACGGCGTTGAAGACGTGACCGCGATATTCAAGGTCGCGGGAAACAACAAGATCGACGCCTCAGCGGCGATCGGCATCACCGGGACACTCACCTTTGTCATGAACAACGAGCTGGAATCAGAGGTCCAGGTTGACTATAACGAAAAAGACACCGCCCTTTCGGTGATCAAGAAGATAAATGACGCGCATCTGGGCGTGGTGGCGTATCTCAACCATGACAGCCAGGTCGCGTTAAAAGCGACGATAGCGAAGGACGACGACAAAAAGAATTTCATCATCCGCCATCTTGAGGATTCCGGGCAGTTCCTGGTCGGCCTTACCGGTGTGTTGAAACAGAGCGGCGCGCAGGGGGCGTTCGATTACCGGCGCGTGAACGATATCGCGAAATTTCTTCCGGAAAGAGAGCACGTCACGATCACGCCGAAGTTCAACCCCGCGTCGCACATGGCTGTTTCAGACGCGATCATGAACGATATTGACCGCATTTCCGCGGCGCAGGGGAAAGACCTGGGGGGCACGGGGGATTACAACAGGACGAACGGTATCGGGGACGGGTCAAACGCGCTCCGAATCGCGAAACTCCGCCATGTCAATTCGATGGTAGACGACAATACGACGTTTAACGATTTCTATATATCCGTGGTCTCAAAGGTCGGCGCGCAGGGAGAAGAATCTAAAGACCGGATACAGAACCAGGAAACACTCCTGAAAAACCTCACCAACCTGCGCGAATCGGTTTCGGGGATAAACCTCGATGAGGAAATGGCGAACATGGTCGCGTTCCAGCACGGATACAACGCGGCCGCCAGGGTCATCAATACCATGGACAGCATGCTTGATGTCATTATCAACCGTATGGGAGTATAGTCATGAACAGAATTACGAACCAGATGATCAACAACACCATGAATTACAATCTGCAGCGCCATCAGACCGAGATGGACCGCCTGCAGAATTCTCTGGCGACCGGCAAGAACGTGAACATGCCGCGTGACAATCCCATTTCGACAACGAACCAGATGATGTACCGCACGCGCATGACCGAAATCGAGCAGTACATCTCCAATATATCAGAGGGAAGGTCGCGCCTTGAAGAAGTCGATTCAACCGTGCAGTCCGCGTTAAGGATTTTTCAGCGCCTCAGGGTCCTGGCGGTGCAGGGCGCGAACGGGATTTACAGCTCATTCGAACTGAAAGAGGCCGCGGCTACCGAAATTAACCAGCTTCTCGAGGAACTGGTCAATATCGCGAACACCAAAAATTCAGTAGGGCGGCCGATATTCGGCGGGTACCAGACCGGAACCGAAGACCTTCCCAACCCTTTTGTGCCGGTGTACCAGACCCTGACCGCGGGAAACCAGGGTGACGCCATGATCGGGGTCGAGTACCGCGGCAACATCGGCGAGGTCATGCGTGAGGTTGAAAAAGGCGAGTACCTGCCGGTAAACATTCCGGGAAACAGGGTGTTCTGGGCCACGAACCAGATCCTCACCGCCAATAAGGACGTCACCGACTACGCGGCGCAGACCAATCAGACCATCCGGGTTGACGGTACGGAGATAAACATTTCCGCAGGCGACAATCTGGAACTGATTATCGATAAAATCAACAACGCCGGCCTGAGCCTCAGGGCATCCATGGGCGGACGGAACAATGTCATCATTGAAACAACGACACCGCACCAGATATGGCTTGAGGACATGAACGGCGGTACCGTGCTCCAGGACATAGGCCTGGTGAACAGCAATTTCCCCGAGCCGCCGAACAACGTTAGCCCCACGGTAACCGTTAACGGCATGTCGATCTTCGAAATGGTTATCCAGCTCCGCGACGACCTTGTGCGCGGCGACCAGGAACTGGTCGGCGGAAGAGACCTCGGGCTCATCGATATGGGACTCGAAAACCTTTCGCGGCACCTCGCCCTTGTCGGCGCGCGGCAGAACCGTGTCGACGAACTCGAGAAAAGGGCGGAGTACACCAAAACAAACATAACCGAGCTCCTTGCCAAAACAGAGGGCATCGATTACGCTGAAAGCATCATGGATTTTAAATGGCTTGAAAGCGTGCATCAGTATGCTCTCGCAATCGGCGCACGCTCAATCCGCACCACGCTGATGGACTTTTTACGGTAGCGGATAATTTTATTGTATTGACAATTATACTGAAGTCGCTGGTAATAAAACATTACGGACAGGAGTTTTCCCTTGGCAATTAAATTAAAAACTAAAACTATGGGTGAAGTCGTTATTGACGAAAAACAGGTGTTCGATTTCCCCGAAGGCCTCCTCGGTTTTGATTATATCAAAAAGTTTGTCTTGCTTGATACTGAAGACCCGTCCTCTCCTTTAAAATGGCTGCAGGCCTATGACGAACCCGATCTCGCTTTTATCGTGATACGACCAGCTGATTTTATGAATCAGTATGAACTCGTTATATCTCAGAACGACCTGAACATTGTCCAGACCAAAAAAACGGATGATCTTATCGTTTTTGCCATAGTGACCATACCTTCCAACCCGGCGGACATGACCGCCAATCTTCAGGGGCCGGTTATTATCAATCCTGAAAAAAGAATCGGGAAACAGGCCATCATCCTGACCGATTCTTACAGCGTCAAGCACAGGATTCTGGATGAAATTAAAAAGCATTCCGGAACTGAGGGATAGTTCAATGTTAGTACTGGCCAGAAAATTAAATGAAAGCATCATGATCGGCGATGAAATTGAAGTCGTCGTCATTGACATAAAGGGCGACCAGGTAAAGCTGGGCATACGGGCGCCGAAAAGCGTGACCGTGCACCGCATGGAAATATACCAGGAAATCAAACAGGAAAACATCGCGGCAACAAAATCTGAATTTGATCCGACAAAGCTCAGAGAGCTCTCTGAATTTTTCAAAACTGAAAAAAACGACAAGAAAGATAAAAAATAACGAAACCGCTTTATATCTTATTTTTAGTGAGAACCTTACATGAACCATCTCTCCCAGTTTGATAATCAAACCATGGCCTTTTTAGTGATATTTTTAATGGTGCTGACCATCAGGGAAATTGTCACCTTCCGTGGAAAACATTTTTTGAAATATATCTTCACCCCGCTCGTAACCGCGTCAGTGATACTGGTCGCATTTCACGCATACGGAAACAATCCGGGGAATGCCTACACGGTTTACATCTTCTGGGGGCTTGTCCTGTCTCTCATCGCTGACGTGCTGCTCATGATTGTTCCGATGCAGTTTATGCTCGAAGGCCTCATCTTCTTTCTGGTTGCTCATGTCCTGTACATTGTCGGGTTCAGCCGTGATTACGTGTTTCATGAATCCTCTGTTCTTGTCGCGGTCCTGATCATCATCCCCATGGGTTTTCTTTATAATGTTTTAAGAAAGAAAGCGGGGGAAATGGCTGTTCCGGTGCTGATATATATGGCTGTGATCTCAACAATGGTTTTTTTCGCGATTACGGGTTTTGTTCCCGGCAATCCGCTTAAAAAGGCGTTCATCGTGGGAGGGGCCATATTTTTTCTGATCTCGGATATTATTCTCGCACTTGATGCTTTTGTAAAAGAAATTCCTCATGCAACGGTTTTTGTCTGGGCGCTGTATGCCCCGGGTCAGATGATGCTGGCTGTTTCGTGCCTGTAGCTATTTCTGATTACCAGATGATTCAATCCAAAAAGGCGCACCCTTCCTGGCGAAAGCGGGTAGTGGCGGTTTCCTGAAAATGGTTTGATTTTCGGGGAGATGAAATCATAACGGGCGAATATTTTTTTCCCCATCTGTGAAACTATATAGTTCGCGTTCTCCCCTGCTGAGATAAGATAGTTGACCGGTTCATCGGTTGTCCTCATATGAGCGAGAAGATCATCGAATATAACCGTCCGGCCGTCGATTGACATGCCGACATGAGAATCGTCAATTTTTTCCGACTCATCATCACCGGGAAGGTATACATCAAGATGAGCATAAGGAAGAATAAACCATGACCATCCGCGCCTGAATGAAAGCCATTTATAGGGCCACTGCTCATGTTCAGAAATGGTTTCGGCAGGGTGCGGTTGAGGCGGGGTTTCGTCGTGAATAAGGCAGGGAAAGTTTTCAACGCTCCGGTCCCTCAGCGCGGTTATTTTTTCGAGGAGGTAATTCATGGTCGGGAAATCGATCCCGCCCCTGGTATATCGCCGTTTGTATACGTCAATAAAAGCCTTCAGTTTGAGGAGCTCATCCTTTCCTTCAATAACATTTATAGAAGAATATATTGATGAAAGGATGTGTGAGAGGCCCTGAGCCCTGGTATAATGCTCCTCAAAGTCAGGATACAGGCTTTCGAGTTCTTTTAATTCGAGATCCAGGTTCTTCTGGATTTCTTCGATTTTCTCTATGTTGAGGTTCCAGTACTCGGCATAGGGGCTGTAATCGGCAGCGTTTACTGAAAAATTTTCCATACATTAAAACTAAGACAATGGCCCAAAAGAGTCAAACATAAAAAACACTGAAATGAAGCCAAATTTGAATGGTCTAATTTTTGTGAAAATATTGACAAAAATAATTCAATGTGCTTGACGTGTGTATTTTAAATAAAAATATTGGGAAAGTTTAACTGGTTCGCCTGTTTTTCCCACATTATCATTAAGTTTTGGAGTGACATCGGGGGCATAACTATGATCGGAAAAAGAATCCGCTTGCAGAGAATAATAAACCGCAATTCACAGAAAACCATTATCGTACCCATGGACCACGGCGTAACGGTCGGGCCCATTCATGGCCTCATCGATTTCGCCGGAACTGTTGATAAAGTCGCGTCAGGCGGAGCCAATGCTATCCTCATGCATAAAGGCCTTGTCGAATCAGGGCACCGCAGTTCAGGGAAAGACATCGGGCTGATCGTGCACCTGTCCGCGAGCACGGTCCTCGCTCCTGATTCAAACGCGAAAACGCTTGTCTGTTCTGTCGAGGAGGCCGTTATTCTTGGAGCTGATGCCGTTTCAATCCACGTCAATATCGGGGCCAATACCGAATCTGAAATGCTTAACACCATGGGAACCATTTCCAGGGCCTGCAGGGACTGGGGCATGCCGCTCTTTGCCATGATGTACACCAGGGGATCAAAAATTAAAAATGAATATGACGTCAAGGTCGTCAAACATGCGGCGCGCGTGGGCGCGGAGCTCGGGGCTGACATTGTTAAAGTGAACTATACCGGCTCTCCCGAATCATTCAGGGAGGTTGTCGAAGGATGCCCGGTCCCCGTGGTCATCGCGGGCGGTGAAAAGATGGAAACCGACGAAGAGGTGCTCGAAATGGTCCGCGGCGCGATTGCCGCTGGAGGTGCCGGTGTATCGATCGGCAGAAATGTGTTCCAGCACGATGATCCGGCGGAGATAGTCTGTAAAATCTCGAAAATCGTCCACGGTGAATAGCGATGAAACAGGTCTGGCTGCATTTAACTTCATGGAACAAGGGGCTGGTCACTGAATCGATTGAAAACGGCATCGATGTCATCCTTACCTCGGATGAATTCGTTGATAAAATAAAAGAACTCGGAAGGATCGCTGTCGCTTCCCCGGAAAAGGGCGATCTTCTCATCCCGCGGGACGTCGAGATTGTTGTCATCTCCTCAAAGGATGAAGAGTTGAAGGCCGCTCAGGCGCTGTCGCATAGAATTGTCGCAGTGAGGACCACTGACTGGGACATCATCCCCATTGAAAATCTTATTCCCCGTGGAGGGAACAACCTGTTTACGTTTGTAAGAAACCTCGAAGAGGCGAAACTCGCGGCCGGTATTATGGAAAAAGGCGTCGCCGGCCTGGTAATTGAGACCGATGACCCTTCGCAGATCCGCGAAGTCGTTCAGTATGTCCACAGGATGAACAGCGAGAAGGTACCTCTGGAAGTCCTTGAAGTGGTTAAAGTTGTCCAGATCGGCATCGGCGACAGGGTCTGTGTTGATACGTGTTCCAACCTTAACCTCGGAGAAGGGCTGCTGGTCGGCAATTCGAGCCAGGGGCTTTTTCTGGTCCACGCCGAGAATATCGAGAACCCGTATGTTGCTCCGCGTCCGTTCAGGATCAATGCCGGCGCGGTGCATTCATACGCGCGGGTCCCGGGGGACAGGACCCGCTACCTGGGGGAGCTGAAAACCGGTGACCCGGTATTGATCGTGTCAAGTAACGGTACGACCTGTAACGCGTATGTAGGACGATCAAAAATCGAAAAGCGTCCGCTTCTGGTTGTTTATGCCGCTGATACAACCGGAAGAGAGATATCAGTGGTGCTGCAGAACGCGGAAACGATCAGGCTCACTACCCCGGATGGAAACGCGCTGAGCGTTGCCAAACTGAAAAAAGGCGACCGGGTGCTCGGTTACACCGAAAAGGGCGGAAGGCACTTCGGCATGGCAGTAGAAGAGTCGATACAGGAGCAATAAAGCGGCAATGGACTTGACGTAATTATGAACATAAAATACAATAAAATCATTGTATAATGGAATATTATCGGTTTTTCATAAATTAAATCGTTAACAGAGAGGAATGATCATGGCTGTAAAGAAAAAGATGATATCAATGGATGGCAATATGGCTGCCGCTCATGTGGCATATGCTTTTACCGAAGTTGCGTCAATATATCCGATTACACCATCTTCACCCATGGCCGAACATGTTGATGAGTGGTCCGCGATGGGGAAAAAGAACATCTTCGGCAATACGGTAAGGGTTGTGGAGATGCAGTCGGAGGCGGGAGCGGCAGCGGCCATGCACGGCGCGCTTCAGGCCGGCTCTCTTGCCACGACCTTTACTGCGTCGCAGGGGCTGCTTCTGATGATTCCCAATATGTATAAAATTTCGGGTGAGCTTCTTCCCGGGGTATTCCATGTAAGCGCGCGCGCCCTTTCCACTCACGCGCTGTCGATATTCGGAGACCATTCGGACATCTACGCCTGCAGGCAGACCGGATTCGCCATGCTCGCCAGCGGCGGAGTCCAGGAAGTGATGGACCTCGGCAGTGTGGCGCACCTCGCGGCGGTCAAGTGCAGGGTTCCCTTCGTGCATTTCTTTGATGGATTCAGAACCTCACATGAAATCCAGAAAATAGAAGTCATTGATTATGACCAACTCGGCGGCCTGCTCGATATGGATATGGTTCAGGCGTTCAGGCGCAGGGCCCTTAATCCGGAATTCCCCGTGACCCGCGGGACGAATCAGAACCCGGACATCTATTTCCAGATGCGCGAAGCGGCCAACATGTATTATGATTCGATTCCGGACATCGTCGAGGGCTACATGAGGGAGATGACCCGCATCACCGGCAGGGAGTATCATCCCTTTAATTATTACGGCGCTCCCGATGCCGAGCATGTCGTCATCGCCATGGGATCGGTAACCGAAACCCTGGCCGAACTCGTTGACACATTGACGAGCAGGGGAGAGAAGGTCGGCATCATTTCGGTGCACCTGTACCGGCCGTTCTCCAAAAAATATTTTATGAAGGTCATCCCGAACACGGTCAAGAGGATCGCCGTGCTCGACCGCACCAAGGAGCCGGGCGCGAACGGAGGCCCGCTGTATCAGGAAGTTCGTGAGATTTTCTATAACATCGAGAAAAATCCGCTCATCGTTGGCGGGATGTACGGCCTCGGATCAAAGGACACGACTCCGGGCAGGCTCCTTCCTGTTTTCGATAACCTTAAATCATTCGAGCCGAAGAACTTTTTTACGGTCGGTATCGTTGATGACGTGACACACCGCTCGCTGCCGGTTCAGGAACAGCGTTTCCTCGGGCCCAAAAGCACGTTTGCCGCTAAATTTTACGGGCTGGGTTCGGATGGAACTGTCGGCGCGAATAAAAACACGATTAAAATTATCGGAGACAATACAGACAAATATGCGCAGGCATATTTTGCCTATGATTCAAAGAAATCGGGCGGGATTACGATATCGCACCTCCGTTTCGGGGATGCTCCCATTAAATCGACCTATCTCATCCATCATCCCCACTTCGTTGCCTGTCACGTGCCTGCATATATAGATCAGTATGACATGCTTGAAGGGCTGGCTCCGAACGGGACCTTCTTATTGAACAGCATGTGGGATGTTGAAGAGACCAAGAAAAGGCTTCCTGACCGGATGAAAAAATATATGGCTGATAATAACATCAAGTTTTACATTATCAACGCCACGCAGATAGCGCAGGACCTCGGCCTCGGAACCAGGACGAACACGATCATGCAGGCCGCGTTTTTTAAACTGGCAAATGTTATTGACGTTGATGACGCTGAAAAACACATGAAGTCAGCCATTAAAAAGACGTATGGCCTTAAAGGCGACAACATTGTTAACATGAACAATTCAGCTATTGATAAGGGCCTTGAAGGGCTGATCAAAGTTAATATTCCCGAGGAATGGAAGCACCTCAGCCTTCTTGACAAGTACGGCAGGAAAAACGAACGGCCGAAATTCGTGCGCGAAGTCGCTGATCCCATTAATCGACAGGAAGGCTGTCCTCTTCCGGTCAGTTCCTTTATTGACCGGCCCGATGGTACCTTCCCCCCGGGGACGACAAAATTTGAAAAGCGGGGAGTCGCGGTCAATGTTCCCGAATGGCAGCCCGATCAGTGTATCCAATGCAACCAGTGTGCATTTGTCTGCCCTCATGCGGTCATTCGCCCCTTCCTGCTTGATGAAAAAGAAGCGGCATCGGCTCCGGAAGGCATGGTTCTCATTGAGGCAAAAGGGAAGGGCCTTGAAGGAATGAAATTCAGGATACAGATAAGTCCCCTTGACTGCACCGGGTGCGGGAATTGCGCTGATGTTTGCCCGGCTAAAGAAAAAGCGTTGATCATGAAGCCACTTGATTCACAGAGGCATGAAGCAAAACACTGGTATTATTGTGACAGCAAGGTTTCTTATAAGGATGATCTCATGCCGAAAACCACGATTAAGGGGAGCCAGTTCGCTCAGCCTCTCTTCGAGTTCTCGGGCGCGTGCGCGGGATGCGGGGAAACTCCGTATATCAAACTGATCACCCAGCTTTTTGGCGACAGGATGCTGATCGCAAACGCAACCGGCTGCTCATCGATATACGGTGCTTCTGCACCATCCACTCCGTATTGCACCAACGCGAAGGGCCATGGGCCAGCCTGGGCGAGCTCGCTTTTTGAGGACGCTGCCGAGTACGGTTATGGGATGCTTCTCGGTGTAAAGCAGATGCAGAGCAGAATACTAGACCTTATTGAAAAAGTCAATGAAAGCAAGGCCCCCTCTGAATTGAAGGAAAAACTCAATGACTGGCTGGTGAACCGGGACAATCCTGATATATGCAGATCATTGAGGCATGAACTGATCCCGCTGCTCAATTCGACGGATTGCGAAGACGCGAAAGAAATTTTAAAACTGAAACAATATCTGGTAAAAAAATCAGTGTGGTCATTCGGCGGTGACGGATGGGCCTATGACATCGGTTATGGTGGTATTGACCACGTTCTTGCTTCAGGAGAAGACATCAATCTCCTGGTTATGGATACTGAGGTCTATTCCAACACCGGCGGGCAGTCATCAAAGGCAACTCCCAAAGGTGCTGTCGCTAAATTCGCTGCAGCAGGGAAAAGAATCAAGAAAAAAGATCTCGGACTGATGGCAGTGACTTACGGCTATGTTTACGTAGCGCAGATCGCCATGGGAGCGAATCAGGCACAGACATTGCGGGTAATCAGCGAGGCTGAAGCATATCCGGGTCCATCATTGATAATTGCCTATTGCCCGTGTATCAACCACGGCCTGCGGGCGGGGATGGGAAAATCCCAGCATGAAGAAAAGCTCGCTGTTGAATGCGGGTTCTGGCATCTGTGGCGCTATAATCCACTTCTGGAAAAAGAAGGCAAGAATCCTTTTGTTCTTGATTCAAAAGAACCTCAATGGGATAAATTTCAGGAATACCTTATGGGTGAAGTCCGATATACTTCCCTTATGAAAGCAATCCCTGACAAAGCGAATGATCTTTATAAAGCCGCACAGGAAGACGCACAATGGCGATATAACATGTATAAACGACTTGCCGGCCTGAACTATGGTGATGGCAGTTCTGAACAGTAACAATTAATACAAAAAAAAGGGGGTTCACGCCCCCTTTTTTGTTATCTATTGATTTTATGCCCGCTTGTGCCGTGTAGACATGCTCTTTGAACCTGGTAAACCAGGTGGGTTCCCGCACGGATGATCTGATCTTCTCAAAAGAGCATGATCGTTGCACCCAGATATAAGGATCCCTTTTTTGTATGTTAGGCTCAAAAAAATTATGCCTATCACGAGCACAGCAGGCATATAACACAAAAAAAATAATGTTAAAATCTTCAACTCTTTTTTTAATTATTGACAAGCAATACAGATTTCACTATTTTTTTACGATTGCCCTGAAACGGTTGTTTTACTCATCTGTTGCTATTTACTGGTTGCTCTGTGCTCTGGATATTTTTTAATGTATAGAAGAATGAGGTAATAATCGATGCTTAAAAGATATTTTAAAGAAGTTGATAAAAAATTTATAAAGAAAACTCTAAAAACCGGAAAATCATCCGGAGAAAAAACTGCGGGTAAAAAGGCTGTTCCCAATAAGGGCGCGGATGTTTCGGTAGACGCTAAAATAATTAAGGAATACTTCGCGAAAATAATATCTCAAAGATTTGTTATCGATGCTGTCCGGCCGGTGAGCAGCAGCGGATTTTCCCCGGATGGAGCTGATTTGATCATATACGAAAATTACTGTGAAGATCTTTTAAAACTGTTTAACGGATCAGTGCCACAGGAGCTGGTGTACGCGTCAATTTTTATAACTAAAAAACTTGATAAAAAATCCCTGCATGAAGTTTTAAACCGTGTTGCTTCAGTAAAAAAGATTAATTATTTTTCAGCAGCAGATGAACCGAAGGAAGCGCCAATCCCGGCATTTGTTATCAGCAGCGGTTCTTCAATTCCATTGCCTGAATTAAAAAATGATATTATCAATTATTACATGACTAATAATATTGAATTTTCACATGAAACTGATGTACTCATGATAATGGATACCGGGATGGTTATTAAAAACTGGCGTGAAAAAAGAAGCTTTATTGGCCTTGAAACGGGCGAGGACAGCATGATGTGGTTCTATGTTCTTCTTAACGAATATCTTGATGTTGACCGGGGAACGGCCCTTGACTTGAGAAAATACATCAAGGATGATGTAGTTTATCCGGAATACTAAATCATGATAGGTATGCATTTTAAATAGAGCATTTAAATATTATTACACAAATAATTATTCTTGACATTTTCGTGAGATGTGCGAAAGTATAAAATTACAATAAAAGAAACACAGTGAAACAATGATATAAATTTTTCTCCGGTTGTTCATCAAAATCATCAATTCGCCTGAGATGTTGTCCCTGCTTATCAAAGCAGAAAAATATATAAGGAACATGAGAGGTGTATTGTCTTGAAAACATTTAAAAAAATTGTAATGCTAAAAATTATGTTTGTACTGCTTGTGTCCATTATAGCGGCATTTGAATGCAGTGCATTCGCTTCTGATAGTAAAGATGTCATTCTTGTTCTTGATACATCTTTGAGTATGGTTGGATATGGCGGTGCTTATAAAAGTAAAAATATTCTTAATCAGGTCAAATCAAGTATCGCCAATTATATAGACGGACTTGAGGATGGTGACCGGGTTACATTTTTGACATTTGATACAGAAGTAAGGATTTATCCTACAATTTATGTTGATGATGACAATGACCGGGATATTTTAAAAAAATACATTTCAATGACAGAGGCAAAAGGAGCCTGGACCAACACCTTTTATATGATACAGGCTGCTTTCCAGAAGGCTGATAAGCTTGAAAAAGAAGAAGATAATCAGATTGTTATCGTAGTCATGACCGATGGTATTGACGATCCTCCTCCTTATAGCAAACACAAACGTCTTAATATTAAGGAAATTTCGAGCAGGTTCAATAATAAAGACTGGTGGGTATATCTGGTGAACCTGAATGAAGTAAAAGAATCAAAGAAAGTTGCGGCACTGAAATCTGAACTTGAAAAGGTCTCAAAGCACACTACGGTTATCGAAGCAGGGCAAGATCCGACCAAAGGCATTGAAAAGGACCTCCCTGAGGATATTAAAGAAAAAGAAAATGGCGCGGGCAGAGTTATTCTTTCAATCCTGATAGCACTGATTGTAATTATTATTGTGCTTGGCTTGATCTATTATTTCTATCAGTTCTCCACATTAAAGGTTGCGGGAACACTTGAATATTGGAACAATGAGGTACTTGATCCTTACATTACAACGTATGATTTAAACAAACGTGCACAAAAAACAATTACGATCGGCAAGGGCTTTGACTCAAACGTTACAATCCGTGACATCGCTATTAATCAGCCTTTTAGTATTACAGCGGTCAGAGTTGAAAAGCTTATTAAATTTGTAATTCAACCCGGCGGGAAATACCCCATTGAATTCATTAATAAAGAGCATGGCCAGTATCTGGAAAATGGAGATATATTTAAAGTCGCAAATTATACATTTAAATATACGAATGCTGTTTAAGTGTTAGACAAAAACTGTCGAAAGATATACAAATAAATAAAATTAGTCGAAAAAATTAATATATTATGGTATTTAATATTTTAGTTTGAAAAAATCTTGACATCCGATATAACGTTGATAATATGTATCAGTTATATCTACTTTTAGTAATAAAATAGAAAATAATCAAAGACGGTTAAGATCATAATTCGTTTTGAAAAAAAGGAGGCTTTTCAATGGCAGTTACTCAATTTCCCAAAAGTCCGAACAAGGTCCATCCAACTATGCCAAGTGCGGTTGGTTCTCATGAATCTCTGGCTCAGGAAGGAAGGGATAAAATTGCTGAATCGAAGTTAATTCTTAATGATACTGTTGAAAGAGTTATGACAGAAGTTATGAATAAACTTCCCGACGATGTGCTTGTTAAACTTGATGTCATGGGTGGTCTTAAAGAGAAGCTGTACAATTATATAAACCAGACCTATGTCAACATGTTCAACAGATACACCGTGACCATGGAAGATGAATTCATTAAAAAAGTCAGGGATTTTGTTGACAGGGAAGAAGCTAAAGGGCTCGCACGCTATACACCAAAAGAAATTATTGAAATGCTCGACCAGATCGGCGGAGCTGATAAGTTTCATACCGGCGAAATTGAAAAGTCTATTGTAAATATGTACGGCCACCTGCAGGGACACATTCAGCGCGGCGTTAATGACCTTGAAGCAGAGACAAATGCAATTCTAAGGCAAAAAACAGATGTCGGCGCATTTATCCGCGGTGAAAACGCATATGCCATTCTCAAGTGCGTTTTTAAAGATAATGAATTAAGGCCCAAATATGTATATGATGTCAAATTATCGATCAACATCCTTGATAGCGAACTCATCAGCCCGATGTACCATTATCAGGTAACCGTGGAGTCGTTGATGAAAGATGCTATTCAGAAACATATTCAGGACCTCATTGACCGTCAGGTCCAGCAGTTTAATGACGAGCTCGTTGATCAGGGTAAAAATGAGCTTACTGCCAGTGAAAAAATGTTTGAGAAAATCAAACGTATTGAAAATTTCACTGATGACGAACAGGATGATGAAAAGTCAAAGAGATATACAATTCTTGCCAAGAAATTCCTTGATAAGATAGAAGGACTGAGGGCGGAAATTGATGTAGAAGATTATGATCCTCTTAATATCCGTGAAAATATTAAATACGTCATTGACGAAGAAAATATCCGAAACAGAGGATATAACACTGCAGTTAATTCCATTACGTCAATTCTTGACACCAGCAAGCTCGGCTATCAGGTTTGTGATAATCTAAAAAACGCCCGTGTTTGCAGGATCAGGGAATACGATGAAACCGATAGAGCAATTCTTCCGGATGAACGCTATGAGATGAGGCTTGCCTATTATGATCAGAATCAGCTCAGAGAGTCCAAAAAAGAATATGACAAGCAGATGGAAGCATTTACAACTGAAATTAAAATGGCATGGGATGTCACTCATGCTCATTATGAATCAAAGAAAAGATTCCGTTCGCTGAAAGATTTTGATGACCTCGCAGCGCGTCTCATGAGCAAAGAATGGAAACGAGCGAAAAAAGAGCGAGAAGAAGATCCTGATACGATTCTCTGGAATGAAATTGGGGAAATGTATACGGAAAATTCATTTGTTGAAAAAAATAACCGAACCTATGAAGACAGGGTCAAAAATCTCAGGCAAAAAATTAAGTACCTTAAAGAACTCATGCAGAAAATGCATGGATATCAGAATCCCATTGAGCGGGTTATTGTTGATGAAAGACTTAATTTCCTTGAAAAAAGGTTTAACGAATTCACCTACATGGTGAATCCGCATCACATCCAGCCCGGACTTGTGCTTGATGTTGACATTACCACAATTAAACGTAAGCAGTATATGCTTAAAGGCATGGCAAACGTTCTTAATGAGTTCCTTTATGGAGTTTCCCGTGGTTTCTCCGACGCTGCATTTGCAACATACAGCAGAAGGCGTTCAACCGTTCGTTCAGATATTGATCAGTCTTTTGCTGACGAGGAAGTCAAAGAGGACCTTTTTGAAAGAGCATATAAATCATACGGTGGCGAGAGTGACGTATCCGGCTCTGTTGATTTGACTCCCAGCAAGTCAAAGAAAAAGAGTTCCGGACTTAAAGAATTGTAAGATATAAAAGATTACATAATAAAAAAAGGGGTGCATCGCACCCCTTTTTTTATTCATTCGATTATGTTAGTTTATGCTTGCAATATATCAATACTGTTTTAATATAATCATGACTGCATTTTGTATTTCACTATAAAACTTTTTTTAGGTTAGAAATTACTTTTCAAGCAGTTAAGATGCATATTATTTAAAGATCACATATTCAGCACATGATCTTTATGATAATGAGCGGGATATTCAGGAGATAGTATTATGGAAAGCACCTATTATACCCTTGGATCAAAAAATAATTTTAACAAGGCCCTGAGACATTTTTTTAAAGTTTCAGATATTGTTGATGAAATTGAATCAAAGAAAAATCTGGCCGACCTGATCAACGATATAACAGAGGATGACGAAGTACATGAAGATCAGAAACTACCTATTGTTGCCGCAGTAATCAGGGATAAATTTCAGTACAGCTACAGTTCATATAGTATACCGGCAACAATGAGTGAATATGTTAAAATCGCTGATGAATCATCTAAGTGGACAGCGGTTGATATTGTCATGGTATATTATGACCCCAATGGAAAAGTTATTTTATTGAATCCCAAAAATCCATCTCACTGGGAGCGGGTGAGAGAACTTCATCATGACCAGCTCCTCGTAATTTATGCGAAACATCTTAAGGGCGGTGATAAAAAAATTGAACTTGAAGCAATACAGGCTATGAAAGAAATGATTGCGGGCAAGGATGTTTTTACCAACAAGGAATTTATAGATACCACAATAATGCCTCAAAAACATGTGCCTAAAAAGACAGCGCCAGCTCAACAACTCAATAAAAAGAATATGACTCCTAAATATGGAGTTCAGGTTTCAAATGAGTTATTTCATAATGGAAATGTTGAAGCCTGGAAAAAGATAATTGAAAGCTATTTGACGAAGTTTTCTGATCTGGATGTCCATGTTTATTTTAAAAATGAAGTTATCAATGATATCAATTCCCTTTTCAAATGGGGAAAAGTAAAACATGGAGATCATATAATGATACAGGTTTCAGGAGAAAATATAAGAGGTGTTTCAAAACTCCAGAAATATCTCTATGAGGGAGCAAGTCCCCGGTTCGAGCAATTTCTTAAAATCGGTGTCGGACAGGTTCTCAATCTTTTTTAACCATGATTTCCAGAGGAGAATTTTATGCAAAATATAATTTATTTTAATAAAGACCTTAAAGAAGTTGATGATAAAATTAAAGATAAAATCGGTATCAGGGGAAGACGGGCGGTTGAACTGGCTGCAATGGAATTGCCTATTGCTCCGGGGTTTATTATTGATTCAGAGCTGACCCTGAAACTGCCGCAGGTGAATGTTAAAGAGATTTTAAAAACCCACATAACAAAACTTGAAAAAGATACCGGTAAAAAATTCGGCGATGCAGAAAAACCTTTAATGTTAAAAGTGGTTTTAAGTTCCGGTTTGAACGTACCTTCCTTCCCGTCAATACATAACATCGGGATGAATGATAAAACTGTTGAGGGATTTGCCAAGTTTACCGGTAAAGATTTTGCCTATGGCGAATATCTTTTTCTCTTGAGAAATATTGGGAAAAGTCTTTACGATATTGAAAGTGACGAAATCGAAAAGATAGAAAGGAAGCTCACCAAAACTAAAAAAATTGAAGATATAATTGCCGCTATCGATGCATATAAAAAATATTATGACGCGAAGTTCAGCGAGGATGTTTATGACCAGCTCAGCCTGATTCTTAAAGCTGCAGCCTCAAAATACTGTGATTCAGAAATTGATGTTGATAATTCACTGTCAATGATGGTCCAGGTAATGGTTTACGGGAATTTCGGTGATAATTCATATTCAGGTAATTATTATACAAGAAATATTGTCACCGGAGACTCTGATATTCAGGGTGAATTCCTGAAAAATGAATTTGACGCAGCCGGTGGAAAAGCAAAAGAAATAAATAAAATTGATAAAAAATATTTTGACCATTTCACGGATATAGCAAGAAAGATTGAAGCAAATTTTTATGAAATACGTGATGTGAAATTTACCATTGAACAAGGTGATTTCTGGCTTGTCGAGCAGAGGGAAGTAAGCGAAAAATCAACACAGTCACAAATTAAAACTTTACTTGATCTTGTAAAAAGAGGAATAATAAGCAAGGAGTATATTGTTAAGAATATTAAGCCAAATCAACTCAACGAATTGCTCCATCCAGTAATAGATCCAACGAGCGTAAAAAATATTAAAACCATTAAGGGCGGTATCGCCGGTTCCACCGGCGCAGCAATAGGAAGAGTTTTCTTTTCAACTCCGCGGCTTCTTGAAGAGCATAAAAAAGCGATAATGAAGGGTGGTGATACCAATCTTATTCTGGTTATGCCGGCATCTTATGCTGAAGATGTTAAAGCTATTGAAGTAGCGCAGGGTGTTATCACAACTGAAGGTGGATTTTCATCCCATGCTCCTGTCGTTGCCCGGAGCCTCGGCAAAGTAGCCATGGTCCAGCCTGAAATGAAAATCAGGGGAACCTCATTTACTCTTGCCGGGAAAGTGATCAATGAAGGCGATTACGTTTCAATAAATGTTCCCTACTATGAAGATCCAACAATCTATCTTGGCAAAGTCGGGCTCATCCTTCCTGATTTTAAGAAAAACGGGCTTTATGAATTTCTGGATATAGTTGAAGAATTTATTGATGATTTTCAGGTTCGCGCAAACGCTGACCAGGGCAGGGACGCTGTAGTGGCTAAAAATTTCAAGGCTACCGGAATCGGCCTGTGCAGAACGGAACACATGTTTTTTAATGAAAAACGCATAATGAAATTCCGCGAAATGATCATTGCCGATTCGGAAGAGGAGAGAAGAAAAGCCCTCAAAGCGCTTCAGCCGATGCAACGATCGGATTTCTATGAACTCTTTAAGATTATGGAAAACTATCCGGTTACGATCCGTCTTCTCGACGCTCCTCTCCATGAATTTTTACCACGAAACAGCGCGAGCATGGCAGAATTCATTAAATACATGCAGGGAAGGAAAAAAGGAATAAAACCTGCAGAAATTCAGGCGCGCTGTGAAGAACTTGCTGAAATGAATCCCATGCTCGGGCATCGCGGATGTCGTGTCGCGGTGACCTATCCTGAAATTTATGAGATGCAGTGCAGGGCTATTTTTGAAGCGGCCTGTATGCTTATTAAAGAAGGCATTAATGTTGATCCGGAAATCATGATCCCAATCGTTATGAGTGACCAGGAAATTAAATTCATAAAGAACGGTAAAAAGATCGAAGGAAGCGAGGTCCGTGGTATCGGGGATATCATGAAGGAAATAACCGAAGAGTATGGTGTTGAAAATCTGAAGTATAAAGTCGGTACCATGATTGAACTGCCGGCAGCGGCGCTCGGTGCGGGAAATATTGCCCAGTATGCGGAATTTTTCAGCTTCGGCACGAATGACCTCACCCAGACTACCTATGGTATTTCTCGCGATGATTCAAACTCATTTTTTCCGAGCTATTCGCTGTTTGACCTCATGAAGCATAATCCCTTTAAATTTCTCGGCGCTGAAGTAAAAGAGCTAGTCGGTACCGCTGCGTTGAGGGGGAGGCTCACCCGCCCGGATATCAAAATGGGACTGTGTGGTGAACATGGAGCGAACCCTGACAACATAGAATTCTGCATGGACGCAGGACTTAACTACGTTTCATCATCACCGTATTCTATTCCGCTGGCAAAACTGGCGATCGCTCAGATCAATATTAAACGCCAGCAAGAAGCTGAATGATGATAATTTATTTCGTGAATAATAAAGGGGCTTTTTAAAAGCCCCTTTATTATTTATCAAGCGCCGCAATTGCCGGAAGTGTTTTCCCTTCAAGGAGCTCGAGAAACGCGCCGCCACCGGTTGAAATATAAGATATTTTGTCCGCAACTCCTGCCTGGTTTACCGCAGTGACGCTGTCGCCTCCGCCAACAATGCTCAGGCAGTCGCTGGACGCGAGAGTTTCTGCTACCTGATTGGTTCCTTCAGCGAAATTGGGCATTTCGAAAGCTCCCATGGGGCCGTTCCAGATAATGGTTTTTGAGCTTTTGATTTTATCGTTAAATAATTTAATTGTTTCAGGTCCAATATCAAGTCCAATTGAATCTGCAGGAATTGAGTTAACCGGAACAACCTGCTTCGGTGAATCATTTTCAAATGCTTGCGCAACTATAACATCCACCGGTAAAAGGACTTCGACACCTTTAGATTTTGCTTGTGACATTATATTCGAAGCCGTACCGACCAGATCCTCTTCCAGAATTGATTTTCCGACTTCAATGCCGTTCGCTTTAAGGAAAGTAAATGCCATCCCTCCGCCGATTATTAAAAAATCCACTTTTGAAATGATATTATTAAGTGCATCAAGTTTGGAAGAAACCTTGGCGCCGCCAATAATCGCGCCAACCGGTTTCTCGGGTTTTTCCATCGCTTTTCGAAAATATTCAATTTCATTCTCAAGAAGAAAGCCGGCAAGTGAAGTTTTAGCGAATTTGGTAACAGCTTCATTCGATGATGCGGCGCGGTGCGCGGTTGCAAAAGCATCATTCACATACACATCACACATTTCAGCGAGAAGCTTTCCCAGCTCCGGATCATTTTTGTCTTCACCCGGATGGAAGCGTATATTTTCAAGAAGGACGATTGAACCAGCAGGAACTGCCGCAACCTCATTTTTTAACTGATCGCCATACGGGGTATCAATAAAAAGGACGTCTTTCTTTATCAATTCAGAAAGCCGTTTGGCAACGGGTTTCAGGGACATCTCAGGAACAATTTTACCTTTTGGTCTTCCCAGATGGGAAACAAGTATAATTGTGGCTTTACGTTCAATGCAGTAGTCAATTGTGGGAAGTGTTGCGGTAATTCGTGTATCATCCGTAATGTTCATTCCCTTGTCATAAGGGACATTGTAATCAACCCGAATGAGAACTTTTTTTTTGTCAATGGGAACGTCTTTTAAATATTTGACTGGCATGGTAAAACCTCCACTATTTATAGTTAGTGATATTTAAATTTTTATTTTAATTATGCTCCCTGCTTCCGTAATTCGTTTCTTTTTTTTCTAATAACCATCATTTTTGAAATGACGATTGATATTTCATAAAGCATCATCATGGGTATTGCTACCATTACCTGTGATAAAATATCCTGCGGTGTAATGAGTGCTGCTATCACCCAGATAATGACAATGGCATATTTTCTTTTCTGGATCAGAAAATAGGGGGTTAGTATTCCAATTCGGGTCAGGATCATTATGATTATTGGAAGTTCAAACAAAAGACCCATCGCGGTTCCAAGGATTAAAATAAAACTTAAGTAATCATCCGCGCCAATCGTACTGAGCATATCGCTTCCTATAAAGCTCAATAACATGGGGATTGCCATGGGTAAAATTATGTAAAAAACGAAAACAACACCGGTGTAGAAAAGCAGGGCAGCGGCGATCAGGGATAGGCGTGCGAACACTCTGTCTCCAACGGAAATCGCCGGAACGATGTATCTCCATAGATGAAAGCCCAGCAAAGGAAGGCCGATCAGTAATGCGGCAACAACCGATACTTTAAGGCGAAGGAGGAAACCTCCGGCAAGGGTAAATATATTCAATTTTTGACCGGAATCAAGGAATGGCTGCATTATGAATTGCAGCAGGTAATCTGAAACGAAAAAGGCGCCAATGGTTAAAAGAATGATAGTTACCAGTACAATAATGATTCTCGAACGGAATTCATCGAGATGGTCGACGACAGTCATGGGAATATCGCCCCTGTGAAGGGCATCAGAATCAATGTCATCCGGCTGTTTTGTTGCGATTTCCTTTGATGAGCCTGCCTGTTCTGGAAGTTTGTCCGCAGCGTCAGATGAAGGGATCAATGCTTTATTTTCATTTTTTTTTGTTGTGGTATCAGGTGACTGCCGGGCTTTTTTCAGGCTTGAATTTTTTTTTGCCGGTAATTTTTGTGGGGATTTTTTTTCGGATTGTTTTTTAGTCTGTATCGTTTTGGATGATTCCTTCTTCACTGCCTTTACTGATTTTTTTGTAGAAGTACTTTTTTTTGAAGCAGATTTTTTTTCAGGTTTTTTCAAAACAGGACCCCTTTTGTGTTATCTATAATAATTTTTGTGGAATCATTACTACTGTCAAGTTAATTATATCATGTCATTATAAGAAAGGATGTACTTCAGAATCAGAAAAAACACATATATAAAAAAATTGATAAAATTGTTTGTTGACAAACGTACCGGCTGAAGTATGTAGTATGCACCAGTAATAGTCAAATTAATGAAAACTATAGTAATGACCGTATCAATCCAATAACAATACGGTTTCATGTACTAAGTAAAAAAATAAACTGGATGGTTCATATCCTAAAAATGATTATTACTGTAATATGATTTATATAATCCGATGGAGGTTCCAATGGCTCGGTTTCAAGAAACAACAATGCCCGCAATTTTTCAGAACCAGGCTGAAAAATATGGAAGCAAGGCCTGCGTGGCTTATAAAAAAGACGGTAAGTATGTGGACATATCCTGGACAGATATGAACACGATGGTTCGTGAAACGGCTTACTATTTGTTATCAAAAGGAATAAAGAAAGGAGACAAGATAGCCATATTTGCAGAAAACCGCTATGAATGGTGGATCGCTGACCTTGCCTCTCTTTCAATAGGCGCAACAGATGTACCAATCTACGCAACCAATTCCTCTGATGAAGCCCAGTATATACTGGAAAATTCAGATTCACGAATATGTTTTGTAAGTACGGAAAGCCATCTTGACAGGATTATGAAAGCCTGGAAAAAGCTTCCAAAACTCGAAGAAGTGATTGTTTTTGATAAGGTCACTATAAACAAAAAAAATATTGTTCCCATTGATAAAGTTTACAGCGGCGGATCAAAATATAAAAACAAAGCTGAGTTTGATAAAAGGCTCAAAGCGTTGAAACCTGAAGATCTCGCAACATTGATTTACACTTCAGGAACGACCGGTAATCCCAAGGGCGTTATGCTCACGCATCATAATTTTGTTTCAAATGTTAAGCAGAGTATAGCAGATTTTACGGAATTCGTTACTGACCAGGACACTTTTTTATCATTTTTACCGCTTTCGCATTCACTCGAAAGGACGGTGGGGTATTATCTTCCCATTCATCAGGGCTCAAGAGTTGCTTTTGTCGTTGATGTTTCAAAAACATTACAGCAAAATCTTGTTGAAATCAAGCCCGACTGCATGATCAGTGTCCCGCGTATTTATGAAAAACTTCATGCAGGCATTCTTTCAAAACTGGGTGATGCCTCTCCCGTAAAAAAAGCTCTGGCAACCTGGGCGTTCAAGACCGCTGAAATGAATCTCCCTTATAACTGTAAAAACATACCACGAAAAGGACTTTTCGCTAAAAGATATGAATTTGCCGACAAACTTGTTTTGTCAAAACTAAAAGCGGCGATCGGTCTTGATAAACTTAAAATAGCCATCTCCGGCGGCGGTCCTCTCGCGGTTTCTGACCTTGAGTTTTTCCTCGGCATGGACCTGAAAATTTATGAAGGCTTTGGACTTACTGAAACTACCCCGGTTACCAATGTTAACCGTCCCTGGGAAATAAAGCCGGGAACAGTCGGGCCCGCATTAAAGGACACCACTATTAAAATTTCAGATGAAGGTGAAATCCTCATTAAAGGCCCCCAGGTCATGAAAGGTTATTATAAAAACCCGCAGGCCACGAAAGAAGTCTTCACCAGTGACGGCTTTTTTAAAACGGGCGATATTGGCGTTATCGATGAAGATGGTTACCTTGCCATTACCGGAAGGATTAAGGATATCATCGTAACCAGCGGTGGGAAAAATATTTCTCCTCAAAACATAGAGAATTCATTAAAAACATCACTCTATATTGAACAGGTGGCAGTCATTGGCGATAACAGGAAATATCTTGCCGCGCTTGTAGTCCCGACTTTCCCTGAATTACAAAAATGGGCAAAGAAAAACGGCATTGCCTTTACGGGTAATGCAGATTTAATCACTAATCCGAAAGTTCTTGAACTCTTTGACAGCGAAATTAAAAATAACATGAAAGGTTTTGCGCGTGTTGAGCAAATACGTAAATTTCAACTGCTTGATGCCGAGTGGAGCCAGGAAAGCGGAGAGCTTACCCCATCGCTGAAAGTCAAACGGCGTGTTATTAATGATAAATACACCAACGAGATTGAATCGTTGTATACCGGCAGTGATGATTGATTATTTTAATTAAACTGTCTGTTATTATCTCAGGGGCTGGTGCAATACCGGCCCTTTTTTATTGTATAGATGATATGAATATCCAGTATTATTTTGTTGACAATATTGATGAAATGTCATATACATAGCTGAATCGTTAAACACAGAAAGAAACGATTGTTCATTCTTTTCAGTTTCCATTTTCATTTCCATTCTTATAACAAAGCTTATTATTAATTATATATATTTTCGGAGGGAGATATGGCCACATTTAAAGAGAATACCATACCAGGTATTTTTCAAAACAGGGTAGAGAAATATGGTGACAGGGTTTGTGTTTCATACAAAAAAGGAGGCGTTTACGTTGATATTTCATGGAACAAACTCAACGAAATAATACGCAATCTCGCCTGTTATCTTTTATCTATCGGAATAAAGAAAGGGGATCGTATCGGGCTCTTTTCGGAAAATAGATATGAATGGTGGGTCGCTGATATGGCGATTCTTTCAGTGGGCGCGATCAATGTTCCCATCTATTCCACCAATTCGTCTGAAGAGACTCAGTACATTCTTGAAAATTCAGGTTCTGTGCTTTGTTTCGTTTCAACGGAAGATCATCTCGATCGTGTTTTAAAGGCAAAGAAAAAATTGCCCCTGTTAAAAAGGATTGTCGTCTTTAACAAGTATGACAAGGAAAAGGGCAACATCGTGTCTCTTGATTCAGCCCTTGAAATTGGCAGGGCTTACAAGCAGAAATCCTCGCTGGATAAAAAAATAAAAGCCATCAAGCCTGAAGATCTTGCCACAATAATGTACACTTCGGGAACAACCGGCAATCCTAAAGGGGTTATGCTGACCCATTCAAACTTCGTGTCCCAGGGCGAAAATATTGAACACGAACTCCGGGGAATGATGACTGAAAACGATCTCTTCCTTTCGTTCCTGCCGCTTTCTCATGTGCTTGAACGAACCTGCGGATACTATTCGGCAATTTATATCGGAGCAACTGTTGCATTCGCGGAAGATATATCCAAACTTCTGGAAAATTTCAAGGAAGTTCGGCCGACAATTATTATCAGTGTTCCTCGAATATATGAAAAAATACATACCGGTATACTGTCTCAGCTCGCTGATGCCCCTGCATTAAAAAAAGCAATAGTAAAATGGGCCATCGCAACCGCGCAGAAGAACCTTCCTTATGCATGCAAAAATTTGCCGAGAACAGGCCTGTTCGCGAAAAGATTTGATCTCGCAGATAAGATGGTATTTTCAAAACTTAAAAATGCGCTTGGACTTGACAGGATGAGGTTCGCTATTTCCGGCGGGGGGCCGCTTTCAGTGACTGACGCGGAATTTTTTATCGGCATGGGTGTGCAAATAATGGAAGGTTTCGGCCTTACTGAAACTTCTCCGGTGACAAATTTCAACAGGCCCGGCGAACTTACACCCGGAAGCGTTGGCAGGGTGATACCGAAAACGAAGTTGAAAATATCGGATGAGGGAGAACTGCTTGTTAAAGGTCCCCAGGTAATGAAGGGATATTATAAAAATCCAAAAGCCACGAAAGAAGCTTTTACCAAGGACGGATATTTCCGGACAGGAGACATGGCCAGGATAGACGAGGAAGGCAGGCTCTGGATTACCGGAAGGATCAAGGACCTTATTGTTACCTCCGGCGGAAAAAATATATCGCCTCAGAATATTGAGAACAGCCTTAAAGCGTCTCATCTCATTGAGCAGGTTGCAATAATCGGCGATAACAGAAAGTATCTTGCTGCGTTGATTGTTCCAGCTTTTGAGGAGTTGCAGAAATGGGCCAAGAGAAACAATATCAGTTTCTCAAGTCATGCTGATCTGCTGAAAAATGATGCAGTGCAGCAGATATATGATGAAGAAATTAAAAAGTACACTAAAAATTTTGCCAGGGTGGAACAGATTCGCAAGTTCAAACTTCTTGATGCTGAATGGACTCAGGAAAGCGGTGAATTGACACCCAGCCAGAAAGTCAAAAGGCGGGTCATCAATGAAAAATACGCCAATGAAATTGAGTCAATGTATCCTCCTGAAGCATAATCACGCCGAAGATCAAAGGGGCTGTCCTGAAAGGGCAGCCCCTTTTTAATTGATAATTTTCAGCAAATTTTACATCTCTGCATTGATTGCCCTGAAAAAATTCTGGACATTATTATGCATCTCCTTTAGCACTTTCTAATCACAGGAGCAACCGATGCAAGAAGCACGATATCGCTTAGAAGTTTTTTATAAAATTACGGACCCACGTGGGAATGTCATTAAAAATAAACTCCATGATCTGGGTTATCCCGTTGAAAAGGTTTATCTGTCTGATAATTATCTCATAGATGCCGATATTTCCGAAAATGACATTGTCCAGGTCGCGCGCCTTCTGGTTCAGCCCGTTATTCAGAACTATACCATAAATAAGTGCTATACTCCTGAAAATTTTACCTGCGCCATGGAAATCGGTTTTCTCCCGGGTGTTACTGACAATGTGTCTCACACGGTACGTGAATCGATCGAGGACCTTCTCAAACGCGATCTTGACCAGGAAAGATCGGTTTTTTCTTCCACGACCTACTTCCTTCAGGGGCCCCTGAACACCCCCACGATCGAAGCGATCGCAAAGGAGCTTCACAATCCCCTGATCCAGCGAGTACAAATTCTCGCTGAAGATGCCTATAGTAAAAAGGGCGGCATGGGCAGGGCGCTGCCCCTGGTAACGATCAGTGAGAATCCCGACGCTGACAGGGTAAATCTCGATGTCTCTGATGAAGAGCTGATGAAAATCGCGAGGGAGGGAATATCAGACAGGGACGGAACGCGCCGCGGCCCGCTCGCTCTTGATTTGCTTTCCATGAAGGTGATAAAAAATTACTTCCATGGACGTGAAAAGCGTGACCCCACTGATGTTGAAATGGAGTCTATTGCCCAGACGTGGAGCGAGCACTGCAAGCATACGATCTTCGCGGCAGAAATAGATGATATATCCGATGGTATCTACAAACGCTACATAAAAGAAGCGACCATGAGAATAAGAAGGGAAAAGGGCGAGCGTGATTTCTGCGTTTCAGTGTTTGAGGACAACTCCGGCGGTATCGATTTTGATGAGAACTTTATCATTTCCGACAAGGTCGAAACCCATAACAGCCCGAGCGCCCTTGATCCTTTCGGGGGGGCTATAACCGGAATCGTCGGCGTAAACCGCGACGCCATCGGCTTCGGCATGGCCGCCCGCCCGGTCGCGAACCGCTACGGTTTCTGTTTCGCCGATCCACGGGACACCACGCCGCTCTACCGTGGCAGGGATGAATCAACCAGGCTCCTGTCTCCGAGAAGGATCCTTGAAGGCGTGGTCCACGGCGTGAATGTCGGCGGCAATACCTCAGGCATTCCCACGCCGCAGGGGTTCGTTTTTTTTGATGAACGGTACAAGGGGAAGCCGCTGGTCTTCGTGGGCACCGTCGGCCTTTCGCCGAAAAAAGTCAGGGGCAGGGTCTCTGTGGGCAAAAAGGCCATGCCCGGGGACTGCATTATCATGGTCGGCGGCAGGGTCGGCAGGGACGGCATCCATGGAGCGACCTTTTCCTCAGAAGCGCTTTCATCCGGGAGCCCGGCGACCGCGGTACAGATCGGCGACCCGATAACCCAGAAAAAGCTTTCTGACGCGATCGTCAGGGAAGCGAGAGACCTCGGCCTGTACAATTCGATCACCGATAACGGCGCGGGAGGGCTTTCCTGTTCGGTCGCCGAAATGGCGCGTGAGGCAGGCGGGTTCGAGGTGGAGCTTGAAAGAGTTCCCCTGAAATATCCGGGCCTTTCTCCGTGGCAGATATGGGTCAGTGAGTCCCAGGAGCGGATGACCCTCTCGGTTCCTGAAAATAAGTGTGAGGAATTCCTCTCCCTGATGCGGAAGCGCGGCGTTGAGGCGACCGTAATCGGCCATTTCAACGCGTCCACCCGCGGGATCGTGCGCATGAACGGGAAAGTGATCTTTGATCTTGACATGGATTTTCTCCACAACGGCCTGCCGAGAAAAAAAATTGAAACATCCTATACCAGGCCGAGGAACCCGCAGCCGGTATTTGACGTCCCCGCGGACATGCGTTCTCTCTTTCTTGAAATGCTCTCGCGCCTGAATACGGCGAGCTTCGAATTCATTTCTTTTCAGTATGACCATGAAGTGCAGGGGAACTCGGTCATAAAACCGGTGCAGGGCAGGGGAAAGATCAACGGCAACGCTTCCGTCATCCGCCCCCTTCTCGATTCTACCCGTGGAGTGGTCCTGTCGCAGGGACTGTACCCTTCATACAGCGATATCGACACCTACTGGATGGCCGCGTGCTCAATCGATACCGCGGTGCGCAACGCCGTGGCCGCGGGCGCGACGCTCGACCACCTCGCGATCCTTGACAACTTCTGCTGGTGCGATTCGAACAACCCCGAACGGCTCGGCGAGCTGAAGCGCGCGGCCCAGGCCTGCTACGATATTTCCGTGGCGTACGGCACGCCGTTTATCTCCGGCAAGGACAGCATGTTCAACGACTTCAAGGGCTACGATGAACATTTCAACGAGATCATGATTTCAATCCCCCCGACTCTGTTGATTTCATCCATAGGCGTGATCGAGTCGATCGAGCGCACGCAGACTATCGATTTTAAAAATGACGGCGACCTGGTTTACGTTCTGGGAATGACCGCGGATGAGACCGGCGGCAGCGAATATCTCGCGTGCATCGGTGAACGGTCGACCGGCAGAAAATATATCGGCGGCACTGTTCCCGAGGTGAGGCCCGGCGAATTCATGAAAACATACCGCGCAGTGGAGCACGCCCTCTCAGAGGGGATACTCGCTTCAAGCATCAGCGTCGAACGCGGGGGGCTCGCGATCGCGCTCGCGAAATCCGCCATGGCGGGGATGAAGGGCGCGCGAATCGACCTCGCCCCGGTCCCGGCTTCGGCGCGGTTGCGCGATGATACGGTGCTGTTCTCAGAGTCACAGGGAAGGGTGCTGGTGTCGGTATCACCGGGTCACCGGGAACGCTTCGAAGCGCTCTGCGCCGGCGTCCTCTTTGCCTGTATCGGCAGCGTCACCGCCGATGAACGCTTTTGCGTTAGCGGGATGAATCAATCAACACTGATCGAAACTGAGATCAGTAGTATGCTTGCTGAACACAAAAAAACATTCGCGAATTACTGAGAAGGAAAAGAACTGATGAAACCACGGGCACTCGTTTTAACCGGCTATGGAATCAATTGTGATGAGGAAACGCGATTCGCCCTGGATTTTGCCGGTGCGGACGCGTCTATAATCCATGTCAATGACCTTATCGAGAATAAAAACCTGCTCAAGCAGTGCCATCTCTTTATCTTCCCCGGCGGGTTCTCGTACGGCGACGATACCGGCAGCGGCAAGGCCCTTGCCAACAGAATTAAAAATAATCTCATGGATGATTTTCTTTCATACATAAACAGGGACACCCTGATGCTGGGGATCTGCAACGGTTTCCAGGTCATGGTCAACATCGGCCTGGTGCCCGGCATCGACGGATACGGCGGTGACGCACAGGTCGCGCTTGAGTACAATAAGACGTTCCGGTACCAGTGCCGCTGGGTCGATCTCATCGTTAATAAAGAATCACCTTCGGTTTTTACCCGGGGAATCGATTACCTCCATATACCTGTTGCACACGGGGAAGGAAACTTTTACGCGCCGTCAGGTGTACTTGAAGAGATCGAAAAAAAATCCCTGGTCACCATGCGATACGCGGGGCCTGACCGGAAGCCCGCGCGCGGTGAATTCCCCGGCAACCCCAACGGCTCGGTCAATGATATCGCGTCAATCTGCGACCCCACGGGCAGGATCATGGGCATGATGCCCCACCCGGAACGGGGAATGTTTTTTACCCAGAGGGATGACTGGACCCTGCTTCGTGAACAGTATAACCGTGAAGGAAAACCGCTTCCGGCGGAAAGCGACGGGATGAAAATATTCAGAAACGCGGTTTCTTATTTCGCCAGATAAAAATTTTTATTTTTTCGTATTTTTTCCTTGCACACGAACAGGGGATTCCCAATTCTGTTATTAATACCGTTTTTTGAGGTGCTGTTTTGAGCATAATATATATACAGAAACTTCCGTCTCCTGCTGACATACTTGATAACCTTCCGCTGTCTGAAGATTTAAAATATGTAAAAAAACAGCGGGACATGGAGATCCAGAACATATTTCTCGGTAAAGACAAACGCTTCCTGCTGATTATCGGGCCGTGCTCGGCGCATAATGAAGATGCCGTGTGCGAGTATGTTGCCCGGCTTTCGAAGCTGCAGGAGAAGGTAAGCTCAAAGCTCATCCTCATCCCCAGAATATACACGAACAAGCCGCGCACCACCGGTACCGGATACAAGGGAATGCTGCATCAGCCTGATCACCAGAAAAAACCCGATCTCGCGCTCGGACTGAAAGCGATCCGCCAGATGCACATCCGCGCCCTGAAAGAATCGCACCTTTCGGCAGCGGATGAAATGCTGTACCCGGGAAACTATCCTTACCTTGCGGACCTTCTGTCCTATGTCGCGATCGGCGCCCGTTCGGTCGAGAACCAGCAGCACCGCCTGACCGTCAGCGGCCTTGACATCCCCGTGGGCATGAAAAATCCCACATCCGGAGACGTCAGGGTCATGCTTGATTCTGTCTTTGCCGCGCAGACGCCCCATGTCTTCATCTATAATGACTGGGAAGTCTCGACAACGGGCAATCCTCTCGCGCATGCGGTACTGAGGGGCTCCGTTGACCGTTACGGGAACCATGTCGCGAACTACCACTACGATGATCTTGTGGAACTGGCGAATCTTTATGAAGAACGGAAATTGCAGAACCCTCTTGTGGTGATCGACACCAACCATTCCAATTCCGGCAAGAAGTATAAAGAACAGATCAGGATCGCCAAAGAGGTTATGCTTAACAGAAGGCATTCCTCGCTTCTGCGGAACACGATTAAAGGATTGATGATTGAAAGCTACCTGCTGGAAGGCGCCCAGGGCCCTGACGGGGACGAATACGGGAAGTCAATCACCGATCCTTGCCTGGGATGGGAAGATTCTGAACGCCTGGTTTATGACCTTGCCGAACTCGCTGACTGATCCGATCATTCGGCGTCTTCTGATTTATTTTCTTTACCCTGGATATTGAGTTCCTGCATCATCACCACGAATGTCCGGTAAAATTCCTTGAATTCATCCTTTTCGCGCAGGTCGCGGAACTCGGGCCGGCCGCCTGCGATTATTTCCTCCATGTATTTTCTCACCACATAGATCGGGCCGGATATCCGGTGCGTTACGTTTATCATGTAAAAATAAAGAAATATTCCGAGTAAAATTATGATCCCGATGATCGCGGAAATGGTTATGAAATTCCGGTCTTCATAATGTTTGAGCAGTGAGGCCAGTTCTTTTAATACCAGAATGCTGTCTTCGTGGTCCTTGACTATTTTTTTTGTTGAAATTTTAATATCAGCGGGATTGTTGACTTTCGAATAGGCAAGAAAGGCGCTCACGATATTGTCTTCGACCTCAATCGCGTTGTCAAGATCGTTCAATATGGTCCGTATGGACCTGTTCCTCATGGTCGCCTCGGTCGCGAGCAGGGCGAGTATCAGCATGAAAGCGATAAAGATTATGCCTATGAGGGAATAGGTCATTTTAAGCTGGAATTTTTTGTCAACGATCTTGTTCTTTCTTTTTGGCATTGCCGGTCTCCTGAAGATGATTTGAATATTTAATCTTTTTTATCCGGTTTAGTCAAGTAATATTGCTTGCAATTCCTCATGGATTGATTATTAACGTTATTAACGGGGACTGAACAATGGATTATACACGCCTTATCCCGAGCATTGAAACAATTCCGGCAAATGCCTGGCTTTTCTGGCTGCTGGGCATTCTTTCATTCATGATCCACATAATACTGGTCAATTCGGTTTTGGGCGGCAGCCTCATTCTGCTGTTTTCCCGCCTGCGGCAGGCCGGGAATGACGCTGGCCACGGGCATTCACCGCTTGCCGGCACGATCCCGGTGTTTATCGCTCTGGCGATTAATTTCGGCGTTGTTCCGCTTCTGTTTATTCAGGTCATTTACGGACACCTCTATTATACGAGCTCGGTGCTGATGGCGGTGTTTAAAATCAGCATCATCCCTCTGCTGATCATCGCGTATTACTGTTCTTACATCCACAAGGCGAAAGTTTCGTTTCGTACCGTTGCTGTGGCGGCGCTGGCGGCATTGATCATCATCCTTCTGTATATCGGGTTCATTTTTATAAACAATCTCAATCTCATGGTTCACCCTGAAAAGTGGGAACACTATTTTGATTCAAGGGGGGGGACGTACATTGTCCTGAGCGAGGTGATTCTTTACGCGCGTTTTCTGCACTTTATTTTCGCTTCCATTGCTGTAGGCGGGCTCACCCTCGCGCTGGTCAGCACGTTCAGGGAACGCCGCGGAATCCCGGACGCCGGCGCCGCGGTAACACAGGGGATGCGTATTTTCGCCGCCGGCAGCACCGCGCAGATCGCGGCCGGTGTCTGGTATCTTTTCTCCCAACAGAGTGTGGTCATAACGGCGCTTCTCGGGGGGGATGTCGTGTTCACCATGGTTTTTCTCGCGGGGATATGCTCAGCGCTCGCGGCGATTATTTTTTCATTGAAAATAAATATCAAATTTACGGTCGCCTTTTTTCTGCTGACCATGCTGTGCATGTGTTTTACCAGGGCAAATGTCAGGCTCATTGAAACTCAAAGCTACTTTTCTTTAAAAGAAATCAACGTCGTGCCGCAATATGACCTGCTCGCGCTGTTCATCGTTTTCGCGGGCGCTGCCGGCGCCGCGATCTTTTATATGCTGAGAAAGGCCGCATCTTCGAACGCAGGGGGAGGTGAGGCATGAATTACCCGGTATGGCAGGTAAACTGGCTCGGCGGGGGGACGATTATCGCGGTAATTTCCATCCTCCATGTCTATATTGCCCATCTCGCCGTGGGCGGCGGCATGTATATCTGGCTCACTGACTGCAAGGCCGTCAGGGAAAACAGCGTTGATCTCAGAAATTTTATTAAAAAACATGTCTGGTTTTTCCTGCTCGTAACCATGGTTTTCGGCGCGGTCACCGGCGTCGGGATATGGTTCTCCATATCACTGGTGAACCCCGCGGGGACGTCCGCGCTGATCCACTATTTCGTGTTCGCCTGGGCAATTGAGTGGACCTTTTTTCTCGGCGAGATCGTTGCCCTCCTGGTCTACCACTACCGTTTCGATGCCCTCAAGGAACAGGACCGCAACCGTGTTGCATTCCTGTATTTTATTTTCGCCTGGCTGAGCCTTTTTGCCATCAACGGGATACTCTCTTTCATGCTCACCCCGGGGAAGTGGACCGCAACCATGAATTTCTGGCACGGATTTTTCAATCCGTCTTTCTTTCCCACGCTTTTTTTTCGCACCTTCCTTTCTGCGATGTTCGCCGGAATCTTCAGCTATGTGACGGCCCTCTTCGGCGGTGCAGTGCCGCTGAGAAAGAATCTTCTGGATTATTCACGGAAATGGGTCCAGTATTCGGCCCTGGGCATGCTTCCGTTTCTTGTGTGGTCCTACTTTTCGGTCCCGGCGCCACTCAGGGAAACGTCCTTTTATCTCAATCCCCAGACGTCGCCTTTTATCGTGTTCTTTTTTATTGCGCTGTTTGTCGCCCTTGTGCTGCCCTTTTATATCAACGCCAGCAATAATTTGCGCTACCAGAAGTCAATGGCCGCGGTTATTGCCGCCGCGGGCCTGTTCATCATGGGAAGCTTCGAATACCTGCGTGAAATAACGCGCAAGCCTTTTGTCATACGGGACTACCTGTATTCATCGTCAATCTATGCCGGAGACGTCGGCAAAATACTGGAGGAGGGTTTTCTTCCCCGCGCACGCTGGTCACCGCTCAGGGAAATCACGGCCGAAAATGAAATCGCGGCAGGCCGGGAAATTTTCAACCTTCAGTGCCTGAGCTGCCATACCATCAGAGGCATACGCAACGATATCGCGCCGCGGACAGCCGGGTTCACGTATGACGGCCTGCTCGCGCAGCTCGACGGGCAGGGGAGGGTGCTTGATTACATGCCTCCCTTTATGGGGACTGATGATGAGAAACGGGCACTCGCGTTGTATCTTTACCGTGAGATAAACGGGAAGGAGATGCCCGGCGAACCGCAGCAGCCGCTGCAACCGGGACCGGGAAAGGCGCTGCCGCAGTTTAAAGCGAACAGTGAATACGTTCTGCTCGCCTGGCCCGAGCGCGGCATCAGCCTTCTCAGTGATTGTGACCGGTGGTTCACGCTCTTCCCTCCTGACACGACCATGAAGGCATTATTGATAAAACGCGGCGCGAACCCGCAGGTGGTCACTGAAGAGGCGCTGCTGCGCTATGAGATAGAAAATGATTTTCAGCATCCGTCGCGGCATATCCCATTCTGGGACCATGCTGAATCAACGATGAAAGTCTCGGTGAAAAAAGACCAGGGGATCACCGGGAATTACCTCACCGGGAGCTTCGTGTACGATGACAGGCGGGGAACCCTGGCAGCGGTTTCACTGCCTCTTGCTCCTTACGGTGATTCCGGCGCCTATGATCCGTATCCGGTATTCACGATCGAATCAGGGATACATAACAGTGCCCGTGAGGTGCTTAAGACCGTGTCTGTCGCCGCGGTGTCAGCTGAACCGGGATGCGCGAATTGCCACGAGGGGGGATGGAAACACGAGGCTTCCCGTGCCGGCATTTCCGACGGGACCGCGATAAACATCCTCAGGGCCCATGACCGAATCAGCCGCACCGGCCTTTTCAGTGACGCCCGCAGCGGCAACCCCCGGAGCTGCGCCTCGTGCCACGAAGACGCGCTGTCCGGCAGCGCGGGCGACGGCAAAAGGATGAACCTCTCGGCCTCGATTCACGGTTTCCATGCCGGCTACATAAAGCAAAAGGATTCGGGCGCGTGCCTGAAGTGCCATCCTTCTTCAACGGTTACCGGTACCATGAGCAGCAGGGGCATCCATGAGACCGTAGGCATGACCTGCGTGGAATGCCACGGGACCATGGACCAGCACGCGCTCGCCCTGTTGAAACATGAATCGGCGAAGAAAACATCCGCCCGGCTTGCAGGCGCGCTGAAGAAAGAATCATCCGTCCCCTTTGACCGGATTGAGCCGCGGAAGCCCTGGCTCCAGGAGCCCGACTGTCTCACCTGCCATGTCAACTTTGACGCGCCGACGAATTACGAGGCCTTTAACCGCTGGAACGCCGGGCCGTCAGGCCTGTTCAAAAACAACACGGACAATGTCGGCGTTCCCTGCCAGGCCTGCCACGGGCCGGCCCACGCGCTGTATCCCGTCGACGGCCCTTCAGCTTCGAGCGGCAACGCGCAGCCGGTGCAGTACACCGGTTCCCCGTATCCGCTGGGGGCTGACCGAAAATGCGGGGTGTGCCATAAAAAGGGCATGAATGATTCGCTCCACCACGACAACATGCTCAGGATGTTCCGCAACCGGTGAGCCCCCCCGTGGTGAAAAGATATTGACAAATGACCTCACGCAGATATTTTGTCTCAATTCCCGGGGCGTGGCGCAGTCCGGTAGCGCATCTGGTTTGGGACCAGAGGGTCGAAGGTTCAAATCCTTTCGCCCCGAAATATGCGCCAGTAGCTCAGTCGGACAGAGCAACGGCCTTCTAAGCCGTGGGTCACAGGTTCGAATCCTGTCTGGCGTGAATATGAAACCCCTGATTAAACAGGGGTTTTTTATTTCACCACAACCGTAAGCCGCGTATTTTTATCAAGCAGAATGTTCCAGGTGTTGACGCCGGTCGCGGATTCGCTGACGCGCACGTAACGGTTTGCTGACGCGGGAAGTTTACCTGAAGAAGAAATGGTCGAGGGAGTGTACAGTTTAAGACCGTAACGGGTATAGCCGTTCACTTTATAAGAATAATTGTCAATGTTGATTGACCCGAGATAATAGGTGTCACCGCTGACGGTGCTTTCAAACCAGTCAGAGTCGCCGTTGTTCATGATCAGCCCTTCAAAAACACCGGGGCTTGAAGAATCATAAACCGTGTCCGAAAGAAGCATCGCGGCGCCCCACATGCGGAGAATTGTTTCAAACGTGACAGCTTCCCCGGTCATGTCTTCTATCGGTTCCGTGACCGCGCGTACATCAGTGTATCCGTTGTGCACGATGTTTCTGAAAAGTTCTGTGCCGCCGTAATTTCGCGCCAGGTACGCGGCAGCAGCATAGGCGGTGCAGTAATCCAGTGCCAGGTCGTCCTCACCCCAGAGGGTGAGTGACCGGTCGTCGTAGTACGCGTAGTAGGGGAGCCATCCTTTCGTGATAGGGGAATTTACGTCACCGGGATTGTTTCCGGGAATTCCCCGGGGCCCGTAAAAGGCGGCGCCGAGTTTCTGGCACATCAGATCCTCGGTGATCAGGGAGCACATTTCGTTGATCCAGGTCTGGGTGCCGGACCCGTCGGCTACTCTCGTCACGTTTTTCTGGTAAAAATGGATCATGTGCTGCAGCTCATGGGCCAGGGTCAGTACCGTATCTGCGGGAAGGGGGTCCGTTATTCCCCAGGTATTATCCGGGTAGGCAAAGGCAACGGCGTCGATATAGAACATGATACGCTCATTGGAAAATGAAACATCGCTTGTCAGAAAATTGTCTTTCGAATAAAAATAACCGGCCACATACCCTTTGGAAAGAAAGGCGTTATCGTCACCATCAATGTCAAAAAGAAGGATAGTGATATTGTCGTCAGGCTGAATCAGCTGTGACCCGTATCCGTGAGTGCCCCATTCCTCGCCGAATATTGTCGAGACCCAGTCATAGATATCGTTGTCAGTACCGGCAAGAAGGAATTCATCCGCAAGTGCGGTAACCATGGCTGGTGAGATTTTGTATGATTTGGTCCCGCCATCGTACCAGCAATCGTCAGCGACCCATATGTTCAGCGTTTTATCTCCGTTGTCTGTACTTATTGTATCGGTATACTGGCAGGTCGCTTCCACGCTTTCATCCTTTTCAATCATAAAAGTCTGCTCGTCATCAACTGCATCATTAACCGCGTATTGCGGGCTCTGTAGTTCAATGGCCGCCTGAGACAGTGAGGTTGACGATGAAATCGGCCTGCGGTTGTAGTCAGATATACCGTCACTGCCTCGCTGCGCATAAAACGAATGGTCCGTGTTTTCACCGGAGATATCTTCGTTTTCGATATCAAGTGCCTGGCTGAAATCAGGAGACCGTTCATCACCGGCATTAAAATCATGCAGTGAAGTCGATGAAGAGAGGCTCCTGTTGGTGAGAACAAAATAAACGTCTTTTTCTGATGAACCGAGATCAAGGGTATACGACAGGTCCACATAACCCGAAGTTGATGGATAAAAAACCCCGCTGTCAGTATCAGAATAGGTGTCTTCAAGAGCAATGGAAGTGTATTCAATTTCAGATGACTCTGAACAGGATATAAAACATGCGATGATGAAAGAGAAAATAAAAGCCGCGGGGAAAAAGAATTTTTGCATAATTACCACTCACTATAATATCTTTTCCAATATTAGTATATATACCTGTTCATGTCAATTAAAGGTGCAATATTTCATTTTTAATTATAAAATATCTGTTGAAAAGATCATTTTAAGGCCTTATAATAGCACCATAATATATACAATAAAGTGAGAAAAAAGTACCATGAAAATATCTAAACGAAGCATTAATGATTATCTTGTTTTCGACCTTAATGAGAATATATCATATGAAACCTCTGAAGAGCTTTATGGTTTCATCTTTAACAGTCTTGAGACAGAAACTAAAAAAGTTGTACTTAATATTGAACGGGTGACGTACGTTAACAGTTTCGCGCTGGGTACTATGATTAAGATTTTGCAGGATCTTGAAAAAAAGGATATATCCTTTTTTCTGATGAAAGTACCGGCAGAAGTTAAAACACTGCTTAAGGTGACCGGAATCCTTAACAAGTTCAGGTTTTTCGAAGATGAGCATTAATTCGATTGACAATAATGCTCTCACCTAAATAATGACTTTTCAAATAATTACCCAAAAAATTTACCTGGTGGCTGTAGCTCAGTTGGTAGAGCCCAGGATTGTGGCTCCTGTTGCCGCGGGTTCAAGTCCCGTCAGCCACCCATGATTAAGGCCCGGTTTTATTCCGGGCCTTCCTGTTGCAACATCAAGGTGAAAAGACTCGCCTGAAGAAGAGTGCATTCATCCTTATACTGCTATCCTGGTTTAATGATTTTTTGAAATTGCCTACCGGAGCCGGGGAGGGGGGACATACACGCGCCTCATCCCTTCTTTGAGGGATATCGCATCAGAAGGACAGAACCGCGCGCAGATACCACATCCGATGCAGTAGCTCTCTTCGCGGACCGCGATACCGCTGTCGTTCAGCGATATCGCGTCAACCGGGCACCGGTCGACACAGATGCCGCACCCGGTGCAATCATCTTCATTGATAATTGAAAGATAATTGGTCGAATTGACCATGGGAACCGCGCCGTTTCTCCACAGCGTGAACGTGTCGCAGCAGTCTTTGCAGCAGTTGCATATGCTGTTTTCCTCTTTAGCGATATTCGAGCTGTTATGAAAGGCTTTGTGTACGAGGCCCGCTTCTTCCGCTTCTTTCATGATTTTAAGCGCCTCATCCTGTGTTACAGCACGGGCGAAACCCTGCGCAATGGTATGACGCGCCGATTTCCCGAAAGTGAAGCACACTTCTGACGGGGCATTTATTTCGCAATCATGCCCGAGTACCTTGTTGTAATTTCTGCAAAAACAGTGGCCTACCGCTATGTCGTCAAATTTTGCGATTATCGCCTCAACGGTGCGGGACGGCAGCACATCCTCAACCGCTTCAATTTTTTTATCGATGATGATATTGATGGTTTTCCCCGCTTCACTCGTAAAAACCGGGACTGTCCGGTCAACTGGTGGCTGGTTTTCAAAAATTGGAAGCAGGCTGTCATATCCGCGTTGAATATTGTCACGCAGCTCTTCAAGGAGTTTATGGTAAAGCACCGCAATTTTTTCATAGCTGCGGGACTCGTCTTTCTCGGGAAGTTTTTTCATGAAAGTATATTCGAAAGTCCCTACCAGAATTAAGGGAAGCAGGCGGTATACCATTGCACCGCTGGTGTTTGGCTGATTAAAAATAAAACCTTTTCGCGCCAGCTTGGAGGTGTGCCATTCAATCAGTTCGTCGCTGAGGCCGGATTTGGTTTTAAGTTGTTCGAGAGAAAGTGATTTCGAACGGTCAAAATTGGTGATGATGAAGTCAACGTCTTCCTCATCAAGGTAAAATCTGATTATTTCTATAAGGGTTTCACTTACGGCAAAAGGGATGATCCCTGCCGTGGCAATGATACTTGCCGCTTTATGATATTTTTTTGACAATTCATCAGTGTTCAAAGGTTTTCTCCTGGATAATGGCAGATCGCAATATTTTACCGAGAGTCAGATAATTATACATTTTCTGCCAAACGTCAAGAATAAAAAAGCTGATGAACCGATTATGTAAATCTGGCAGAATTGGTGAATTAATAGTTTCATCACTTGACAAATGGTGTTAATTTATACACATTTATTCAGGTAAAGAATTTTTAATACCGGAGGAGAATCATGAAAATCCAGAAGAAGGAGGAATTGCTCAAGGCCCTCCGCCATGGCAGAAGGCTGAATACAAAACCTCCCAAAAAAGAAGTTCCTAAAAGCGTTTATACCCGTAAGGCAAAGCATAAGAGGAAATTTGATGAATCCTCTTATGCTCCCTGCTTTCCTGCTTATATTTTATCCTTTATTTCTTCCTCTCATAATTAAAGTTTTCTGCCGTTATCTTAACCTCGATAATTTTTTTAATTTCCTCATTTTGCTTACTTCAGAGTAAATTTGCATTTACAAGAAACGATTTAGACTTAAATCTGTTCCCTGATACGCATTCTGGTTGTTGATGATTGCAGAGTATTATGCACGAAAAAGAAAACAATTCAAAAGAAATGATGCAGGATGATGACGGGATCACCATGATCGATTTCGGAGAAGAGATCGATCTGCACCACATTCATTTCAAAGATACCGGGATCGCGGTAAAGGAATTTCTCCGCCAGGCTGCTGAAAAAAGATTCAGGAAAGTCCGCATTGTCCATGGAAAGGGACTTTCCAAAAAAAAAGAATGGGTTCTTGGCATACTTGAGAAAGATCCGAGGGTGCTTTCCTTTTATAATGACGGTCCCAACTGGGGCGCCACGGTGGTTGTTCTTATAATGAATGACGCCGGTGAACATGAAAATAATGGAGTTAAAGACTGATGGAAACAACTGGAAAACTGTTCATGCTGTTTGTTGCCTTTTCTGTTTCATTTGCGTCTTGTTCAAAAAACATCCGCGAATACCGCGCAGGAAATCTGAATTCAGATAAAAAACTGCTCATCGCGACGACCGGGAGTGAATTTAAGAACCGTCTTGTGGATGACATTGTGAAGAAATATCATCAGTCATGCAGTATCAAAGTCATCCCCCTGAACAGTCTGAAAGACGTTTCAACCATGGACTACACGGCCATTGTACTTGTTGACCGTGCACTTGCCTGGACCATGTTCAATTTTGCAATAAAGAAGTTTACCCAGAATGCAGAAGAGAAGGATAAAATTATCCTTTTCATGACGGTCAATGATACTGGCTGGAAGGTTAATGTAAATGATATTGATACCGTAACGTCAGCTTCTCAGCCGGCTGGTTATGATATTGCTTATGAAAAATTAATTTTATCCCTTGACAGGAAAATTTCGGGAATCAATCACAGTACCAGGGAAGAGTGATTGCCATGTCTATCCAGGTTCAAAACGTACCGTTTGTCTTTTGCCCTGCATGCTCAAAAAAACAGATTACCTATTGTGATGACGGGTCAGTGGTCTGCAATAATTGCGGATTCCATTATTATTTTAATGCTGCATCCGCGGTCGCCGCTTTTATCATGAATGACGGGTGCCTGCTTATGACAGAACGCGGCCGTGATCCGAAGAAAGGGATGCTTGATCTTCCGGGGGGATTCGTCAACGCGGGAGAAACCGCTGAAAACGCGCTGCGCCGGGAAATTCGCGAGGAACTGGGCATTGATCTGGGTAATTTGAGATATTTTACTTCATATCCGAACACCTATACCTATAAAGGCGTCACCTACGCTACCCTTGATCTTGGGTTTGAATGCACTGCTCTTGATCTCAACAGGCTTACACCCGGAGATGACGTTGAATCGTGTTTTTTTATCCCGATTAAAGACATTATTTACGAAAATATCGCCTTTGATTCGATCAGGAGCATGGTTCGTGCTTATGCTGATTCCTTTAATGAACAGTGATAACTGGTTATTTTTTCTTGACATTTTCAGTGATAATCGGTGATTCTTGTTCTTATCTGCGCCCGTAGCTCAGCTGGATAGAGCGTCGGACTTCGAATCCGCAGGCCGTAGGTTCGAATCCTACCGGGCGTGATACAGAAGCAGCCGTCTTCTTATAAAGACGGCTGTTTTTTTTAGGTAATGACGCTTGAGGATGATTCAATACTGTGTTCAACACGTACTCTTTATTGAATACGAATCAGAATTACATCACTAACGTTTCGCATGAGTTGAAAGAAACGAGATGAATTTCTCTGCGATGATCTTTCTGCCTATGGAATTTAGGTGGCCGCCATCGTCAGTATACTCAGGTACAAGATAAAAAATTTTTTCTGATCCCTTTGTGGAAAAATTTTTTCCCCCGTCTGGGAAGGTCGATTCAATATCGGCAAGATCAAAGATAAGTGATGGAGCATACGCTTCTTTAATGAAATTATTGAATTTTGTTCTCTCGGGATTGAAATCTTTTCCGAGAATTTTTTTTATAAATCCTTTTAATCCGTGTTCACTGGTCAGGGGAACGGTGACATGTATTAATAGGGTTTCAGGATATTTGCTTTTAAGTCCCGCCATTTCGTTTCGATATTTATCGAATATCTCTTTAATATTTGTGTTGCTGTTAAAATCGACATAGCAGAATTTGAAAAATGCCACATCAGCTTTGCCTCCGATCCCATTATTCATTGTGCTGGCAAAATCATCAATTTTTGATATCGGATCCAGGTTCCTGCCGTTCGGGCTGTGCGCGAAGATGGCTTTATTAAATTGCCTGTGGTCTTTGGTTTTGGCAATTATCAGATTATATTCAGGATTATCGGCGAGGAGGTCCTGTACTCCGCCCATCATATTGTAACCGACTGACTGATGACCGAAATAGATTTTCATCGTGGATAGTATTTTAAGATTTTCTTGTGTCTGCATACTGTTGCTCTTGTAATCCGAATTTGTATTAAATTTTTTATCGCAGGAACCAGCCGAAATGAATGAACTTATCAAAAGTATATAAATTATTTTAACATTAATCATTTAATGCTCCTGAATTATAATTACTATATTTAGATCAGCATACAACAAAGATATATTATACAAAAGTAAATTTATTTTTAAAATTTTTATTTTCTGTGGTGTAATGATGCAGTACGGGATTTGTTAAAAATGTAGTATCATTTTTTTATTGAATGAGAATAGAATACTTGATATATTTGTATACAAATTCATTTTCAAATTAAACTGATAAATAATTTCGAATCCAATTTTTCTTCTGATACCCGGATATCCATATCATCATTTTATAAAATGATGAGAGTGTTTAGTATCAGGGTCCCGTTTCAAAGCATTATTTCCGTTTTATTTCTAACGCTATACTTTTTGATTCGCAGTTGCTGATATTCAGAGTGCCGATAGGTATTTCGTTGAATATCGATGCATCAAGATGGCTGATTTTTAATCTTTTTCAGGGATTAAATTGGAAAGCAAATATTTAATCAGAGTATTTTTTTGCTTAATTTTCTGTGCAGCCTCTGCATGTAGCCAGGGTGAGGGGAAACATCGATTCCCAGGAAAAAAAATTAAGCCTTATGGCGGAACGCAATATATACAAGCATATCGAGGAGAAAGAAACGGGGAAATCGACAGATGGGGTGGCTATAAAAAAATAAAAAATCCGGATTCAAAGCACATAACCGGTGTTGCGACAGACGTAACATCCTGGACTTTGACTGACGTTAACAGGCGTTGGCAAAAGGATGAGCTTAAAGGGTGTATCCTCCAGCCGGATGCTGGAAAGGAATTATATTTTCTTATCGAGTCAAATGATTCGGATGTGATAAGAGTATACGGATCTTCTTCTCATTATGATGAAGATTGCGCTTACCGATGTGTTGCGGATGTTTCTGGAAAAGGAACAGAGTACGCGGTCCTTGACCGCTGGAGTGTTCGAAAGGTTAATAGACGCTGGCTTCTGTTCGATCCTTACGGGAATGCATTTATTATTAAATCAGTCAATGGTTATTGTTATGAAAACCACCGTTATGGGGATGATGAAAGCGCCAATTCATTTTGTGAAAATATTCAACTGAAACACAATGCACGTGATTGTTATGAGGCACTTCAACTTGAGATTGATACTGTAAAAAAAATTGGCTTTAATTGTTGGGGAGAAATCGTAGATCTTGAGCGAACAGTTCCTGGCGGCCCGTATTTTGTCCGCGGAAAGACATCCGCACGATATCAGCCTTTTATCGCATCAATTCGAATAAATTCGCTCGTTTTGAAAAAAACAAATGCTCTGCACATGAACATGACAGGGCAAATTTGGGATTCATGCAACAGTGATTTTCAGGAGGATATAATTGAATCTCTTTTATCAGAACGACCGCGTGCGCGAAACGCAGGAATACAATGTTTTAATAATAGAACAGGCTGGCAGGCTCATTATCTTACTCCCTATAAGTCGATGAAATTTAACATACCGGCGAATCCCTATTATATCGGCCTCGATTGGGATGAAGAACCGCCATATTGCAGGTCTGAAAGTCACACTGAGCATATTGGTTATTACATAGTTGTCAGTAAAGGAACAGAACCCCGGAAAAAAAATGCGATACAGTATCTTGTGCAAAGATATTCTTCAATACAGAAATTAAATGCCGCATGGCGAAGCTCCTTTCGTGATTGGAAAAGTCTGCTTTATTCATCACCAAAAACTATTGATGATTTATTGAGCGCTGAACCGTTTTGTCGTGATTTTGGGCGCTATAAAGAAAAAAATATTAATATGAAAAAAGACCTTGATGATATAGCTGAAAATTTTTGGAGGATATACTGTAAAAAAGTTCATGATGCAATAGATGCCTTGACCGCAGTGCATGTGCTTAATTTTGGACCAGGATACCACGGCTGGATCGGACAATTCGATTCGGGCTGGGATGGGTGCACAAGCCCGGAATATCTCTTCAGAGGATCGGTTTCTGCTGATGGCTCGATTCCCTCTATAGACATTATCGGGATAGGAGACCCGATGCATGGTGCGCATGATAAAAATACAGAGATATTCGGTGTTATGAAACATGATCTGATTAAAAGATATTCATTCCACGGCAGGCCTTATTGGCATGAATCATGCTGGATTACCGCTGAAGCTGACAGCGGGCTTACTTATGATGGTGTTATTGGGTCAATAACAAAAAATGTTCTTTATGATAATAACCATGATTTTCGTACGGTAAACAAATGGGATACCGCATTTGCGGCGCTGACCGGTTTATGGATTCTTCCGCAAAATTCGAAAGATTCGGGTAAAAGAGTATATTACAGGATTCATCAAAGCGGCTCTTCGAATGGGAGCCTTCGCGTTGATGTTTCTCATGGTCCCGGGAATGGCTGGGCATGGAATATGGAACCAGATCTAAGTCTGTACGCCACGCCAGGTGATCGATACTTAATTGTCACTCATGATGCTCTTGCTCATATTGGCAGGAGAATGCCTGGATCATATAACTTATATATTCCGTTAACGCAGGAGGAGAGAAGTGATGTATATGTTCGGTTTCTAGATGAAATGATCAGGCTGAGAGCCGATAATGGTGATTACATCGATGTCGGTTTTTCTCACTGGGAATTTTTTGATTATGCTTTCAGAAACGGGACGCACGAGATGAGAAATTGGGGTTTCGAAACTGTCCGGGGAAATCTTTATGACGGGAGGGAGGCAACAATGCGGAATGGAGAGATTCAGGACTGCGGTGATTTCGTCAGGCCGGTCAGCAGAAAGTTATTAAATATATACGCGGACATTCGGAAAATAAAATGAAGATTATTGTGCTAAACAGCTTATTGATACTATTAATATAAGGGAACCTCTATAAATTATTTTTTTGATGTTCCCTTGTGGGCACAATATCTGATAAAATCAGGACTTATCATATTTGATAATAATGAAACTCCTGATTTTTAGAGGTGCCCATAATTAAATATTTTACAGGGATGAGGTGAAACTATATGATTCTCTATTACCTACTCATCCTGCTTATTCCATATCAAGCTCATGGGATGCTTGCTGATGTTCTCTTTCTGGAAAATAGCCTGAGAATTACACCGATTAAGTTGGTGGGTTTCGCAACTCTTTTTTATAGTATTTATTATTTTTTTGTATTTAAAAAAAGTAATATCAGTTCGTTGATTATGAATAAGCTCAGTGTTTTCATCCTTGTCTTTTTTTTATTATGCATTGTATCAGGGATGCTTAATCCCGTTCCCGGAGTAGAAATTGCACTGAGTAAGGTTTATTCATTTTTTATATTTTTTATCCCAACAATTATTCTGATAGATAATGAAACCAAAATTAGAAATGTACTTTTAATGAGCATTGTTTCCATGGTCCTCGCCTCGAGAAGTGTTTTTATAGAATATTATCATTTCAGTCGTGTTTTGCCTAACTTCAGGCCATGGACAAGTTTCGGCGATCCAAATTATTATTCATTATCTGCACTGATAATTATAGCTGTTATACTTTCAATGCTTAACAAAGAAGAAAATAATATAATAAAATATCTATTGTCTTTTTCTCTTATCATTATGATAACATCTGTTTTTTTCGCAGCTTCACGTGGTGGTATGATCGGTTTATTTATTATATTTCTCTATCATTTCCTCAAGTCAGAAAACAAGGTAAAGATTTTTACAGCATCAGTCTTTTTATTATTAATTCTTATTACTGCATTGCCACATTATTTAACAGACCGTTTAATGATAATTAATTGGAATAGTTTAAATTCAAGAAGGACAATGTCAGATAGCCAGATGTCTTCTCGTGAATCGTCAGTAAGAAGATATGAACTGGCTATAACTGGAATCCGGATGTTTTTTGACAGTCCCGTGCTGGGTATCGGATTCGCAAATTTCAGGCATAATTCGGTGAGATACAATCCAAATCTTCTATGGACACAGATGGAAGGCGCCGGCGTCGCTCACAGTACTTATATAGAAATATTGGCTGAACTGGGAATAATTGGTATGGCATTATTCGCTGTGATTATAATTTTGACATTTCAATTATTATTATCAATCCCTCTTAATGAAAAAAAATTAGTCATAAGAAATAGCATATTGAGCGGTCTACTCGGATATCTTGTTTCAGCAACTTTTTTATCAGCTGCGTTTATTAAATTTTTTTGGCTGATGATTTTTTTGACACTCTGCTTGAAATACATAACAGAACAAAATGAAGGAGAAGATATGAATGATACTATTTGTAATAATTGACGCACTGGGATGGGAACAACTGCAAAAAAGGATGTTCCTCAATGATATCATGCCTTATCGTGAATGTCTAAAAACGATTTTTGGGTATAGTACTGGTGCCATTCCAAGTATATTGACTGGCAAGCCACCCGGTGAGCATGGTCATTGGAATCTGTTTTATTTATCACCCCAAACATCTCCATTCGCATGGATAAAAAAAAATAAATTCATCAATAGTCAGATTTTTTTGGAAAATAAATATTCCCGTGAAATTATAAGAAGAATATCAAGATTTAAGTCAGGGTATAAAGGAACATTCTCATTGCCTTTGATTCCATTTGATCGGGTCACTGTTACACCAGGAGATTATTTGGGCAATTTTGATATTTGTGAAAAAAAATGGCTCTTCAAATCGCAATCACTTGATCTGACTGAAAATATTTTCGATGTTTTGGAGAAAAGAGCGGTTTCTTATAATTGTTATACTTATAAAGATATGAATGATGAAATAATTGCCGAGAGTGCACTGGGTGATATCATAAGAGGTGCATTTGATTTTTATTTCATTTATTTTTCTGAATTTGATGAATGCCAGCACTTGTATTGTGATGATGAAGAGTTAATCACAAAAAAAATCCAATGGTACGATTCTCATATTCGAAAGTTATATTTTGCCTTAAGAGATCATTCAAAAGATAATACAATGATTCTTTGCTCCGATCATGGTATGGCTGAAGTAAAAGGGTTCATAGATTTAATGTCAGTATTCAATGAGTTGAATATTGAATTTGTCAATGATTACCTTGCAATTTTTGATTCAACAATGGTTCGTTTATGGTTTTTCAATGAAAAGTCTCGTGATTTGATAACAACATCATTGTTAAAGCTTGATTGTGGTAGAATTTTGAATGATCAAGAGTTAGACGACCTTGGTGTTTTATTCTGTGACCGAAGGTATGGGGATATAATCTTTTTATTAAATGAAGGCTGGATAATACATCCAGGTATGATGGGAAAATGGAAACCTCGGGGAATGCATGGGTATCATCCCGACTGTTCTTCGTCATATGCCATATTTTTAAGTGACAGAGAACCGGAATTTAAACCTCGATGTATTACAGATATATTCAGAATTCTGGAAGATGACATCAACTCTATGTTAAAAAAAAGAGGGAATTAATATCATGTCATATTGTCATGACGCTGAGTTAAATAATGTTGTATCAGAAATTATTTCCAGTATCCCGAACTACATTTTAAACGCTGTTCCATATAAGCCACATGCAATAATTTTAACCGGGAGCTTCTCACGGGGAGAAGGGTCTATATATGCATCTAATAATATGATTACGGTTTTAGGCGATATTGAATTTCTCGTCTATTATCAAACCAGAATTATTAATATTAAAACAATGCTTCATAGACTTGCTAAAAAAATATCAGATGATTTAAGAAAGCAAAAAATCAATTGTGTTATTGATTTAGGATATATAAGTGATGCTTTTTTTAAAAGGGCACGATCGACAATTTTTACTATTGAGCTTGCCGAGTCCGGGAAGGTAATTTGGGGAGCAGGAGACGTATTAACCAGAAGGCTTTCAATTATAAACAAACATAATATCGAAAAATTTGAAGGCTTTAATTTATTATGTAACAGGATTATCGAACAACTCAAATTTGTTAATGCGATTGCAGAAGGTAAGAGACTTATAGAACAAGCAGCATATGAAACAATTAAGCTGTATATTGATATACCCACAATTATCCTTGCTGTTGCAGGTGATTTTACGGTAGGCTACCATAAACGTTTTAAAAAATTACAAAATGAATTATATTCCGTCGGGCTGGAAATATTTAATTATGACAAGGTTTATTGGGATGGCCTTATGCGAGATATCTCTTTCTGGATAAATTATAAAATATCCCCCGTCCCATTAGATGAAATTTATGCTAAAAAATATAGTAAAGGAAAAAATTTTTCCTTCGTAGACCAGGTTGTAACATTATGGCTTTCGCTTGTGCCAATAATAAAAAATATATTGCACTGGCAGCTCGTTGCTCTTGGTATTCCTGATGTGTCATTGATTGAACAATCAAACATTTTATTATACCGCCAGAAAAGGGTAGTCATTATCAAGGATTGGATCAAATTTATATATGTTTTATACAATAACAGAATTAGGATTCGAATCAAGTGGAAATATTTTTTACATATTAGTCCAAGGATGCTAATATACGCAGGTGCTTTAAAATTATATTTCATGAGCTATAATTGTATAAAATATAATAAAGAGCCGGATATAGATAGTCTGTATTCTATAGATGGCTTGCTTCCCAGCGATTTGCCACTGTATAATGAGAATAATAAATTTATAGATTTAAATATGAGTATGATCTCAGAAAAAATATATTTTATCTGGAAACTTTACATAAAATAATAAATTTATAATGAAGGAAAAAGTTAAAATAGTATATTTCCTTAACTCTCTTGTTTTTGGTGGTGTTGAAAAACATGTTGTCGACCTGATAAATTTTATTGATAGTGATTCCTTCGATATATATCTGCTTTGTCCACAAGAGATCGTCCGGCATTTTAAAGCCAATATTAAAAAAGAGTTTCATGTTTTTCCCATAAAAGTCCGCAGTATATTTAATATTAAAAATATTATAACATTGGTAAAACTTCTTAAAACTATTGATTCTGATATAGTCAATTCGCACTTGTATTTTGCAAGCAGGTTCGCCAGCCCAATTGCCAGATTGCTTGGAACGCCTGTCGTCATCGAAACTGCGCATATCGTTGAAAGGTGGAGGAAAGGATACCGGAAGCTGTTTCTTCTATGGGATATGCTTTCGCTAAAATTCGTGGACGGAGTAATTGCTGTATCAAATGCAGTAGCAGATTATTATATTACGAACAAAAAAGTTCCTCAATCAAAAGTAAAAGTCATTCGCAACTGGTGTGATTTTGAACGATTTAATTTAGAGAATTTTTCTGAAAATGAAAAACAAATAAAAAAAGATAAAATGGGTCTTTCCGCGTACGACAAGATTGTAACGCTTGTTGGTAGACTCGAAGATCAAAAGGGGCACCGTTTTCTTATTGAGGCACTGCCATTGATAAGAAAACATTGTCCAGAAATAAAAGTACTTTTTATTGGCGAAGGTGCTCTAAGAGATGAACTCATGAATATTGCTGAAAAAAACAAGGTTGATGACTGCATTTTCTTTTTGGGATTTATTGATGATGTTCGTGAAATATTGTTGATCAGTGATGTTGTCATACTGCCCTCGCTATTTGAAGGTCTTCCATTAACACTTATCGAGGCATCTGCTATGGCAGTCCCGATAGTGGCGAGTAAAATAGACGGAATACCGGATATCGTGCAACACGGCGAGACAGGCTTGTTGTTTGAACCTGGCAATGTTGATGATATGATTAATAAATTAATGACCATACTGGATGATAAAGATAGAGCGAGAGAAATGGGAAAAAACGGTTATGTATTTGTCCGCAATAATTTTGATCTTAATTCTCAAATAAAACAAACTCAGTGTTATTATTTTGACTGTCTTCAAGCAAATAATCAGATGAGATTAAATAACAAAAGGAATTAGTGAGATGAAAATATTATTTTTAACCAATGTTATCCCATTCCCTGCGGATAATGGGAAGAAAATGCGCACCATGTCTTTTATTAAAAGCCTAAGTAAGGAGCATGTTATTGATTTAATAGCAATTAATTCGGAAAACATTATTGATAAAAAAAAGTATACTGATTTATCCCGCTATGTAAATTCAATCTATATTGTGCGTTCATCTGCTGGAAGTTATGTGATGAATGTAATTAAAAGATTAATGTGTCTTTTCATGTTGTATCCATATTCTGTTTATAAATCAAAAAGCGTTCATGCAGCCAATAAGATAAGAGAGTTTTTAAATAAGAATAAATATGACTGTATATTTTGTGATGGTCTCCATATAACCGTAAATTTATTTAAAATTAATGGAACAATTATAATTATCAATGAGCATAATATTGAATACTTAATTTATAAGAGATATGTATTAAATGAGAAAAATTTATTAAAAAAGTTCTATGCGATGATAGAAATGCATAAATTGCAAAGATATGAACAACTTCAATGGAAAAAAATGGACCATGGTATCGTTTGTTCTGATATTGATGGAAATATAATAAAAGAATATGATCCCTGTCTTCGTGTAACAATAATTCCTAATACAATAGATGTGGCATCATATGGAAATATAACAGAGAAACAGGTCGATTCAAACATCCTTTTTCTAGGAGCCCTTGATTGGATCCCCAATCAGGATGCTGTAATATTCTTTTTTGATAAAATATATCCTTTAGTCAAAAAAAAAGTTTCACATGTTTCATTTACTGTTGTTGGCAGGAATCCGACAAAAAAAATTAAAAATTTGTCAAAGCTTGATTCTTCAGTTAAAGTTACCGGCACCGTTGATGATGTCAGGCCATATCTGGCGCAATGTGCGGTTTTTGTCGTTCCCCTTAGAATGGGAAGTGGAACCAGATTGAAAATACTTGAGGCGATGGCGATGAAGAAGGTTGTCGTTTCTACAACTATAGGCGCAGAAGGACTGGAAGTGACGGACAATCTGGACATTGTAATAGCTGATGAACCCGCAGATATTGCAGAAAAAATTATTGAGATTTTTCATAATAATGAGCTGAAGAGAAGAATCATACAAAATTCTTACAACCTGGTATCATGCTTGTATGATTCAAAAATAATTAATAAAAAATTTAATAGTTTTTTCCCATGATTCATGCTTTATTATTATATATAACATTTTAAATAATATTTCTTATTTATCGCATTTAACGAAGCGTGAGATATAATATATTTTTATGGAAACGATGGAGATAGTAATAAAAAAAATCGGCAACGTTGTTGTATTTTATCCCTCCGGTAAATTGGGAACTCTTTTTTCCGTTGAAAAAGATAGAAAAATTATTAATTCAATTTTAGATTTACCCTTAAAAGATTATACTTATAAAGAAAGTTCTCTTTTAATTAATATGAAAGAAGTACTTTTTTTATCCAGCGAATCATTGAATTATTTAATTTCCTTTTCTAAAAGAAAAATTGAAACATCAAATGAAAAAATTAAAATATGTTGCCTGCATGATGAAGTGAAGAATCTTTTTGAAGTAACAAACGTAGCCGACCTTCTCGAAATATTCAAAACTGAAGAAGATGCTCTTTGGTCTATTAATGAAAATTTGGATTAAGCATTTCATTAAATCGACTGAGTTCAGAACGAATTAATAAATAATAATAGGAGTATGCTTGAAATAATTATCACAGTTATTATTAATATTCTCTTATCAATATATCGTATATTTTTTTTTGTTCTTCTATCGTAGTGGCCTCTCTCGATTATTCTTCTGTCAATATGATTTCTTCTGTTTATTTTTGGGGCGAATGAAATAAACAAAAATGAAAAAGATGTCAGTATAATTAACAAGATGAATATATATAAATTTTTCATTATTGCTAGCAGTTAATTATTTTTTAAAAAGATAAAATTGACATTATTATTTGTTTTCATTACACTTAAACTATCATACATAAATTTTCAGGCTGTTTCCACAAATTCAAGACTCTGGGTTATTTATTTTGTGTACCATTTTTTAGATAAAAGACAATAATTTTTTTCCCAATTTCAGTAATTCTCTCGTTCCAATGAAATACCTTTTAAAAGGAGAATATATTTCAATGGCGAAGAATTATATTAATTATTTTTTAGTTGCATTCATAATATCCAGCTGCTCGATCCCGTTGATAATATTTATTTCAAAAAAGTTTAATCTTTACGATAGAATCGATGAGAGAAAAATTCATAATGGGAATATCAGCAGACTCGGTGGGCTCGGCATCTGCTTTGGTTTTTTTATCCCATTTATTGTAATTCTTAACTCTTATACGGTTAGCTTTAATTTCATTTTATATTCAATCGCTTTGTCGATTGCCTTTATTATCGGATTTATTGATGATGTCTATGCTTTAAAGGCACGATATAAATTGCTTCTTCAAATTTGCGTCGGCGTAATTGTCTGTGCTTCAGGTTTGATTATCACCGAACTTCATTTTGGCGATATGATTTCAATCAATTTTGGTTTGTTGTCCTTCCCAATAACGGTTCTATGGATTGTAATGTTCATGAATGCCATTAACTTGCTTGATGGCATGGACGGGCTTGCCTCTGGAATTGTTTTTATAGCAAATATATTTATTATTATAATATCTCTTGATAAGGGCCTTACTGCTCCAACAATAATATCGTTTCTTATTGCAGGTGCAATTTTCGGTTTTTATCTTTATAACATCCCACCGGCAAGAATATTTATGGGAGACGGAGGCGCTTACCTCCTGGGATTTATTTATGCCACACTGCCACTTATGGGAATGCAGAAAGCTCCAGTTCTCACCTTGTTCCTTGTTCCTCTTATACTGTTGCTTGTACCGCTGGGTGATATTTTGCAGGTTATGCTGAAAAGATTACGCTTGGGGTATAACATTTTCATTGCAGATAAAAATCATCTGCATCATCGTCTCATGCGCATCGGTTTATCTGTAGGAAGAATCGATTTTGTTCTTTATATTTTTACTTTTATATTGGGATTTACCGGTTTGATTATGGATCGGATTGAGACTGAATATGCATACTTGTTATTTATTATTATTTTTCTGCTAACGATGTGGTCAATGTTTCTGCTGAATTCCATGGAACAGGTAACGCATTATGAAAAACCATTAGAAGATAATCATAGAAAATTTTTACGCATTTATTCAAACAATTCAATAAAAGTAAAGAGTCTTGGTCAGTCTGTTGATTTTAGCAATGCGATATCATTTGATGTAAGCCCTGTGGGTTTATCTTTTACCAGTAAACTTGAATTTCCGAAAGGACAAGTCATTGTAATAACATATAATATTTCAGAGAAAAAAAAGATACATATGCGATCTGTTGTTGTGTGGACAAGGTCCATGTCCGGTATTTCTTTTTTAACGGGCGTTGCGATTTTGAACATAGATCATGCAGGAACATTCATGACTGATTATTATAAGAAGATCAGGAATCATAATAATGATAAATTATTTAAATCCATGTAATCCTGGTTTAATCAATCATTTTGTTGATCAACTGATCAGATTGTTTAAAATAATGATCTAATGCAACTCGATGATTATAATTTGCCCCCTTTTATCTATAATATCAAATGTTCAAAAGGTCTCTATGGCAGGATTGTTAAAATTTCGCTTCCTTCAATATTTATTTTGCGTAAAAATAATAGTGCATACTTATTTTTTGTTTATCTTTCTGTTACATCCTGCCTGCGTTTGTACTGAGGCTGAAAGATTTTCAGTACCAGTGGATAAATGGGGTGGGATTGGTGAAATTAGAAATCCAGATTCAAAATATGAAACAGGCTTAGCGAAATCTATAACTGAATGGACAATAACAGATACATCAAAATCATGGTCTCCTGATGAACTGTCCGGATCCATTCTTCAGCCAAATATTGACACTAATGTATATTTTTTAATAAAATCAAATACATCAACATCGATAACTGTTTTTGGTTCTGATGACAACACAAGCCAGGAAAGGGCATACCGCCATATATCCGATGAAAATGATGGTACTAATAAATATGCGATATTAGATCGTTGGAGTTGCAAAAAAATACGGGGTAGGTGGTTACTTTTTAATCCATTTGGTAATGCATTTTTTATTAAATCACTTAATGGATACGATTATGAACTATACCGATATGGTCGTGATCATAAAGGAAATTCGTTTGAGAAAAACATGCTCGAAAAATATTCAACTAATGACATACATGAGGCGCTTCAGCATGAAATAGATATTGTAAAAAAAATGGGTTTTAATTGCTGGGGAGAGATTCTTGATACTGGCCGAGTAGCACCCGGAGGCCCTTATAATGCTGAAGGAAAATGTCCGGAGCGGTATTTACCTTTCATTACTCAGATAAGAGTTCATAGTCTTAATCTGGATGCCATGGGCGTTGACTATTTTATAATACTCGACGATATTATCTGGGACGCTTTTGATGCCTCTTTTCAGGACGCATTGGAAAATTATTTGCTTATTGAAAGTGGTGCCGCAACTGCTGGAATAACTGATTTTAATAATAGAACTGGATGGAGCTTTCATTATTTAACACCCTATAGGGAAGCCCGTTATAATATTTCAGCTAATCCATATTATATTGGATTAGACTGGGATGAAGAACCTGCTTATCTCAGAAGTGAGGCCTTAAATGAACATTTAGGATACCATATAATCGTCAGTGCTGGAACTACAGCACGAAAAACACGGGCAATTAATTATCTACGAAATAAATATAATACAATCTCAAAACTAAATATTTCCTGGGGCGGCGGGTTGTCAGAGTGGGATGATTTGCTGAACGATACTGGAGCGATTATCAATGGTTTACTTTCTTCAGAACCCTGCTGCCGTGATTTCGGATTATATAATGAATTAAACACCAGTATGAAATCTGATCTCGATGCTATTGCGGAAGACTTCTGGCGTGTATATTGCAAAAAAGTTCATGATACTATAGATAATATTACTGAGGTTCACATGATAAATTTTGGACCAGGATATCACGGATGGTGCGGCAGGTATGACAGTGATTTTGATGGGACTACCAGCCCAGAATATTTTTTTCGTGGTTCTGTTTCTGAAAATTCCCTTGAACCCTATATAGACGTTATTGGAATCGGCGATCCTTTGCATGGTCCCCATGAAAATATAAACGATCTCTTGGAATATATGAGAGACGATTTAACTGAAAGGTATGAATTTCATGGTAGACCGTACTGGCACGAGTCATGTTGGATTACAGCGGAGGCTGACAGTGGTTTAACATATAGTGGAAAAATAGATTTTGTCGAATCATCTGTGTTATACGACTACAGTTGTGATTTTCGTACAGATAATAACTGGGTATCTGCATTTTCATCGACGGCAGGGATGTGGATACTTCCCGATATTAATAAAGATAAAAGCAGGCATATATATTATAGAGTTAATAATGCTTCTTCCTTTAATGGAAGTTTAGAGACTGATTATGCCACAGGCCCGGGCATCCACTGGGCTTGGGATAGTAGCCCTGATATGCGAGGGGATGCTTCCGCCGGGAATTTTTATGCCTTAATTAGCCATGATTGTATTGCGCATCTCGGGCAAAACTCAGAACAACCCTATGTCTTGTACATTCCGCTTACCCAGAAAATTCGATCTGCTATGTATGTGCAGTTTTTAGATGATATTATTAATTTTCAATCAGATAATGGTGATTATATTGATGTAGGTTTTTCTCATTGGGAATTTTATGATTATGGTTTTCGTGAAGGTACTCATGAAATGAGGAATTGGGGATTTGAAACTGTACAATGCCATTTATATAACGGCATAGAAGCCATAGTGTCAAATGGAGAAATGCAGAATTGCGGTAATTTCATTGGGCCCGTATCATATAAATTAAATAATATATATAATGAAATCTTATTATCTCATGATTAATAATTTGCATATAATGGTTTTTTATCTGGCATCTCAACCACTGTGAAATAATTAATGATTCCGTACTAGATATCTCTTCTACAATTATTTTTATAATCCACATATTTATCATAAATTCAGTTAAAACGTCTTATAGGGATTTAACATTTTTTTAAAATTATAAAAAAAAGTATGCCGATTGTTGACGATTGCAAAAAAAAGTATTAGATTCGAAAGATTTATTTAGGGAGAAAAGAATAGATTTCATGGGTTGCCATGAAAATTTTTATAAAATTGATATTATTTCCAAAATTATATAATCTTGGGAATAAAATAAAATAGCCTCAAGCTGCCACTTGAGGCAATAAAGTTGGGGTTTTCCCCGATTGAACATATAGTTGTACTTTTTTTACTATAGATTTAATCTAATAAGTAGTACGGTATTTGTCAAGTCGCAAACCCCCAACAAAAAAATAGTGGGGGTGCGAATCATGTCGTCACACAATATAGCCTTTCGTTTTTTCAAGAAAAATACTTTTCATCTGAACAAACTTTTTTTTAGTTTGTTAGTTTTCATTCAAAGCATAATGGTAATATTTTTATCAGGATGCAGTAATTTCTTTGAATATCAACATGTCGGTACCGGTTCTATGCTGGTTGTTGTTAATACTAATGATTTTGAAAGTAGTTCCATGGTTTTATCAGCTAAGACCGGAATTGATATGACTATTGATTCTTATTCGATAATATTGAATGGACCGGAAAATCTGAGTAAAACCGTAAATATCGATCTCGACGGGATTGTTGAGATAAATGATCTTGTTACCGGCATCTGGCAGGTAAATGCTATAGCTAACAATGTATCCAATCAGGCAATTGCTTCTGGGATGGAACATGTTACGGTTATATCTGACAGGAGAACTGATTGTGTAATTGATATCCTGGCCTATGAAAATTGGGGTACGATTGAGTTTACCGTAAGCTGGGATATCAACTCATCTCCAAACGGTGAAGTATTCACAAGGATTGAATCTATTAATAATAGTATTACACCTATCGAATTCACACTTGATGAAACTCAAAACTCATACTCTAATAACTATTTACCTTCCGGTTACTATTGTTTTTCCACTACAATGACGGTTAATAATAATATTACTGGTGGATCTGCTGGTGTTTTCCAGGTTTTTTCAAATGACGGGACAACTATTGATGTTTTCCTTAATCTCATCAAGGCAGATGGAAATTCTAATTTAGAGATATTTCCATCTCTGGAGAATCCATTTGAAATTAGTTTTTCTGGTCTGCAGGATTCTATTAATGAAGGTGAAAGTTTGACCATAAATGCAGTACTTAATGAGTTAGTTGATGTGGAATATTATTGGTATCTGGATGGGGTTGTGGCTGAGGATTATAATGATGATTTTTTTACAATCTCTGGAGATATTGAAGCAGGGAAACATGAGGTTGATCTTGTAGCTATCAGTTCTGATCACTCCCGTGTAGGATCATGCTCGTACATTCTTGCAGTTGAGCCCTCAGTAGAAGGAGATCCATTCAATGTGAATTTACGTACTACAAGTGTAACATCAAGTGAAGTCGCACTTGCATGGGATTTTGATGATAATTATGATAATAGTAGCTATATTTTAGAGCGTTCCGATAGTGATGATATTGCGTCTGAATCATTTACTGAAATTGTAACAGTATCTGCTGGATCAGGGGTTTATGTTGATAGAGGACTTGATTCAGATACAACTTTTTATTATCGATTAAAGACTCTCAATGAATCAAACACAATCGTATATTCAAATATGGCAACAGTCAGAACCATCAGTAGTGTAACGTCTATTGATAAATGGGGTGGGTTTACTGGAATTAAAAATCCGGACTCTAAATACCAGGTTGGAACAGCTACATCAGTTACCATGTTTACTCTTGTTGATAATTCCAGGAATTGGGATGTAAACGAATTGTCTGGATGCATACTGCAGCCAAACATTGATGCAGAGGTTTATTACCTTATTAAAGAAAACGATGCAACCACGATTACTATCTACGGGAGCAATGTAAGTGGTCATGAAGAACAGTTAAATAGATTTATTAACAATGATAATAGTGGTTCAGAAGACTATGCAGTTCTTGACAGATGGTCAGTAAAAAAGGTTAATAATAGATGGTTGTTATTCGATCCATTCGGAAACTCATACTTCATTAAATCTATCAATGGATATAATTATGAATATCCAAGGTATGGATATGATCATGAAGGGAATAGCTTCGCTCAAAATTTAAGTAATAAATATAACACGAATGGTGATCAGAATTATGCAGCACAAATTGCAATTGATGATATTAAAAGCATCGGGTTTAATACATGGGGCGAAATTGTTGATGTATACAGAGTTGCACCGGGAGGGCCTAACGCAACTTCTGGTAAAGACCCAAGTCGATATATGCCTTTTATAGCACAGGTAAGAATAAGTAGTCTCTATCTTAACGGGACATCAGGTACTAACTGGAACATAGATACTTTTACATCAACTGGTGTGAGCGTGTGGGATGCTACGGGTTCTAATTTCCAGAGTGCTGTAGAAGATCATTTGGTCACCGATACTGGTGCACGGACAGACGGGATAAGCCAGTTTAACAACAGGACATACTGGAATTGGATATTCCTGACTCCCTATAGATATGCAAAATATAATTTACCTGCAAATCCATGGTATATCGGTCTTGACTGGGATGAGGAACCTGCATATCTGAGAGCTGAACAGGATTCGCAGCATATGGGTTATCATATCCTGGTAAGTTCCGGAACCAGTGGCAGAAAAATTCAGGCTGTTAACTATTTGCAAAATAAATATGGTACTATAGCAAATTTAAACAGCTCTTGGGGATCAAGTTTTGCAGATTGGACTGCCTTGCAAAACGACACGGGGTCAGTAATCAATGGACTTCTTTCAACAGAGCCCTATTGCAGGGATTATGGTAGTTACAATGAAGCTAACACTCAGATGAAAGCCGATCTTGACAGCATTGCTGAAGATTTTTGGAGGATATATTCGAAAAAGGTTCATGATGCCCTGGACAATGTAATCGCTGTTCATATGATAAACTTTGGCCCTGGATATCATGGCTGGACAGGAAACAGTGCTGATGAATGGAGAGGCTGTGTGAGCAGAGAATATCTTTTCAGGGGTTCTGTTTCAGAAGATGCGTCTGACAACTATATTGACATTATCGGTGTTGGCGATCCTCTGCATGGCATGCATGAAAGTCCTGATGCCGACATGCTTCTTAATATGAGAGATGAACTTAAAGGGCGATATGCTTTTCATGGTCGTCCCTACTGGCATGAATCATGCTGGATAACCGCAGAAGCGGATAGCGGTTTAACATATGAGGGAATTATCGATTCTCTTAGCGCAACTGTTCTCACTGATGCCGATGTAAACTTTAGAACTGAAAATGATTTTGCCAATGCGCTGGTCGGCGGAAATGGTGCCTGGGTACTGCCTGACCCGTCCACCTCGCTGGAAAATCGAATATATTACCGAATTGCTGATGGTGGTTGTGCAAATGGAAGCCTTACCGTTGATGTTGCTATAGGCCCAGGGAATAACTGGTCATGGGATAGCACCCCGGATTTTTTCATCTGTGCGTCTTCAGGTGACAGATATGTGATTCTTCAAAGCGACACTCTGGATCATGTTGGGGGTGGAGCGGACTTTGATGTATTTATCCCGCTTACTCAGGAAGATAGGGCTGTTATGTACGTCAAGTTTCTTGATGATCTTGTAAATTTTCAGGCTGATAACGGAGATTATATCGACGTTGGCTATTCTCACTGGGAATTCTATGATTATGGGTTCAGGGATAGCTCTTATCATGAATTCAGGAATTGGGGTTTCGCATCCGTAAAAGCTAATTTTTATGATGGTGTTGAGGCAACGATTGCTAATGGAGAAATTCAGGATTGCGGTGATTTCGTTGGCCCGGTCAGTGAAAAATTAAAAAACATATATAACGATATCATTGGCCAGTAAGGCGAAAACGTTTTATTATTTATTCGCAGGCTGCTCCCATCGGAGCAGCCTTTTTTTTATTTTGATAATGCAATAATTTTAGCCGGAACGCCGCAGGCGATTGAATTTTCAGGAATATCTTTTATAACCAGGGTGTTGGGCATTATTACTGCACAGTTGCCAACATTTACACCCTTCAAAATACTGACATTCCTCCCAATATAAACATGATCCCCAATTGTTGTCTCATGAAGCATTGAACGATGAACAGGTTTTCTTTCTTTTCTCAATTGGGGATTTAAGGGATGTCCGTCTGTATCCAAGGCTAAGAAATTATCTTCAATTGTGCAATTGCGGCCAATTGATATTTTTAAATTCGGTCCGATAGTTGATTTCCCTTTAATTATAGTATTATTTCCAATCGATAATGTAGGTTCATCAATGACCGCTCCTGTTCCAATTGATAATTTATATAAAATAACATTATCCCCGATAGTTATTTGTGCATGCCCGGCTATAAAGGGAATCCCCATCGGCAAAGAAAGCGCCCTTCCGACTTCCTTGCATCGTGCTTTGAAAACAGGAGCATACCATAATTTTTGTAATAGGTAATTGAGTATAATGTAAATTTTTTTAGTAATTAAATAGATTAAAGAATACATGGTTGGCTACTCCTTAGTGAAAATTAAAGACCAGTCTTCGAAATAATGACATTAGCAGTATCATTGGAAAAATTTTTTTTGATTATAATGCATATCCAGATAATATTTATTGATGATGAAATGAATTTTGAAATTATTAATGAGAATGCACTACCCTGAGCCTGATACAGTGGGATAAAATATAGATTAAGAATAATTATTAGGACAACATAGATGAAATTTGAATAAAAAACAATATCGGGCCGATTAAGGCCATAGGATAATAATATTACTGGCTCAACCAACAGCGAGATAATGAACCAGACTAAAAGGGGAATTAATACCAGGGAACTTTCAAAATAGTTTACTCCATATATCATGAGTATTATGGGTTTTGCAAATAATAAACCAATTCCGCAGCAAATAATTAATGGGAGAGATATTGAAAAACTTCTAACAAGATATTTTTTAAAACCCGCATAGGACTTAATGTTAGAGATCTGGGGAAGTAGAACTGTTGATATTGATTCAAGAAATAATGAAATTCCATTAATAATATTAAATGCAGCATTATAAATTCCTGCATTTTTTGCTCCCGTCATGGTTGATAGCATGAAGATGCTGATTCGACCTGAAAGAATATAAAAGAGATTAACATAAACAATCCATTTATTAATTTTTAGCACTAAATTAAGTGTTTTGAATTTAAATCTATTTAAAGAAAAATAATTATTATCTATATGTTTAAATGAATACAATGCTCCAAAAATGAATGAGAGTAAAAATGTCAAGAGTGCAGTAACAAGGTTTATCTCTGATATGTAATAAAGAATTAGAATTAAAAGTAGTTTGGCTATGGCGGAAATAACTTTTGATGATGCAAAATATTTAAATTTTTCTGAAGCCTGCAGACCAAGTTGAAGTATTCCCCATATTCCCGCAAAAAAAATTATTAGATATGTTATTTTTAAGGGTCTTATTAATTCAACGCTATTAAAGATTTTTTTTGAAATCAATTCTGCAGTTAACATTCCTATTGCCAGTATAATGGAGGAAAATATCATTCGGAAGTAAAAACTGGAAGCAAAAATATCGGCATGAACATTTTTATAATCATTATTTGCAAGCAAACTAACCAAACCCTTTGTGAAACCAAAGTCTATTATTGTTAAGACTACCAGCTGAATCGCCAGTGCTATGGAAAAAAGTCCGAAGATTTCCGGTCCTAAAACTCTGGCAATTATTATCGACGATATCATGCCGAAAACTGCGGTTAAAATGTTACCGGAGAGAATAATGGCATATGATTTTGCTGTTTTACTTTTAATGAAGGTCGAATAATGAGTGATAATTTTTATTATATTTTTTTTCAGCATCATTAAATTTAAATTATTTTTTTGTTTAATAATTTTGAGTTAGAGACCAGGTGTTATAGGTAAATCGATTATAATATGCGGGATCATGGTTATTTAATTCTCTTTTTTGCATATTTTATATTTTTAGAAATCGTTTTTATTGGTGTTAAATCATAATTGTCCCAGTTTATAATTGAATCTGCGTACTTTTTCGATGGTTCAATAATTGTATTATGCATTTTTTTTACAGAGTTAAGATATTGGTTAATAATACTATCGATGTTTCTGTTCCTTTCATTTGTATCTCTCATAATTCTTCGAATTAAACGAACATCATCTGAAGCATTAACATAAATTTTATATTTTAGCAACGAACGGATTTTTTTTATAGCTAACGTGAATAATCCCTCAAGAATGACATACTCTTTAGGAATGAACACCTCAGTTTCGGCTTTTCTTGTGTGTGTGACGAAATCATAATGGGGTAATGAAATCGGCATTCCTGTTGATAACTGATTTAAATGAGAACTAAGCAGATTTAAGTCAATTGAATCTGGATGATCAAAGTTCTTTTTTTCTCTTGCCTCGGCGGGAATTCCTGATAGATCGTTGTAATAACAATCTAAATTAATAATTGAAGATTTATCAGTGCCTAAAAATTCTGAGAGTTTGCTGGCAACAGTTGTCTTCCCTGATGCAGAACCTCCAGCGATTCCGATAAAGTAAATGCCTTTCAATGGTATCATTTCCTGGTATGTTCCCATTTTGACAGATCGGTGCTCGTTAAATTTCGTTTTAGTGATAGTAATGGAGTTATTATGGAATATAAAATTGAATAAAGACCTTTTGGCTTAAGTAAAAAAGCTATGACAATTAACAGACCCAAATAGAAAACAATAAAGTATGTATTAATAAGCATTGATAAGCAAACTAGAAGAAATATCCATAACGGCAATAACCAGCGGTTGATTTTATGTGAAAAAACAATAAAGAATAGTAACGGTTTTTTTATTATAAAGGGAAATAATCTTTTAACTGTATCAATTCCACCGGAGATTACCCTTCTCCTCCTGTTTATTTCTGTTTTCTCATCAGTGATTTCTGATTTTGCTTTTAACTCTTTTTTATGTATTGATTTGAAATTTTGCATAAGGGTACTAAGTGGAATCCAGAGATCATCTGCCATAACCCCTTCTGGTATTTCTTTGAAGTTATTTTTTGTAAATGCATATAGCCAGCCAGTCGAAACAATTAAAAGTCCGGCACTAGATTCAACATCTCTTATTTTATGTTCGTAACACCAGTATAGAGATTGGGATACCATTATGCCTGATTGATAGTTGGGAATTGAGGAAATGCATCCAACTGAACTGTCTGAATTGAACGTGGTTATAATGATCTGAAAAGCATCATGAAGTAAGTTAATATCTGCATCCGTTGTAATGATAATATCGCCATTGGAATGATTAACTAATCGGTTTATGGTTTGACATTTTCCTTTGTTATCAAATTTAAAAAGTTTCCAATTGTTGAGTTTATTTTCTTTAAGAATGCGTGAAGTTACTTTACAGGTATTATCAGTGCTCCCGTCAGAACCGATTAAAACTTCATAGGGTAGTGTGATATCAGCACAACACTGTTTTATGTTCTCTATTTTTTTAGCTATCGTTTGTTCTTCATTATAAGCCGGGATGATTATCGTAATTTTCGATATAGGTCTATCGGTTTTAGTGGCATCAGTCTTTTTAAAAAAATGTAATAATTTTATATAATAAATAAATACAAAATTATGAAGAATCATATATATCACAAAAATAAACAATATGATTATAAATGTATTCATGGTTTTTTGTTTCTTGAGCGTTTTAATTCATTCAATTTCTAAATAATTCTGAAGAAAATTAAGAATTAAACGGAATACTTAATGGAAATGAACAGTGCCTTATGCCAGAGGAATAACCTGTTTGCTTTGAGATACGGCATTTAGCCAGGAACTATCAGATTCAGCAGTCATCTATACAGATTATTTTAATATCATATATTTAATTGCAAACAGTTTCGATATGTTTTTATTGTAGTATATAATTTTTTACAACAGAAATCAAGGAAGTAATTATAATTTAAAATATTTATTGTATATATTATTTTCAGACAAATATTCCCTTTTAAAAATAATTATTAAAAAAAATTCACGATGCTTGTTTTCGATTTTTCAATTTAAATTTTTATTAAATGAATTGATAATAATAATTTTTGGTTTAGAATGTTATAGTGATTGTTGCATGTTAATTAATAGCGTAGAATAGATCAGGTTAGTCCTTTTTCTTTTCAGGAGCGACATTTTAATTCGGACATATATATGAATTTTTTATTTAAAATTAAAAAAGGGGAAACTCCTGCTTATGCAAAGATAAAAAAATTTATATTATCATTGTATAAAATTAATATTCCATTTAATAAGACTCTTGGTAAATTGTTATACAACATCAGGTTAACGGTCTTAAACATCTTAAAGATTATCAAAAATAAACTATGGGATATCCCGGTTTTTAAATCTATCTGCAAAACATATGGCAGGAATTTAATTCTCTATCATGGAATACCTCAAGTCACGGGTGATCTCGAAATAACTATCGGAAACGATGTGTCATTTTATAAATCAGAGATTGAGGCAAAGAGAAAGGGCTCCGTTTGTCCTTACCTGAAAATTGGCAATAACGTTGTTGTCGGTCCTGGAACTATTATCAAGATTAAAAAATCTATTTCTATTGGGAACGATTGTTTGATAGGAGCTAATAATTTGATTATGGATTATTACGACTTTAAGGATGAAAATTTTTCTGCTGACAATAATGAAGGAAATAGTTTTTTTGTAGAAATTAAAGAAAATGTCTGGACCGGCAGGAATGTCAGTATTCTGAAAGGTGTTACAATTGGAAAAAATTCAATTATTTCGGCGAACAGTCTTGTAATTGAAGACGTTCCCGAAAATGTAATTGCGATGGGCGTTCCGGCAAAGGTCGTCATGCGAAATATTGATAAATTTTATAGAGTTTAATATAATTACAACCTCTTGTAGATTACTTCTGGAATTTCAAAAGACCTGTTATTAAGAATGCCTCCAATAATATTTGCCTTATTCTTTTTTAATGATTTTATCGCATTAATCAATACCTGACGCCGATCTTTTTTTTCATTCACTACAAGACATATGCCGTCAAAAAAATCTGAAAGCATTAAGATATCATTGATATTTTTTGATCCGGTGCAATCAGCTAAAACTATATCATAATTTGGGGTAATTTCATTGATGATTTTTTTTAGATTGCTGTTCTCTCGAAGGAACGCTGAATTAAGCGAGCAGTTGCCGGCTGTAAGCACACTAAGGTCGGGATTGACTTTTTTAATAACATTATTGACTTCATTCGCATCGTCATTTAAAGAATTTTCAATAAATTGAGATAAGCCAGGATTGTTAGTAATTTTAAGGATTTTATTTACCGTTGGATTTTTTAAACTTAAATCTATTATTAATGTTTTTTGTTGGATAATATGTGAAAAACAATGACCAAGGTTCGGGACAATAACGTTATTTGCATCACGGAAAATAATAGAAGTTATTAATATGGATTTTAATGATTGTGTTTTCATAAAAATGTATAGTTGATCAGTCAAGTCTTCATAAAATACTGTATACTTGGTTTCTTCCAGAGTATCTTTGACAAGAGGACTCTCGTTGGGGCCTTTTTGGGGAATCGAGCCTAGAACCGGCAGATCCAGATAAGTTGTGATATCCTGAGGTGATTTAATTGTCTGATCAAAGAAATCAAAGACAATGGCCAAGCCGATACCTGCGGGTATGCTGAGGACAAAGGCGATAATAAAAATTAGAAGTTTACTATTTCCGGCTGGAGCCCCATCATTCAATAAACTTGCCTGCTCAACGATTTTTACACTTGCAGTTCCAATCGCCTCATAGGTCGGAAGTTTTTCACCTGAAAGCTCTTTAGTCATTTTATCAATATTGTCTTTTAATTGGAGAACTGATGGATGATATTCTCCATATCTTAATGTAAGTTCGGCAAGTTGTTGCTGTTGATCAAAGATGCTGTATGATCTGCTTATCACATTAGCGATTGAAAGTGCATCATCCGGGTCAAAGGCTGTTACATAAATTGCAAAAATATTTGTATATGGTATAAGCATGCAATAGATATCATTTTTCAGGGAATTTACAGTATGCTCAATTAAAAAATCCTCTTTTTTATCATCCTGAATCGTTTCGTATGTTTGCCGTGTTCTCGCAGCAATAAAATTAATAAGCGGCCATTTCAGTATCGACGCGTATTCTTTTTCATAATCTAAAGGTCTTTTATGAAGATTCAACGTCTTTACGGCAAGCTCCATTACTGGATTTGATTTTACCATTTCGATATGTGACAGGTACATGGCTGGGCCAATAATTTCTTCATAATATGTTGATTGTATTTGACCCTGGCCTCTGACCAGCATTTTTACAGATGCCTCATAAATGGGAGTCTGAAATTCTAATATAATGTAAGTCACTATTAGTATTATTAAAACACAAATTGGAACAATATGCTTCTTTCTGAATAAAGCACTCAGTATATCACGAAGAAGATATTCATTTACTTTTATATTTTTATACATATATATACTCCCTTAAAGTTTTTATAAAAAATTCTCCTTGAGAGCCTTTAATTAATTTATTTTTGAAAATTGTATTTTCGTTTTTTATTTTAATTGTATTTGAAATAAATAAATTAAGTACAAGTGCGTAAATAATGAGAAAATTTACGGGAAAAAGCCGTGAGCCGTTCAAAATGATACTCATTCTAAACGATTAAAATAGCTGGAGAAATATATTATATATTTTTCTTATGGTAAATAAATAGAGTTTACCATAAGGGAACCTCTATAAATTACATTTTTGATGTTCCCTTGTGGGCACAATATCTGATAAAATCAGGAGTTATCATATTTGATAATAATGAAACTCCTGATTTTTAGAGGTGCCCATAATTATTTATTATAGTAACTTGTTGATTAATTAGATATATTTAATTATAGGATACTCTTATAGGGAAGAAAGTCAAGACATTAGAATCTTTTTATTCAGTATATTAATTTACTGATATGCTGATAGCGGTTATTGTATCTTTTCGCTGATCGTGATCTTGATGCGCAGGTTTTTAAAACAGAAGGAGGTATACTTGTCCGGCGCCATTCTGATGAGGTCCACATCAATGAATGTTGAGTCGTCTACATGCGGGGGAATTCTCACTTCAATCTGGGAAGATGAGTTGATACGCCCGATACCCCTGCAGATATAGCAGTGACGGTCACTCCCTTTGCACACCGGGCACAGCATTTTTGCGGGAAGCTCGATATAGGCAGTGGCCCCTGAGCGTGCTTCTATGGGCGTGATAAAGATTTCGATGTCCTGGCCGAAATTTTCCATAATGTCTTTTCTTTTGACGTCTTTGGGAAGCAACTGCGCCTTGAGCATTTCACTGAGCAGAACTGACGGGCGTATCCGTTTTTTGGGGATGATCGCGGTCCCGTCGGGCCCGGTTTTTTTATTGTTGTACAGGACCCTGTCATACTCAATGCGGGAAATCTCATCCGAAAGAACACGATAGCCCTTGATGATTATTTCAATTTTTTCAGTGATATGATCGTAATTTGATGGGGATGTATCGGGATGGTATTTTTTTATCAGTGATCTGAACGCGCTTTTAATCTGGTCAATCCCGGCGTCCCTGGGGATGTTGAAGATCGTATAGTAATCAATGATATTTCCATGCCTGTCGAAATAGGAGTATTCCACTGTGGGCCCTCTATTGTTAATATGCCGGGGCGCTGCCAGTATCCACTATTGAAAAATTATGTCAACGCAATTAGCGCAATAATTTTAATTCAAATTTTTATAGAGTGAATACATGTTTTTTCCGAACAGTGAAACCGTCAGCTTCCGTGGCAGGAGCCGTGACAGAATAAATCCGAAAATGCGGTTCAGCCTGCCGGGGATGAGCACGCGCTTTTTTCCCAGGGCTTTCATTGTTTCCTCAACAACCATCTCCGGAGTCATTTCTGTCGCAGGCGGCTTGCGCGAACGGTCCGGCTTACTGTTGATATAATTTGAAGTCAGGGTGGCACCCGCGCAGCACGCGAGAACATCAATCCCTGATGGAGACAGTTCATACCCGATGCCTTCGGCAAGGATGAGATTAAAAGCCTTGGTCGCTCCATACGCAGCGACAAGGGGGGTGCCCTGGAAGGCTGTCATGCTTGACATGAGAATAACGCCGCCCTTTCCTCTGGGTTTCATCAGGGACGCGTAATGGCGCACCAGTGAAAGAGGGCCGAGGCAGTTGGTCTCGACTGCTCCATAGAGATCATCCGCTGGTGTGTCGATAAATTCGCCGATAGGGCTCATGGCCGCGTTATAAACAAGAAGGCCGATCTCTTTGCCTGCTGTGGCATTCATCAAGCCATTTCTGGATTCATTTTTTCTGAGATCGGTCTTTATTGCTTTAACCTGGACCGGATAGTTTTCTTTTATTTCCGAATAAACGGAACGAAGGAGGTGCTCTCGTCGCCCGACTATGATCACATTAAGTCCGCGCCGTGCGAGTTCAAGTGAAAACGCACGGCCGATACCGTCGGATCCTCCTGCAACGAGAGCCCATGGCCCATACTGGTAGGCGAAATTTTTCTTTTTCATAAATACCTTCAATTTGCGTACTGTTCAAGCACCCCGCGCTCTTCGAACCAGTGAAGGGTGTCCCGGACCGTTTCTTCAAGAGGCCTGGGGCGGTAGTCCAGCTCTTCAGTGGCTTTCATGTGCGAAATATAACGGTGCATTTTTATGGAACGGACCGCCATGGGGGTTAACCGGGGCTGTGTTTTGGTGATCCTGGCCATCATAATTGAAAAGGGCGCTGCCATTGCAGCTGTCCACGCCGGAATTCGCATGCGCGAGGTGTCTATCCCGGCGCAGCGTCCGACAATGGCTGCCAGCTCGGAAAAGCTTGCCCAGTGTCCGGTTAGGAGATAGCTTTCGCCGGTTCGCCCTTTTTTTTCTGCGGCAAGGGCGCCCAGAACGATGTCCCGCGCGTCGACCCAGTTGTATCCGCCCATGGGATACATGGGCAGCTTGCGGTGATAAATATCCAGAATGACACTTCCCATACGGGATATTTTAAAATCGTTGGGCCCGATCACCGCACCGGGATTGACGATAACCGCATCCAGGCCTTTCTCAACGCCTTTAAGTACTTCCTGCTGCCCCAGTGCTTTGGAGCGGTCATACGGGAAATGGCTTTTATCTGAAGCGAGTTGACGGTTCTCATCTATAATTTCGTCTTCCGGATGAGATGAATATGCGTGAATGGAACTGAAATGGACAAGCCGTTTCACACCGCATTCAAGACATGCTTCGACGATGGTTTTAGGCCCGTCAATGTTTATGTGATAAACATCATTGGCATCAATGCGGTCAATGGAAATTAATGCGGCACAATGAAATACCGTATCAACGCCATCGAAACAGCGCAGAAGGGAATCTTTGTTGGTTACTTCTCCGGGAATTTTTTCAACATTTAATCCGTCAAGCCCGCGGGTATCCTTTCTTACCAGAACTTTGACCTTGCGGCCCTGTTCGATTAATGTGCGTACGAGATTGGCCCCCACATGCCCGGAGGCTCCGGTTACAGCTACTTTCATTATATCTCTCCTAAAAACCTGTTTGAAATCAATTGTCTGTTTTAAACAGTAGTGAAAAATTAAAAAAATCAATCAAAAAACAATCATCCTGCCAAAAAAATAAACTCTTAATTAGAATTTAGTTTCCCCATTATTTTGATGCTATTATTCCAAAAATCGTTTAACCCGCATCATCCGTGAAACCGATTATTTAAAAAAGACAACTCGAGGTGAGCCATGACAAAGACCCTGAGGCCGGATACTTATGCGAGAAGCACTCTCGAACGGTATACCGGATCTCCCACAAGCGATTTTTGTTCATATATTCTGCTGGTGAATTTTCAGCGATATATTGATTATTTCTCAAAGCTTACCGGCTCCCCGATAATTTCAGGGTACTGGAACGTGGTCCATGATAAAGAAAGAGACATCTCCATCATCAATTTCGGGGTGGGTTCTCCTTCTGCGGGGATTGTTGCCCACTGTCTTTCTTTTCTCGACCAGGTCCAGTGTGTTCTCATGCTGGGGATGTGCGGTGGCATAGACGATGAACTTGAAATCGGAAGGCTCATTATCCCGACCGCGAGTGTGCGTGATGAAGGGACCAGCAAGCATTACCTTCAGCCGAATGTTCCGGCGCAGCCCAGTTTCTGGATAAACCGCATCTGCGAACGAGTAATTAAAGATGAACTGAGAACAAAGCCCGTTTCCGGGATCATGATGACAACCGATTACCGAATGTGGGAGTTCGACCAGGAATTCGTTGATTACGTATTGAAGCACCGGATACTCGGGATCGATATGGAAATAGCCACGCTCTTTGCCGTAGCGTATGCGTTGAACCTGCCGATCGGCGCGATTATGCTTATTTCAGACATGCCGCTTAAGAAAGGAGGGATCAAGAGTAAAGAAAGCGCGGACGAAATATTCAACCGCTATACCGAACAGCATTTCAGGATCGGTCTTAAAACCATTGAAGAAATAAAAAATCATGGTCACGGTTTACGGGCTGAGCGGCTGCGCAGTGAGTGGTGAAAAACCCATCATCCCCCCCATATCGTGAGTAGCCCGGAAAAGGGTTGACAGGAGCTTTTCCGCCGGTATTAATACTGACAGTCACAGGAGATTTCAACAGCATCACTATGGCAAACGGTTCAGAAATAAAAAAGATTGAACGCAGAGCGAAATCCATGCTCCTTGATAAGGACATCCCTCCTGCGAAGATGGAAATTGTCCGCTCCCTGATTAAAAATGACAAAATACCCCCGGAAGAGCGTTATCGCGCGATCATAGAACTGGTCCAATCATGCCCGGATAAAGTTGTGCAGAAGCCCGCGAACCGCAGACGTGCCCCTTCCGGCGGCGCGACAGCAGGCAAAAAAAAACATGCGCCGGCCCAGCCGGAATCCCCCATGTCGGCACCGACCGAAACATCCTATTTTATCAACGAAATCCACGAAAAATACCGGCATCTCAAGCTTTTCAAAAAACGTTATCTCATTCATAAGAACAACAGAATCGGCCTTGGCATTAAGAAACGCCTGATCCCTTCAAAGAATCTTCTCAAGCTTTTTGGTGAACTATCCGATTTTCAGGGCATTGTAATTTCCCGTATAAACACACTGCTCAATGACATTCTCAACGATGAAACAATTGAGAACCCTCTGGTTTTTAATTACCTGCGGAAAATTCGCAGGTGGCTTCTCGAGGAGCCGTTGATCAAATATCCTTATGAGTCATTGAAGTGGATGGACGCTCAGAATTTTGAACGTGAGCTTCGCGCTTCGGTGGCAAATTATTTTTCTTTCCTCAGGCTTGATGCCGAGACCCGCGAGTCAATAATACTGATGGTTGAAAACAAACTCAGGGCAACTGATGAACTGAAAAAAGAAGACGTCTTTCAGGCGGACACGGACCAGGCCCGAAGCGCAAAAGAGAAAAGGAACCTCGAAAAGGAAAAGAAAATATATGAATTTATCATGACCTTCAGGTCATTTCTCCCCACGCTCCCGGAAGAAGAGAACCTCGTGTCAAAATGGTTGAAGAACAGGTACGGAATCAATCATTACACCTATTTTCTTCATATCGTTCTTGAAGCCCTGGTCTATCAGCGCCCATTCACGGAGATCGAGTTGCATGAATATTTTGCGATCAAGCCGCCGGTTGTCAGCCCGGATAAATGGGATTACAGTGAAGATATCCTGAAAAAAGTTGGGAAGGACCCCGAATCACGAAGAAGAAAACAGGCGGATGTTATTCGCGAAGAGCTTGAGCCGTATGAAGTTAAATACCTCCTTCTCAACCTTGACGATAACGGAAGAGACCTGCTTATGCGTTCGGCCGATGAACAGCTCAAGCTGGTAGACAAAAAGAAATATGATGTTGACGCGCTCTACCGGGAAAACTTCTTCAGCTTCCTGGACGCGCTGGTCAATTATTTCAACAACGCGTATGTTCCACTCCTTAACGGCAGCACGGTTGAGTTCACTGATTTGGGAAAGGATTCTGTCGGGGGGGCGCTTTTTTCGCCGGATTATTTCAGTGAAGAGATGTCATCCCTGAACTCGATCCTTAACGAAATGCATTTTTTTAGAAGCAATAATCCGACCCTGGCCCTCTCTCATGACGAAATCAAAAAGATAATGAAGGGACAGATTCAGACCATGAATCATGTGCACAGTTTTATAACCATGATCGGTGATTTTTTTTATCGCCTGGCGCGCGTATTACAGCCTCACTATGAAAACCACGGCAACTGGATAGCCCGGGGAAAAAATCTTCAGACGCGCAGTATTATACGGACACCTCTTAAGCCGGCTGTTGAAGTCCTCATCACAGAGGAGGGATATCCTCTCCCGTTTTTTGATTGCAGCATAAAGGGTTTTGAAGACAACAGGCCCCTGAGCGCGCGCCTTGAAGGAAAGAGAGTTATTACCGATTCCATGAGGGACGGCGTATTTGTTCACATAATTGCATTCGCCTATCAGCTGTGCTATGAATGCATGAATGAACGTTTTTCGCGGGACATGGCTGAACGAAAGAAATTATTAGGTGCATTGAAAGATATTGAAAAGTCTGCCCAGCGAACATCGTAAACAATTATTAAACAGGAATGAGGAAAAAAAGAAGCCCCGCCTGGGGTTGGCGGGGCTTGCAGTGTTATTTAATCAGAGGTGGTATTCAAAATAACCAGTGCGTCAACAACGACCGGTTTATTTCCGCAAATAATAACGGGATTGATGTCGATTTCGGCGATCTCATCATTGTTAAACCCGAGGTTCCCAATTGCGACAAGGGCATTAATGAGGGTGTCTCTTTCAACTGCCGGGCTGCCGCGAAACTCGTCAAGAAGCTCTTTCATCCGTATTTCCTCAAGCATCTCCGCGGCATCATCCCGTGTTATCGGTGCTATTCTGAATGATACGTCTTTCATGATTTCAGTGTAAATTCCTCCCATCCCGAACATCACACAGGGGCCGAACTGGGGGTCCCTGCTGAGGCCCATGACAAATTCCCTGTCTCCTTTGATCATTTCCTGAACAAGAACTCCGTCAAGGTTTAAGCCGGCTGATACAATTTCCTGGTATGCTTTTCGTACTTCGGCACTGTTTTTCAGATTGAGCTTAACCATGCCGAATTCTGTTTTATGGGTGAGCGTATGGGAACAACCCTTGAGAACAACAGGATACCCGTACTGTTCAGCAAAGACCACGGCATCTTCTTCCTTCAAAGCAAGATCTTCTCTTGTTATTGCAATGCCAAGGGACTGGATGATTCTTTTTGAGTCATATTCAGAAAGAGCTTTTTGGCCTTTTTTTATTGCTGAAGTGATGATGTCATTCATGGTTTTTCTCCTGCGATGAGTCTCAGTTGGCGGAACATGCCGCTCCTGAATTTATTGAAAGTTTTTTTTGTAACGATAAATGCTGAAAATATGAAATCTGGAGCGCTCTTACCGCTTCCTCCGGAGATTGAAATATTGGAACCAGATACTTGCTTCTTATGTCAAGTGTTTTCCATACGGCGTTAGGGGTGTATGTCGCGGCCGGTTTCTGGTAATGATTGCACATCTTTTGCAGCTCGACGATTGTATTGATGATAAACTCCTGCCACACGCTGGGTATCGGAAGCAGGCCGTCCACTTCGTCCGCCTGCAGAAGTATTTCATAAATTTTCAGAAAAGTCTCGGGCAATATGGCCGGGCCGATATCAACAGGGTTGCCGGTGTTGAAAAGTTTTCCTGTTTTACTGAGCTTTTCCTGTGTCTCCGGTTTCAAGCGGACCATTGAAAGGCCGGCTTCGGCGAACAGGTCAGCGATAATGCCGCCAAAAGCGCCGGAGTTGGTGATCACTGCAATGTTTTTTCCCTTCAATAAAGGCATGGATGTAAACATTTTCGGCATGGAATGAAGTTCGTCAATCGTCTTCAGGCGGATGATCCCTGATTGACGACAGGCGGCATTGAAGATACGGTCGTTGTTTGCCATCCCGGCAGTGTGGGACATCGCGGCGCGGGCGCCTTCTGACGTCCTGCCTGATTTATAAATTAAAATCGGTTTGGTGCATTTCCGGGCTGCCTCCATCATGCGGCGGCCTTCGGTTACATTTTCAAGGAACATGCCGATTACTTCAGTTTCATCCTGGCTGAAATAATCAATCATATCAGCTTCATCAACATCGGTTTTGTTCCCGATGCTGACCAGTTTATTCACGTTAACAATATCCGTTGCGAATGATTCGAGGATTAAAACTCCCAGCCCGCCGCTCTGGATTACATAGGATATGCTTCCAGGATTTTGATAGACACGATCAAACGTATGTTCCTGTGCTCCGTAAAAACAGCAGAAGCGTTTATGGGAGTTGAGAACTCCGAGACAATTGGGGCCCATGACGCGGATATTATGATCACGGATGGTTTTATTGATCTCTGCCTGCATTGTTTTCCCTTCTTCACCCATTTCAGAGAAACCGGCACTCTCAATAATTATATTCCTGGTTCCCTTTTCAGCGATTTCATGCACAATAGCCGGTACCGCTTTGGCTGCGACAATGATGATTGCAAGTTCAACAGGAGCAGGGATGTCCTTTATGGAAGTATATCCCGGACAACCGTGTACATCTTCACCTTTGGTATTAACCGCATATATATTTTCCCTCAATTTCTCGCAGGTTTTAAGGGTATTGCATATTGTACCACCGAGATTAAAGGGAGAATTTGAAGCGCCGATAACTGCAACGGAAGAAGGATTAAAAAATGGTTCTAAACTTGATATATTCATGGAAGCCACCAATAATAAGTGTAAACATTGTTTACATGAGTATACAATGTTAGTTTTTACGTCAAGCTTTTTCTTAAAAAAATACGATCTATTTCGTTTTATGCTGATTATGTTCGAGTCTGAAGGGGAGTTGTTTTGTTTTTATGTGAATATTATTAGTTTGAAAGAACAGGATAGGGAATTTTAATAAGTATTGGCTGATATATTGCCGGATTGATGTAAATTGCATATAAAGCATTTTCTGTGGCAACAATCTCTTTGCCCGAATAATAGAAAAGCAATGGCCTTTGGGGAATCGGTTGAAGCAAGGGAGGACGGTAGATAGTTTCAGCAGAGCAAGGTACTAGTTTTTCAAAATTATTAAAGGTGAGTGCTTTTATCGAGCCATCAAAGCTGCAGTAAATGATGACAAAGGAGCCGAGTTTTTTATTAAATGACAATGAAGGTTCACCGGCTACATCCTGAAAAAGCTGAATTGCGTCCCTGATATTGCCAGACCATGTACCTTCTGCATTGAGGTATTCGTAACAGTCGGATTTTGTCACTTCATGAGTTTTCACCCTTGCAATGAATGCTGATACTGACTCAGGTCCTGTTTTCTTATGGCCCAGGATGTAAAGCCAACCATTGAGGGATATTACTGAATCGCCAAAAACAGGGTAATTCCCATTAAATAAAATCCCAAGACGCTTGAAATTAACCGCTTCCCCGATTTTCCAGTTTACTGGTTGCTTCCATTGGGCAAGGCCGGTCCCTGACACCGTAAAAAGTTCTGGGCTGGTCCTGTTTTTTATGACAATTTTAACATAATAAACGTATACGCTGTCATTTATCTTGATTCCATCCAGGGCCCAGAACCTGATCTTCATCGGGTTTTCATTTTTATTATACGATATAAACGTAGTTACTTTATTTTTATTGCGATAATAATGAAAAGCGAGGTCAGTAATATTGGCATCAGTGGGTATATCAGAAAAGGCAAGTGAATTGGGAATCATCTCCCGGAACCTGGCTGATTCTTCAAAGGTAGTTGAGACGGAAGGGGGAGAATCCCACTTCCCCAGGATCGTATCGCCGAAAGTCCACATCATAACAGATTCATTGAGCGGTATGGAAGAAAATCCATCCTGCCCGGCAACATCATTTATGCGTGAAGGAGTAAAAATTCCCATATTTTCTACTGCAAGAGGTTTAGAACAGGAAGCAATAAGTGCCAGTAGACAGATACAATAAACAAGCAAGATTTTCCGATATTTGACGTTGAACAGTTTAATAAACAGGATGTGGGGTAGGAAGTAATTATTCAGTGACAATGATATTCCTCTCTGAATCAAAGGGGTTTTTCCTTAATGCAATCGAGAAGAGATACGGATACGTCTTTTTTAAATGGCTCAGGTACAGAAGCCATTCCGCTAAAAGAAGGGAATATGCCCTGTTCAAATCACCGCTCAAATGTCTTGCATCAGATTCAGGCAAGATGGAAAAATCATCCCGATGATCAAGTTCATCGGTTAAGTGAAATACGGCAAGAATCATGTTGGTAAAAGAATCATGTTCCAACAGATTCGGATTACCAAGTAACTCGATAAGAGTTTGTCTTCGTTCAACAAGAAATCTTCTAATTTTATCCAGGAAAAATGAATCGAGCTCAAATTTATAAGAAAAAGAAGTTATTTTTTTTATAGTCTCAGCGTATTTTTTATCATCCCATTGTGAAGACACTACTAATTGATGACTTATCGATCCGCTGTTTATATTTTTTTCGACGAGCAGGGTCATTAAACTTATACCGATTTCATTATAAAAAACTCCTATCACCATATTTAGTTTCTTAATAAGATTTTCTTTCTCTTTTTTTTCAAGAAGTTTGTCAATGATGAGAGTAACTAATAAAACGTTTATTGGAACAAATGATAAATCCTGAAGGAGATAGAAGAACGTGTCGTGTTGATTATGAAAAATTACTATCTGAAAAATATAGCTTACCGCCGACGCAGCTAGAAGGCTCAGCGTCAGTATTAAATACCACTTAATGTTTTTCATAATCAATATTAGTTTTCAAAAAATAATTTTTAATTCTTCTTTGTCAATTATTAAATGAAATCAATGAAAGCAAATTTTATTATCTTTTGTATTGACTTTTATTCAATGATTGTGTTAAATCGGTAAGAAAAACTTATATATAAATTATTACATATCCTGAAATTTTTTTACTTTTGCATTAGTGATTACTTGGTTTATAATTATAATAGTTCAATGATTATTAAATTATAAGGAATTGGTATTTTTTATGGCATTATTCAGACCTCATATCGAAAAACTAGAAGAAGAAGGAAAACTCGATGTAATTGCCAAACATCTAAAAAACCGCAATGTCGAAATCCGCAGGCAGGCCTTTTTAGTCCTCTTGAAAAAACTGCAGACAAATAAAGATCCTTTATATAAAAAACTTCATGCGATGATGGATGACCCTGACCCGAGCATTAGAACAATTGCTGTTTTAAAATTCGCCGAAATGGGAGAAGAGGGGCTTTATCAAAAAATTCATTCTATTATTCTTGATGGTTCACAGCGAGATAAAATCGATGCTTTACAGATTCTGGCAAAAACTGCCCATGTAGGCATAGAAGCTATTTCAAATATTCTTGTTCTCGCACTGAATGATAAAAAACCTCTTATCCAGATTGAAGCTATCAGGACCATGGGCGCCCTGAAAAACACTCTCTCGGTAAAGCATCTGGCTGAAAGGATACATGACAATCGGCATACCATCCGTCTTGAAGCAGTTAAGGCCTTGGGACAGATCGGGTCGGAAAACGTTATAAATCCTCTTATCGGAGCCCTTATGGACAATAACACAACGGTAAGAAGGGCTGCCCGGGAGGCGCTGGAAAGTATTGATTCTGAAAAAGCAAAACAGGCTCTTAATGATGCTCCTCTCATGCTTCTGGTTAAACTGATGAATGAAAGCATGTCGCGAAGGCTTGAAACTATAAAATATATCGGAACCCAGAAACGCAAAGACGGTATTCCTCTGGTTCAAAAGGCATGCAGTGATGAATATAAAAATATACGAATCGCAGCAATTTCAACCCTCGGAATCCTCCGTGACCGTGATTCAATAAGCCTTATCTCACGCATGCTCAATGATCCATATTTTGATGTACGTTTAGAGGCAGTCAAATCACTGGAAAAACTTGGCGGGATGGATGCGATGGCCGCCCTGGAAAAGGCGCTCAATGACCAGAATTCAAATGTCCGGAAAGAAGCATCAAAAGCCTATTATGCACTGAAGGCACGGTTTGCTGACAGGCTGGAAGATTGATTTTGTATAAAAGTCTTGACATCTTTTATGTTATGTCTTATTTTTTTAATAAATAGATAAATTATTCATCCTCTGTTTAATTTCTTAATAGAATTGCTTTATCAATACTAGTAACATTTATTTAAAACTTAAATTAATTGGGCTATTATAGCGCAACAGTGAAACTTATCTCTTGATTTTTTTTCTCTTTTTTAAATCGACTTAAACACTAGAAAAGTAATTTTATCAGTATAAAGATACCTGAATGATAATAACATTATTGCTCATCGGATTGATTATTTCCTTTGCAATTCATCTGCGATATTTAATGCGTTATGTCATTGAAAAGGAAAAAAAATATCTTCGTGGTTATCTCAATACTACAATAACCAATGTGCTCCTGGCATTATCCATAAGCATTACCGCAATGCTTAAGCCAAGTTTGATTTATGAAATTAATTTTACCTATATGTTATGGATTGTTTCAGGTGTTATACTGGTTATAATGCTGACCATAAAAATCTCAATTTTTAGAAAAATATATCAGCGGGCCCAGCTTCCAGAAAATTATCATTTAAATTTTTTTGGAAAAAAAGTATTACATCCTACTGTCGTTAAACCTCATGAAGTCTTGACATTTTTTTTCACCATTCCCATTTTTCTTCTCATAGGAGCATACTTCGTTGCGCGATTAATAAATTTGATTTTATACCACCATATATAAAAAAAAGGCCGGCTTTGAGCCGGCCTGCATTCTCGCAATAAGTCACATAATTAAATTAATCTGTTTTCGGGTTTGGTGAAATAATCATACGGCCCCACTCCATAGACTTTTCTAAAGTCTTTTTGATACGGAGCTACATTACATAATGCCTTGATTACACCCTCGATCTGCTCATCGAGAGCACCTTCTCTGTCAACGGTTTTCATCACTGATGAAACAAACTTTTTACATTTCTCAGCGTTTTTAACGACGTTCTCTGAAATAAGCGGCATAAAGATGTTACCTCCCGTACATTAAATCTCCCCGAAGGGAATAATTATTAAATCCGGTTATTAATAATTAAAAGACCATTTTACAAAAAGTCAAGAGAAATATACGTTTAACAGGCGTTTAATAAGCCATTAAGAATGTGAAAATTGATCAAATTGCTGGAAACAAAGATACAACAGGGAGAATGTCGAATCGTAAAGTTATTATAGGAAAACTTCTCTAAACTAAGGTTAGCTGATCCATTCTGGTAAAATCAGGTTTTAGTCATTTTTCAAATAATGAAAAAAACTGATTTATAGATGTGTATATGATTAATGGTTCAATAATATTCATATTAATAATTAGGGATATCAAGATCCGTTGAAAATATTTTTCGAGGCATGACAGCTACCAGAATCAATATCGTTAAGCTTATAACAACAAACATGAAACTCGCTATAAGTATTGACATCTGGTTTTTAATTGCGTTGAGTCGTTCCAGGTAAATCCCGACAATGAAAACTCCCCAGTGTTTGTCGTTCAATGTCACCGGCGCAGCGATATTAAGCATTTTTTCGCCGGTATCCCGTTCATAGTAAGTTTTAATTGTTCCGGGTCCTCTGAAAATGATTGAATTTTTTACTGCAGGAAATTTTGCAAAATTTCTTTTCGATCTGCTGAAGTGAATATTTTGATTATGATCATCTGATTCAGGCAATGAGTACCTTGAGTTATGAGTCGGCGCATAACCGTTTTTATCAACAAGTATGGCGAAATCTACATCGGGGTCTTTTAAAAATTCATCTTGAACTTTTTGAATATACTTATCAAAAACTAAATCATATCTGGTATGATATTTTTTTGGATTCGACCCCTTTATCTCAATGTAGTTGGTATCAAAAATATCATTTACAGTAAGTTTTTTTGAATCGACGAGAAGTGTCATGGTTTCACTCATCATTCTTGCGCCCAGAAGTGCTTCCATGTCACATTTTTCAAGAAGTTGGGTTTCAAGATTATCAAATATTTTACTGATTATAAAAAAAGATCCAATACTAATAATTGTACAAAGACCGAGGATTAACATTATTTTATATTTAATACTCATTATTTCGTCCTGCTTTTATTTTTTTAACACAGGTAACACCTTGATTAAAATCCAGTACATCTTGTGATTAAAAATAACTTCTGTCAAATAATTTTATTTCAATTCAAATTTTATGTTCATTTATTTATATCTGCTCATATCGTTTAATAATTTCTTTTGTTAAATTCATATAATCAGTTGCACCATTGCTTTCAGGCTTGTATTCAAAAATAGTCTTCCCCCAACTCGGGGCTTCCTGTAATGAAACATTTTCACGAATAATTGTATTAAATAATTTTCCGGGAAGACGTGATTCCGTTTCATCAAGCACTTCCTTATTGATAGTTTTCGTTGAATTATACATGGTTCCAATTATTCCCGTGATTTCAATAGCTTTATTGAGTCGCTGTTTCACCATCTGGACTCCCTCGAAAAGATTGTACATCCCATGAAATGGAAGGAATTGAAGTTGCAGGGGGATGAAAATTTCATTGGCATATGCCAGTGCATTCAGGGTTAATATGCCAAGTGATGGCGGGCAGTCTATTAATACGAAATCGAAGCCGGTTATTTTTTCCATTGCTTCTTTTAAAAGAAATTCTTTTGCAGGGAAGGGAAGAAAATCAAGATCTTTGAGGTCCGGTTTTGCCGGCAGAACAGACAACCCATTTCTGTCAAAAATGAGATCATTATACGTGATTTCTCCTTTCAGCAATTCAAAAATGCTGTAGTTCAGTTCTTTTGGATTAATCCCCAGATGGTAGGTCGCCTGAGCCTGGTGGTCAATATCTATCACCAGAACTTTTTTATTCAGAATATGAAGAGCTGCGGCGATATTGACCGTGCTGGTTGTTTTGCCGACCCCTCCCTTATTGTTAGAAACCGCAATAATCCTCATCTTCCCTCCGGAAAATCATTGGCACAGAATGGAAACTTTTCTGGGTGTATTATTTATGAACAGTAAAATCAATCAAGAACAAATTAGTCTTTATCGTATGAAAATGGTAGCAAATTATTTTTAGGGGCAACCGTTTCATAACACATTTTGTTGTCATC
>DAIUKG010000012.1:0-5699 GCA_036848375.1 Spirochaetota bacterium
TAGGCGGTTTTGTTGATGGGAATTTCATCGGGCCACTTGATGAGAAAGGACACGGTGTTTTTGCCGTCTTTTTTCAGGCCCGCGCGGTTGCGGCCCTTGAACACAAAGGTGAAATGCGTCTTTTCGCCCCAGTTCTGGAAACCCTCGCGCACCACGGTTTCGGTGAGCAGGTTCGCTTCTTTGTTCAGGTAGAACCCGATGGTTGTTTCCTGCCACCGGTGCGGCCCCGGAGGGGGGGCGGTTTCGGTGCAGGAAAGAAAACTAATTGTTAAAAGTAGTGCAGTGATGTAGTTTAAAAAATAGTTCATGATTGTGTGGTCCATCTATTTCAACGGCCCTTTTATGGGCCGTTGAAATATTTTACTTATAGTAATTTATAGCGGTTAACGATTAAATTAAAGCATTTTTTGTCATTCCTGCGCATGCAGGAATCTCATAGGATAGTCTTTTTGTATGAGATTCCGGTACTTCGCTAACGCTACGACCGGAATGACAATGTACTAATTGTTTCGTGATCTGCTATAAGTCAAGAATTATTGAAACCAGGCAACCGGTGTTACCGTTATAGTATAACCTGCTAAAGATGATAAATCTGTAATACCTGAATGCCCGGATGAATAGGGATGATACGCCACTATAGTTGCACCACCGGTTACGGGAACATAGAATATTTTTGAATAATAAACGCCATCGTTGGGGGCTGTCATGGATGTGCCCATTGCTGCTCCAGTCGTATCAGATGCGGAAACTTCGATATATGTCGTAATATCCGATGCTGAGGCGTTAGTTATCAAGAGTTCCATGATCGCGCCTTTCGCTCCGTCAGGAGCGTCCCAGCCTGTAGCGGTGCGGCCCGCCCAGTCATTGGCCGTGATATTTTGGCCATCCGCGTCTTCATTGGCAACAACACCGTCAATAAGAGCGTCAACCTCGGTCTGGGTGTAGTACTGACTCGGGTCGAAATCTGCCCCTGAACCGCCGCTGCTGCTGTCACTGCAGTTAGTAAGGGTCAGGGTGATGATAAATAAAAAAACTGGTAACAGAAAGAGTTTGTTTTTCATATTTTATCTCCTTTACAATATGAAAATAAAGATGAGAATTCCGGTTGTTTAGCCCGGTCCGGAAATCATTAAATTATATATGTAACATGGACTTACAATAATGTCGTGCCATTTAAAGACTGTCTGCAAATGGCACTGATTCTTTCCGGGTTTTTTGGGAAACCTGTAGACATGCTCCCGGTTTTATGGTACTATTTTATGTGGTTATTTATTGTTTTCATGACTGAACACTGATCAGGAGTGATGAGTACACGTCAGGGGCACATAACACGATATGCAGCAGAAAATTCTCAAAGCCATCTATAACCTGTCAGTCAAACGGGGGAAGATGCTTCTCATTATCATGGCTCTCATAACCCTGGCCCTGGGAGCCTTTATACCGAAACTTACCATCTCTTCGTCACAGCAGAACCTGATACCGAAGGACGACCCTGAACAGGCCCGATATCTGAAATATAATAAGGAATTCGGCGCATCCGATAACCTTATTATTGTACTCGAAGGAGACACTGAAGCGTGCAAGGTGTACGCTGATGTTTTTGCCCGGCAGCTGGAACGTGATAAAAAATGGGTCAAGTCCCTGTTTTACAAGATCGATACCGCCCTTCTGATAAAACAGGCCCCTCTTTATATTTCCGTTGATAACCTGAACCGGGGACTTGAACTTCTGCGTAAAAACCGGCACTGGATCGATAAAATCGAGAATATTTCCAGCCTGTATTCCCTGCTTGACCTGGTCACCGTGAACCTGGAAAATCCTGACTCGTCAATATCCATGGAATCGGCAAAGAACATCCTGCTTTTTTTGAGGGCGGTGCTCACCGAATGGAATGAATGGATTGAGAACCCCCGGCAGATGAAACTGAAAGTGGCCGAAAAACTTTCCCTTTCAGGCTTCGGACAGCTCGCGATGCTGGAAAGCGGCGGCTACCTGTTCTCACGTGATTTCCGCATGCTGTTCATCTTTGTCCAGCCGAAAAACTATAATGACGAAATAACGTACCTGCGCCCTTTCATGGCCGATATGCATAAAGCCTGCGCCCGCGCCCTTGACGAATATCCCGAATTAAAGGACAAGGTCAAATACGCGTTCACCGGAATGCCCGCGCACGTGTTCATGGAAACGGAAATCATCTATTCGGATGTGGGGCACGCAGCAATAGCGTCCATTTTCATCGTGTCCCTGGTTCTGCTTCTCGGCTTCCGTTCATTCAAGAAGACGGTCATCGCGATCATTCCCACAGTGTGCGGCCTGGTCATCTCTCTGGGCCTGATAACGATACTTCTGGGCAAGCTGAACCTCATCAGCTCATCGTTCCTTGCCGTGCTCTTCGGCATCGGGATCGACTTCGGCATATACCTGCTCCAGCGTACTGAAGAGGAACTGGGAAACGGTACAGTCCCTGCACGGGCGGTATACACGTCGGTGGTCCTTACCAGCCGGTCGATCATTTCGGGCGGCCTGACCACGAGCCTCGCTTTTTTCGCGCTTTCCCTGTCCCGGTTCCAGGGATATTCTGAACTCGGTCTTGCCGCGGGCATCGGCCTTGTGGTGATCATGGCAACAACCTTTCTCATGATGCCCGCGCTGCTGATGCTCATCCCGGTGGAGCCGAGGAATTATCACGTCCGTGAAACCGTGCGTGAGGCGGTCAAGCTGGAACATAAAAAAATCCACCTGGTCATTATCGGGGTCAGCGTGGTCGTGACGGGCTTCAGTATTTTCGCGGCGACCCGCATGAAGATGGATTACAATGTGCTGAAACTTCTTCCCCGGAACGTGGAATCGACGAAGTATCAGCAGCGGATGGAGGACAACAGCGACTTTAAGATTTCATCAGCGATGATAACCAGCAGGGACCTCGGACAGCTGAAAAAGATCACTGGCCAGGTTGAGATGCTGGCCACGGTGAGCAGGGTCGATTCCCTGGCGGAACTCATCCCTGATAACCAGGAAGAAAAAATCAAAATCATCAAAAAAATTAAACCCTACCTGGGAAATTTCGCCATCACGCTTAAAAAAAACGGCCGCGGCGCGGATGATTACCGGCGCATCCTCGCCCGCATGACTTCGTCCCTTGAAGAGGCGCAGGAAAAGGCCTTCGCGAACGGGCAGACCGCCCTGGTTGAAGAAATCGACCGCGTCCTTTCGGGGATTGAAATGGTCAGCGGGCGCTTCTCGGCAAATCAGCATTATGCCCTGAGGCGGACGCTGCGCTTTGAAAATGAGCTTTTTTTGAACGTCGAAAAAGCTACCCGGATCGTGCGGCAGAGTTTTAACCCTTCGATCATCACTGAAGAGAGCTTCCCCCCGGAGATCATCAACCGTTTTAAAAGCCCCTCGGGCACCTATGTCGCCATGGTCTCGCCATCAGGGTCCATCTGGGACATCGATTTTCTTGATCGGTTCGTTCGGAGCCTGAAAAAGATAACGCCCGATGTGACTGGCTTCCCGGTTACCCACCGGGTCTATGTCAGGCAGGCGGCAAGTTCGATTTTCGAGGCCATGCTTTATTCGTTCGCGGTCATTATCATCCTGCTCATTGTCGACTTCAGGCGGCCCCGGGCCGTGCTGCTCGCGTTGATGCCCCTCTTTATCGGGATGCTGTGGTTGCAGCTCGCCCTGTATCTGCTGGATATCGATTATAACGTGGCCAATATCGCGGGCCTGCCGCTTCTGCTGGGGCTGGGGGTCGTTTATGGCCTCAGGATCGTGCATCGGTGGAGGGAAGACACGTCAATTACGGCCTTTGTCGCGACCAAAACCACGGGAAGAGGGCTCGCTTTCGCCGCGTTCGCGATCATGGTCGGCCTGGGCAGCATTGTCCCCGCGCGTCATAACGGCGTGTCCGCTTTCGGGGTCATCCTCCTTGTCGGGATCATTACGTGCATGTTCACCGCGCTACTCATCCTCCCCGCGGTGATCGATTTCATGTATCTCATGAAACAGGAAAACGGGAATAACGGTAAGGGAAGACCTACCCGCCGGAAACCCGGTTAATTGCAGCAGGCTGTCTGCTGCAGAAATGAATTAAAGAAATCTTCGCAATCCTCAAACTGCTCGCGCAGGTAATACTGCACGTCCCTGCCTACACGCGAATAGGTTCTGCGAATTTTTTTCATGAACGAGCATATCTGTTTTTTCAGCGCGGCGACCTCGGGCGTGAGCCGCGCGCCTGACCGGGCGATCAGGCCCATGCCGTACTGAGCCATCTTTGTCGCCCTGGCAAGCTGCATTGCCAGCTCATCAGCTTTAAGGATGTTTTCAGTGATGGTGAAGAAATGGTGCCCCTTGATCGCGAATGCGACCGCGAGCGGAAAGTATTCTGGCCTTTCCTTCAGGGTCTTCCAGAGAAAATTCAGATAGTGGCCCGAATAGTTCGAAAAAGTCTGCCGCACCAGTGAACGGAGAAAAGCGCGTATTTCAGCCAAGGTGACAGTTGATTTTCTGTTTATATTTTTGACCGGCAGTCGCGTGATACACGTGAAACAGCGCTCAAAGTATTTTTTCGGGGAATAGATTTCCGAGATTATTTTTTTATACCCTTCGAGCAGGTCTTTTTCGGGCATCGCGGGAACGAAGTTGACCTCGAGATTGTGCGTGTTGTTGCCTTTGCTGACCGTTCCGGCTTTAAGTCGTCCTTCATCTTTAAGGCGCCGGTACAGGCGTGTCCGGGGAAGCGCGTCAAGAATTCCCACCATGGCTATGGGGATGCCCGCTGTCTGGATGAATTCAATCTGGCGCTCGAAAATGTCCGCGGTGTCCTGGTCAAAGCCCACGATGAACCCCCCGGTCACTTCGATTCCGGCGTTCTGGATTTTTTTTATGCTGTCAAACATGTCGGCTCTGGTGTTCTGTTTTTTGTCACAGGCCTCAAGGGTTGATGTTTCAGGTGTTTCAATGCCGATAAATACCATGTCAAAACCGGCCCGTGCCATGAGGTCCAAGAGCTCGTCGTCATCGGCGAGATTAATGCTTGCCTCGGTAAAGAAGGTGAACGGACGCCCGTGCCGCTCCTGCCAGATGATGATCGCGTTCAGGAGCTCCTTGACCCTGATTTTGTTCCCGATGAAGTTGTCGTCCACGATAAAGAGCGACCCGCGGAACCCCTGCCGGTACACGAGTTCCATCTCATTGACGAACTGGGCCGTTTCCTTGTACCGGGGTATTCTGCCGAAGAGCTCGATGATGTCACAGAACTCGCAGTTGAACGGGCATCCGCGTGAGTTCTGGAGCGCGATGTTGTTGTAGTTCCTGAAATCGATCAGGTCAAAGCGTGGCGCCGGGGTCAGGGTGATGTCCGGCTTGCAGGCACTGGTGTAGATCCTGCCGGGGGTGCCTTCCTTGTAATGGCGGATAAAGTCGGGCAGGGTCACTTCGGCCTCATCGAGCACGAAATGGTCGACCCCGGATATGGCCGAGTGCGATGAGGTCGGGTAGGGCCCGCCCGCGACTACCGGGACGCCGCGGCTGTTGCACAGCGCGACCACCTGTTCGAATGATTCTTTCTGCACGATCATGGCAGAGATAAAAACCAGGTCGGCCCGCTCGATTTGTTCCACGCGGAGCTTTTCGACGTTCATGTCGACCAGGCTTACCGAATAATCATCCGGAAGCAGTGCGGCCACCGTGAGCAG
>DAIUKG010000012.1:5799-93681 GCA_036848375.1 Spirochaetota bacterium
AGTTTGTAAAGGATTTCAATGCTCATGGAGATCAGTGGCTGCGCGCAGAATTCTCCGAAGGACGGGAAGGGCGCCGAGGCCTGGAGGGTCTGTACCGCTGCCCGGTCAAGGGTCTCAAAGCCAGAGGAACGGATGAGCCTGATTTCCTGTATCCGGCCTGAGACAGTCAGGGTAAACCCGAGACATACCGTGCCTTCCATGCGGCGTTTTTTCGCGGACGGCGGATAGACCCGGTGGCGCTCGATATGCTGCTTGATCATTTCATGAAACCGCAGCATCATGTCGTCATCAGGATTCAGCGTATCGTAATTTTCATTCACGGGGTCAAGCCCCCCCTCATCGGGATTCTGTTTCTTCGATTCGATACGGGCGATCTTTTTTTTCTCGCCGACGATATACCTGTTCGGCAGCTCTTTGTATTCCCTGGTCTCGAAGGTGAAGGTCGTCTCTTTTTCATGGTCGCGCTCAGGCTGAAAGGGGCCGATCCCTGACGCGGCAAAGATCAGCACGTGCCCGGTAATCGACAGGGCGAAAGCCAGCGCGAACATCCTGCTACTGCTCACGGTCTTTTCTCCCGGTCGCGATGGTCACGCCCTCGGCCCCGGCTTTTTTCGAAGCGTCCATGACCTGTACCGCGAGGTCGAGCGGGACGTCTCTGTCGGCCCTGATGATGATGTTTTTCTCATGCATGCCGTCAAGATGCCGGGCCAGTTCCTGTTCAAGAGATTCGGGTTTCACTTCCCGATTATTGATGCTGATCGTTCCGTCCCCGGTAATGACGACCGACAGGATTGTATTGTTCTGCGCTGCCGCGCTGTCCGCTGCGGGCAGTTTGATCGTTATTCCCTGGTCGGCGATGAATTTTGATCCGAGCATGAAGAAAATGAGCAGCAGAAAAACGATGTCGATCAGGGGCGCGATATTCAGGTCAATGACCGTTTTTTTTCTGCGGTACAGTTCCATGGCTCAGTTCGCCTGCTCACCCGCGGATTTGTTCCTGTCGAGAAGTTCATGGCAGGTGTCGTGTATCTGCTCGGCAATGTCATCCGCCCTGCCTTCGAAATAGTGATACGCTATCTGTGTCGGGATCGCGACCGCAAGGCCTGCCGCGGTCGTGATCAGCGCTTCCCAGATGCCGCCCGCGAGAACCGACGCGTCAACCTGGCCGCCCAGGTCCTGGATCGCCATGAACGCGCGGATCATCCCCGTGACCGTACCCAGGAGCCCGATTATGGGCGTGATGCTGCCGATGATCGCAAGCCCTCTCAGGTGTTTTTCCAGGTCGCGGATGATGCCTGATGCGACGCGCGACAGGCCGTGTTCCCGGTGCTCGCGCGGGGTCCCGCTGTTGTCGGTCTCGGTGTTGACCAGGGCCAGCAGGCTTTCGGGAAGTGAGGCTCTCAGGGGGGATGATATCCGGCCGGTGTCGGCAAGGCTTATGCGTATGAGCTCGAGGTGGTGCGTCAAACCGGAGCGCGCCCGGTAAAAGACATAGCCCCGCTCGATCATGATCGCCACGGATATCACCGAACAGAGAATTATGGGGGCCATGAGCGGCCCGCCTTTCAGCATAAAATCCAGCATGTCTATCCTCGTGCAAGTGTTTGTTTTACCAGGCCCGCGATCCCTTCGGCCCTGAGCTCTTCAAGGGCGATATAGGTGCCGCCCATCTCGCGGGCCATTTCCCTGAGCATGCCCAGCCTGATAAACCCGGTCTCGGTGTCGATCACCAGGGACTGTATCTGGCGGTCGCGCACCGCCCGCGCCATGTCCAGTGACTGGGATGACGGATCAGCTCCGGGTTTAATGCCCACGTTCGTCCTTCCGTCTGAGATGAGCACGATCAGGGGCTTTATTTTATCGTCTTTCAGCAGTTCCTTTTGTATCAGCTCAAGGCCGCGCGCCAGGCCCAGCGCCAGGGGGGTCTTTCCCCCGGTAGGGAGAATTTCCAGGCACTTCTGGGCAAGCTCGACGCTCGCGGTCGGCTGGAGCAGGACTTCAGCCCGGTCTCCCTTGAACGCCACCAGGGCCACGCGGTCCCGTTTCTGGTACGCCTCCGTGAGCAGTGAAAGCACCGCGCCCTTGGTCTCGGTCATGCGCCGGGCCGCGCCCATGGATCCCGATGAGTCGACCACGAACACGATCGTGTTCCCGACCATGCGGCGGCGGACCTTTTCCCTGAAATCGCTTTTTTCAATGACCAGGGCGGCGCCGTTCTTTTCCCGGTGCGCCTGTTTCGGCGCGGCTGCGCGGATGGTCGCGTCCAGCGCAATATCGCTCACCGCTCCCCGGGGGACCGTGCTCCCGGAATATTTGCCGGCCCTGGTCGGGCTTTTTACCCTGCTGCGCCGTCCGGAGCCTTTCTTTACCTTTCTCTCCCTGCTTGCTGTCCTGAGCGCGAGCTCGAACGCCGCGCCGGTTTCAAATACTTTTTCCTCTCCCGGTGAAGGGGATGACTGAGTGTTTTTGTTCTGCTTCCCGTCCTCGTCCCCGCGGTTTTCATCATTGCGGTTGTTTACGTCACTGCCGTTTTTTTTTTATGTTTTTCCATGGATTTGTCCAGCTTGTCCCGGTCGAGTTCGGGCCCCTGGAACGGTTTTCTGCGCATGCGGTGGTTGAGCACGAGCTCCGCCGCCTCGCGGATGTCTTCTTCATTCACCGCGTCACGGCCGTGGTAGGCGGCGATAGTCTGCGCGGTCTTGAGCATGTACAGGTCGGCGCGGTGCCCGTCCACGGCCATTTCCAGCGAGATGGAAACGATCAGGTCGAAAATTTCACGCGAATAGGAGACCCGGGGAAGGAGTTCCCGCGCCTGGATGATGCGTTCTGCAAGGTCGCCTTCAGCGGCCGCCCATGCCCCGGTGAAACCGGCCGGGTCTTTTTCGAACTCCAGATAGCGTTCTATGACCATGACCCGGTCTTCGGGAACGGTGATGCCCCGCACGTCGACGCACAGGCCAAAGCGGTCAAGGAGCTGCGGCCGCAGGTCGCCCTCTTCAGGGTTCATGGTTCCGATCAGGATGAAACGCGCCGGATGCGAAAAGGAAACCCCCTCGCGTTCGACGTAGTTTACTCCCATGGCTGCCGCGTCAAGAAGCACGTCAACCAGGTGGTCGTCAAGGAGGTTGATTTCATCCACATAGAGTATGCCCCGGTTAACGCCCGCGAGCAGGCCGGGCTCGAAACTTTTCTGCCCGCGCCTGATCGCCTCTTCGATGTCAATAGTGCCGATCACGCGGTCTTCGGTCGCGCCCAGGGGCAGGTCAACGACCTGCATCTTCTTTAACTCCGCTTTAAGGTCGTGGCCCGATTCCTTCTTTTCCCTGCACGAGGGGCAGAGGTCCTTGCCGTTTTTCGGGTCGCAGTTGTACGGGCACCCGTGCACGACCGATATTTCGGGCAGCAGCTTTGCCAGGGCCCGCACCGCGGTGGTTTTCGCGGTCCCCTTTTCTCCGCGGATGAGAATCCCTCCGAGGCGGTTGTTCACGGCGTTCAGCACCAGCGCTTTTTTCATCCGGTCCTGCCCGACGATAGCGGTAAAAGGGTAAATGGCCGTATTTTTCACAGTTAACTCCTTGGATTTTCTTTGCAGTTAGTTTTTTTTTCAGGACCGTTCGAGCCGATGATGAGCGTCGAGGTCCCGCTGTGGTGGCTGACCTGCGCGTCAATGCCGTAAACGTCCCTGATCATGGATGGAGAAAGAACATCATCCGCCGGGCCCGATACGTGAACATTCCCGGCTTTTAAAACGATGACATCATCGCAGTAGCGGCCCGCGAGCACAAGGTCATGGGAGACCATGATCACGGTCAGGCCGGTCACGTCCGTAATGCTCCTGATGCGGCCCAGTATTTCGAGCTGGTGCTTCAGGTCAAGGTGCAGGGTTGGCTCGTCAAGCAGCAGAATCGACGGCTCCTGCGCCAGCGCGCGGGAGATCATCACCTTCTGGAACTCCCCGCCGCTCAGCTCGTCAACGCGGCGGTCGAGCAGATGATTGATGCCCATCAGGGAAGCGACCTCGTAAACACAGGTGTAGTCGTCCCTGCCCGGGCCCTGTGAAAAAGCCAGGCGCGGGTATCGTCCCATGAGCAGCACTTCGAGCACTGAAAAGGGGAAGTGTATTTCTTCTTTCTGGGATACCAGTCCCATGGCGCGGGCGATCTGCCTGCGGCTCATTGAGAGCAGGGGTTCCCCGTTCAGGATGATTTCACCGCGCGCGCGAAGCAGGCCGTTCAGGCAGTGGAGAAGGGTGGTCTTGCCCGAACCGTTCGGGCCGATGATCCCGGATATCTTCCCGGGCCTGAAATCGAGGTCCAGTCCGTGGAGGATCTCTTTCGCGCCGTACGAGAAGGCGAGCCCGCGTGTTTTAAGTTCCATACGAAAACCCCGTCATCCCTTTTTTGTTTTTCAGCAGGAACAGAAAGAACGGAACGCCGCACAGGGACGTGATGATTCCCACGGGCAGTTCCACCGGGGACATGACCGTGCGCGCGAGGGTGTCTGCAATGACCAGGAACAGGGCGCCCCCCAGGGCCGATGCGGGCAGCAGATACCGGTGCTCAGGGCCAATGGTCATGCGCATGACATGGGGCACGATGAGCCCCACGAAGCCGATGACCCCGCTCACCGAAACAGCCGCGCCGGTGATCAGCGACACCAGCACCAGGACCGCTGCCCTGACTTTGCCGGTCTCGACGCCCATGCCGAGCGCCGCGCGCTCGCTGATGATCATCAGGTTCAGCTCGCGGCTGAAAAACATCAGTATTACAGAACCCCCGGCGACCACGGGAAGGGCGAGCGCGACCCTGGGCCAGTCCGCTTCCCACAGGCGGCCCATGGTCCAGAGGATGATTTCCCTGAGCTGTTTTTCGTCGGCCATGTACTGCATGAACGCGACCATTGCCGAAAAGAAAAAGGACACCGCGATCCCGGCGAGGAGCAGGGTCTCGACCGGCACGCCCCGGTCAGACCTGGCCAGGCCGTACACGAAAAACGCGGTCGCCAGGGCGAATGCGAAGGCCGAAGGCCCGGTCAGGGCCGCGGGCAGGCCCAGGATGATGACCAGGGCCGCGCCGAAGGCGCCGCCGGACGATATTCCGGTCACGAACGGCGAGGCCATGGGATTGCGGAATATCGCCTGCATCGCGCACCCGCTCACCGCGAGCCCGGCCCCAACGGCCATGTCAAGGAGTATGCGCGGCAGGCGCACGTCGGTGATGATGATCCCGGTTTCGGGCGCGATCGCGCGGTCGAGCCCGGCAAGCGCGCGCACCGTGTCCATAAAGGGAATGCTGACCCAGCCGATGTTCAGCGCGGCAAGCGCCGCGCCGGCAAGGGAGAGGGCGAGTATGATGATGCCCTTTTTCCTGGTTCTGGTGATGGCGGTCAGCGCGTCCATGTCAGAACAGCTCCGGGTGTATCCAGCGCGCATAGGACTCGAGGCCCTCGATGCACCGCGGGGAGTAATTCGAGTGCCAGCGTTCGTGCACGTGGATGCGGCCGTTTTTTACTGCCGGAATATTCTGCCAGCCCGGCCGTTTGACGATTTCTTCAGGGCTGACCGCCTCGTTCTGGAGAATGATTATTTCCGGCCTTGCGGTGATCACGTATTCGCTGTTCACCCTGGGATAGGCGACCGGCGAGTCTCCGAGAATGTTGGCGCCGCCCGCCAGCCCGATCAGGTCATGGGCGAGCGTCCCTTTCGCCCTGCTGGTCAGGGGCTTGCGGTCTTCGAAATAAACTGGCGGCCTGGGCGCGCCGGCAACGCGGTCGGTGACCGCTTTTTTTCTGCGCTCCATGTCCCTGACCAGGGCGAGCGCCTCGTCCTTTTTTCCCGTGGCTTCACCCAGCCCGGCTATCATTGAGATCACGCGGTCAAAGCCGGCCGATTCAAACAGAAAAAGCCGGTACCCGCGCTGCGACAGCACCTTTTCGTCCTGGCCCTTCCAGCAGATGATCAGGTCGGGCTTCAGGGAAACGATCGTTTCGACATTGATGTCGCCGAACCCCTTGCCCACGACCGTGCGGTCCTTTACCGCGTCGATGACCGCGGAATAGCTGCTGATGCCCACAATTCTGTCAGCGAGGCCCAGCATGCACAGGGTCTCGGTCGCGGACGTTTCCAGAGAAATGATCCGCTGCGGGTACTGTGCCCGCGAACCGGGCTCTTTTTTTTCAGAGCAGCAGATGCTCACCGCGGCAAGAAGCACGGCAAGAACCGGGGGGATGACGGCGCGCGCCTTCATTTATTGCCTCGAAGCCCCTGCCTGAGGGAGTGGATCTTTTCGTGCCACTGCGCGGCCTCCTCGGGGGTGATGATATCAACCGACCCGCCCTGGAACTCTCCCTGGACATCGCCCATTCTCTCTTCAAGCCAGCTTTCCACTTCGAGATATGAGTTCTTGAGCCCCTGGAGCACTTCAGGGTCGGCCTGCCACAGGCCGCGCTGCTCGGCTTCAAGAAGCCTTCTGCCGATCTCCTCGAGCGCCCAGGGATTGTGTTCCTCGAACGCCCGCTTCATTTCTTCATCCAGCACAAAGGCGCGGGTGATGTCGTCGAATATCCAGTCGTCGACCGCCCGGGTCGTGGCCTCCCATCCGTACACGCGGCCGATTATTTTCGATATGTCGCCCAGGCCCTTGTAGCCGTGGCTTTTCATGCCTTCGATCCATTTGGGGTTCAACAGCTTGGTCCTGACCACGCGCCGTACTTCGTCCGCGAGGTCGCGGACGCCAACGTTTTCGGTGTCCCTGGTGTCGCCGTAGTAGGCCTTCACGTCCTTGCCGGAAACGCTCCGCGCGGCGGCGGTCATCCCCCCGTGTGTCGCGAAATAGCAGCAGCACCCGAACAGGTCGTACTCGTCGGTGTAGGTTTTATTGAAGGTGACATCAACGGTCTTGAGGCTGCCGACCAGGTCTTCGGCCGCCTCTTTGCCGAAAAATTTGCTGCCGTACGCGTACTGGTTCCAGTAGATGAACACGTCGGCCAGGTCCTGCTCTTCCTTCCACGCCGATGCGTACACCGCCAGGTTCACGCCGGCCATGTAGGTCCCGGGCTTTGACCCGAATATGCGCGTGGCGGCCTCGTCCCAGGCCTGGTCGCTCTCTGACGTTTTTTCTTTACTTCGTTCAAGCGAGTGCTTGCGCAGGAAGTTCAGTTCGGCCGGTTCGTCAAGGGCCGCGATTTCGCGTATCACGCTGTCCAGGTACGAGACGCATTCAGGGAACGTGTCCCGGTTTATGCCGCCGACCCTGATGGTCACGTCGATGCGGGGCCTTCCCAGCTCTTTAAGGGGGATGATCTCGAACCCGGTGACGCGTCCGCCTGATGACCACACCGGGCGCGCGCCCACGAGGTTCATGATCTGCGCCATGCCTTCGCCGTCCGCGCAGGTGATGTCCATGCAGGTCCAGTAATGCGCCACGTTCTCGGGAAGCGAACCGTTCTCGGCCAGGTGCTTCTCGATCAGGCTCTCGGCGAGCATGGTGCCCACGCGGTACGCGGCTTTTGTGGGCAGGGTGTGGATGTCGAGCGTGTAGAAGTTCCTTCCCGTGGGCATGATCTCGTAGCGTCCCCGGGTCACCTTTCCCGATGGCCCGGCAGGGATGTAATTGCCGTTGAAGCCGGAAAAGAGCGCGTCCATTTCACGCGAATTTTCGATCCTCCGGTCAATGTCGTTTATGATGCTGCCGTGCAGGATGAAATCGTCAAGTCCGGCCTCACTGGCCAGCAGGTTCCCGAGCACGTCGCGGGCGGTTTCGACGGGATGCTGCTTTTTTGCGCTCAGGGTTCGCCTGATAAAGTCAAGTGCCAGGTCGTCGCAGAGGTCAAGGGCCGTGCCGTACGGCATGTTCAGCATGCCGCAGTGGAGGCCCTGGTTTTTCAGCGCGTGGTCAAGGTCGATGCCCAGAGCGACGCACAGGGATTTGCGCAGCGAGAAACCGTCGTGGTTGAGCCCGCGCATGATCCCCCTGATATAGTCGTACCGCCGATCGTCAGCGGGGATGTCGTCAAACACGTGCATCCCCAGGTTCATCTGGCTGTACCTGACCAGGCTCAGCGCTTCATGGGCCTTGAGAACGACCTCATCAAAGGACATCTCTTCGCTCAGCTTTATTTCGTTGACCAGGTTCGTTTTGTGCACCAGGTCCATGACCAGGTGCTCGAGCTGGTGCGCCCGCGACCTGTTCACCGATTTCGCCGACTGGTATTCGCCCAGGAGACGGTCGAGCTCTTCGAGCTCGTCGGAAAGGCCGCTCCTGGTCATGACCGCCTGCATGTGGTCAACAAGGGTCGCGTAGCTCCTGCGCTTGGCGATCGCCCCTTCGGGGGGATTGTCCGCGTTGTATATGTACAGGTGCGGCATTGACCCTATGGCAAGGTCAGGGCAGCAGTCGCCGGACAGGGCGACCCCCTTTCCCGGAAGGAACTCGAGGTTGCCGTGGGTTCCGACGTGCACAATGGCGTCCGCGCCGAAATCGTTTTCGATGAAGCGGTAGGTCGCGAAGTACTGGTGCGGCGGCGGCAGGTCGGGGTCGTGCAGAATTTTGCACACCTTGCCGTCGCACCGCGCTCCGGCGCAGCCCCGTTTCGGCTGCACGCACACCAGTGCGCCGCCGAAATCGATCCCGGTAATGACGATGTTCCCCTCGTGCACCATCGCCGGCGGAACGCCGTCGATTTCCTCGCCCGGGGGATTTCCCCACACTCCGGTTATGCGCTCTTTGAAGGAATCCGAAAGCCCGTCAAACCACGCGCAGTATTCATCCACCGGCATCTGTTTTAAACATCCGCCCTTTTGTATGATCTCGTTGACCGTGGTCCAGCGGAACTCGGAAACAGCCTTTCGGCCGGTTATCATTGAGGCGAGCTCCTGGCCGCTTTCGGGGCATGAGACGCCGTAGCCCGCGCCCGCCATGCTCTGTAAAATGCGGGCAACGCTTTCGAGGCTGTCAAGATGCGCCGCGCCGCCGACGGTCGCCTCGACCGAGGCGCAGGGCTTGTTGTGCAGGACAAACGCTATCCTGCGTTCGCCTGCGGGTTTGTTTCTCAGGTCGACCCATTTCTTCACCCGCTGCGATATTTTGCGCGCGCGTTCTTCGACCGGCTTTTGCACGCGGTATTCGTTGCCCGCCTCACCTGACCGGGAAGCTGCGGCGAGGATGATCGGCTCGATCACGCCTTCGAACTCGGGCAGGGTCACGTACCATGAGGTCAATGAGCCCAGGCCGTGCGGGTCGTCCTTCCATTCGCTTTCTGTCTTATATGACGATATCACCGGCTGGAACACCGGGACGTTGAGCCGGGAAAAAATTGCCGCGCGTGATTCGGCGTAGCTTTTATGTTCGGCGTTTTCCAGGCTTTCCGGTGTCGTGTAGAGCAGGGTCATCTTGATCAGCGCCTGAAGGATCGGGTTCCCCTGCTGGTCAAAGAAGAACGTGTCAACAGGGTTCAGCTTTTCCGCCGCTCGGTCTTTTTGCCGGTCCTCGGGCTGGTCCGACATCGACGAGGTGAACACCGGCATGCAGCCCAGGCCGAGCGCTTCCAGGTTGCTGACCAGGGCGTCGATCATCTCGCAGTTGTCGTTGGTCCAGTATGAGCGTGTGAACAGGATCCCGGCAAGGGGCCTGTCCGCATGAGGGTACCAGTCCAGGAACGATTCCGTGTCCGTGAAACATTTTTCGGCCACGGGGTGGTATATGCCCTGCCAGGGAAGGGGATCGGGCGCGGGGGGAAGCTCGTGTGACGGGTCGCAAACGTGCATGAGGTAGCGCAGGAGGTTCGTGAAGTTGTCGATTCCTCCATACACCAGATAGTCATAGCAGAGCGATACCCGGTCAACGGAGACGCTTGACATCCCCCATTGTGACGGGTCGGACGCAAGGCAGACCAGGGGTTTTCTCTGCGCGAGTTCGGCAAAGCGCGCGTCAAGCTCGTTCCAGAATGATTCTCCTGTCCGGTAGAGCAGGATGAGGTCCGCCTTCTCGAGGCTTTCCACCGCCTTTTCATAGGTCTCGGGTGACGAGTCGACGTTTTTGGATGAAAACAGGTTCAGGTCAACGCCGCCAATTTCGCCCGCAGCGCGCGCGATCATTGATGAATATATGTCCCAGGCAATCACGGTTAAACGCATATTAACTCCTCACCAGATAAAATAGAGTATGAAAATTGCCGCGATGTTGATCGCGTTCCTCAGCATGGTTGACGCGAGCATTATCTGTGAGCCCAGCCGTGACCCGAATATGCCGATGTAATAGGGTGTCGAGTGCCGGATCGCGAAAAGAATGCTGGTCAGCACCTTCGCCGAGAGCAGGGTGAGCACGGTTTCCTTGACCGTGAGCGTGTGGCTCGACAGCAGGTTCCCGGCCATGGTGTACCCGGCCACGTAATGGCCGAAATACGCGGCAATTATTCCCATGCCCTCCATGGGAACCGGGAAAAGTTTTCCGAAAAACTGGATCTTGTCCGAAAGCGCGGAGAAGACTCCTGCCTCAAGAAGAATGAAGGTGACCACGGTTACCGGTGTGGTTATGAGAATGATCCGTTTAATTGAGGGAAAGGTGTCGCGCAGGCTCTGCTTCAACAGTGCTTTGCCCCTGAAAAGGACCATTTCGGGGATGGCGTTTTCATCCAGGTCTCCGTCACCGGGCAGGAGCAGCCTTCCCGCGAACAGCACAATGATCGTTTGAATAAAGCGCAGCAGGAGCAGAAGGCAGAAAATGAACACGCCGGTTTCTCCGAGCAGGGATGCCATGACCGGAAGCATGCTGCGCATTTCCATGACCATGACGGGGAAGGCATTGGCCAGCACGCTGATCATCAGTTCCCTCTGCGAAATTGACCTCTTGTCATATAGGCCTTTGAGCATGGCGTTTGCTGCTGAAGGAGATCCGAATGAGGTGATAAACGTAATCCCCATGGGCTCTTTGAGATGGCCGAATGTTACCAGCGGCTTTGATATCCACGATATCCTGCGTATCATGCCGCTGTTCTGGAGCAGGTTCATGGCATAAATGCTCACCGCCATGACCGGGATAACCGTGATCAGGTACTTCCCGGTGGAATGAAGGCCCTTGCTGATAATTTCCATGGTCATAACGTGTTACCAGAAAGTTATAATATTATTCGTAATTGAAACATTCCACCACGGTTATTACCGGGGTGGAATGTTTCACTGTAATGGCAGCCAAAAGAAATCTTTGTAGTATCTATTGAATAACTATTGATCAATCGTGATACTTCAAGATTATGCAAGATGGTAACATGCTATCGATTCGTCAAGCATTAAAATTGAACTGATGCCTCTCCGAAGAAAGTTCTTCCCTGGCAGAGATAGGACTGGTAGTATCTTCTGTCCAGAAGGTTGTCCACTCCGAAGCTCACTGCCAGGTGTTCAACCGGTTTGGCGGTCACTTTCAGGTCAAGCAGCATGACTGAATCATACGCTCCATAGGTGATCCGCTCAGTGTCAGAGTTGTCGGAGTTGCCGTACATCTTGCTGACATAGCGCCAGTTAAGGCTTCCTTCGACGTATTTATAGCGTCCGATAACACCGGCGTTGTACATTAATTCCGGGACCTTCTGGAACTCTTTTCCCTCTGAGTCCGGGTCATCGTCATTTTCAGTTATTTCAGTGTGGGTATAGGTGATGTTCCCATATATCTCAAGCCAGTCATAGACGAACAGTCTCAACTCTCCTTCAAAACCGTGGACCATCCCTTCACCCGCATTTTCATATTTCTTGGTGGACGAATCAACTTCCTTGTTGTAAAACATGTCAAAGACCAGGCTCCCGAAATATGCCGCGCTCAGGGTCACCCATTTTTTCGCGAAACTGAAATCCATGCCGCATTCCCAGGAATGGCTTCGTTCCGGTTTGAGATCGGGATTCGGATTATACTCCTTGCCATAGTATTCCCAGTATTTGTACAGTTTGAAGAGTTCGGGGGGAGCGTATGACCATCCATAGGAAAGTCGTATTGCCTCAAACGCAAACGCGCCGTCACCGGGTTTAAGTCCCGGTTTGATGAGGAGTGCGAATTTCGGTGAAATCTGCCAGTCGTCGGTGTCCGAATATTTTTTAACTTCAGTTTCATATCTGCTCTTGCCGTCAAAATTGACCCAGTGGTCATATCTCGCTCCCATGTATGCGGTGAGCAGGTCTTTAATCAGACCGAACTCGAACTGCGCGTAGAGCGATGCGAGGATCTGGTTGCCGCTCATATAGCTGTATTTCGAATCAGGATCATCTGACTTGCTGTTTTCATTTTTCCAGTCCGTGATGTTCCATTCTTCCCCCTTCGCGTAATCATAACGCAGCCCGGTACCGATGGTGAGCACATGTTTTTTTGCCATGACTGAATTGGAAGAGGAAAAATTGAAGTCGGTCTGGGCATCAAAGAAGAGCGTTCTCTTCGGGTCGGTTATATTGATGGTCCCGGTGCCCCCGGTGGAATCTGATCCGGATTTCGGTGAAGTATACCAGTTGGTCACTTCGTTATAGCCAACTTTAGTTTTAAAATCGATCATCCCGATTGAGGTATAATAATCGATGTTGTGCATGTGGCTGAAGTTTTCTCCGTCGCCGCTCAGGAAACTGTATTGTGAAATAGTTTTATAGTACTGGGTCCCGTTATAGTCAATGATAACGGTACCGTCATTGACCGTTGAGCCGTTACTGTCTTTCAAGTTGCTTTTCGAGTTTCTGTATCCGTAATGGTACTGCTGGATATTCAATGAATAAGAGATGCGGGATTTGTCCGATATGTCATAAAATATTTTGCCGCTGCATATCCATTGCCTCCAGAAGTTGTTTCCCTTGTCGCCGATGACAAAATATGGCCTGCCGCTTGAGTCAACGTTGCTCCCTTCTTCATCCCTTGCTTTGTCCCAGCCGGAAACGGTTGTGCCGGTTTCTGTTGTTACTTCACTGAAATAGGTCCTCACCGGATAACTGCGGTGCCCGTCGGTAGTATTATAGTCAAAGCTGGCGTAAACTCCAAGCTTGCCCAGGTATTTGTCGCCGAAATGCGCGTGCCCGGTAAAGGTATTGTATGAGCCATAACCGGCTTTTACCATGATATCCTGTTCCTCGGGTGCCCGTGTAATAATATTAATTACACCGCCCATGGCATTACGGCCATAAAGACTCGAAAAAGAACCTTTAACAATTTCAATCTGTTTTACGTTCCCGCTGGGAATCGCTGACCAGTTAACTCCTCCGGAATATGAATCGTTAATCGGCATCCCATCGAGCAGTACCAGGTTTCTGCTGTCGCCCGGGATCCCTCTGATGCTCACCGATGAGACCGTATCGGCGAACTTGGCCCTTTTAAGATGCACACCGGCGGTTGATTTCATGCTTTCATCGGTAAACTTCGCGGTGGACACCGCGATATCTTCCGGCGTGATTATTGAAAGCGAAGCAGGCGTGTTCTCTGCTGACCTGTTTGTTTTTGTTGGTGTGACAACAACCTTGCCCAGGTTTATTGATCGACTGTCTGCATCTGTGCCTTCGGTTTGCTCGTTTGCCGTGCCGGTAGTATTGTCCGAATTCGCCGGGGCATTTTGAGCATACGTTATGGCACTATAAAGCAGAAATGCCATTAGAACCATCAATCCTTGTATTTTTTTCATAAAAACCTCGTAATACGAATTGTTATTTTTAATAACTTAATGTTATTTATTTATATTTAATAACATTTTGGATCAAAATTTATATAAATAATATTATTGTCAAGAGAAATAAATTAAATAGATACTATTTGACCAGTGAGATTATAAAATTTTTGGGTTATCAGTTTAGACCTGACACTTGTTTGGCTATTTTGGAAGGTGTATTAGTTGGAAGAAGGAATATACGCCTTATAAATTACTAATTTTCTTTTATTCTGACAAATATTCTTGACTGTTTGTGCTGCTGTTTTAAATTGTTAGAAATAGCATAAATGTCATGAAAATGTTAATCTGCCTTCAGGAAGAGTTGTAAGTAATGATTCGTGAGCCGAGAAGAAAATGATTACTTTTTTTGTAAAATAATAACAAATACACGCAATTTCTCTAATTTTTTATTGTTTTTTTTCTCGCGATTATGTAATCAGGTACGAATTATTCATAAATTAAATTTTTAAATTTATAAATTAAATAGTTAATATTTGTATAAAAGTTATTTTTTTGTTTTTTGGAGGATCACGGTGAATTTAGGAAAAATGTTTTTAGCGATTCTGTCAGGGGCTCTCTGTATCGCAGTTATCGGCTGTAATAAAGATCCCTGGGCTCTGGGTAATGGCATTACTGATAAGGTGACCATTACAAAGATAACTGAATTCGGCAAGGCTGCCGACAACATAACCCCGATGAAAGGAAATGTTGGTGCTGTCGTGATGTCGCATAGAACTCATGAACAGCAGGGCCTCGATTGTTTTGCCTGTCACCACAAGCATGACAATCCGGAGAGAGAGAAAGTCTGCGCCAAATGTCATATCGGAGACAATGGATATGAAACAATGCACGGGCTCTGCCTTGATTGCCATATCGCAAAAAAGGACGGACCGCAAAAGTGCATGGAATGCCATTGATATGACAGAGTGAAGAGGGAAGGCTTCTGCAGATGAAGGATGTACTCATACTTGGGATCGGAAACATCTTACAAAAAGATGACGGTATCGGTGTTCATGTGGTAAATCATATTCTCGAGTCGGGTTCTTCTATCCCTGAAGATACCGACATAGTTGATGGAGGTACCGCAGGGCATGATCTGATACCTCTGATGAAGGGCTATAAAAAAATAATCATTGTTGATGCTCTTAACGCTGATGATGTTCCCGGTTCGGTATATCGTTTCAGTCCGGATCATCTGGACGGCAGGAAGCAGCTTTTTTCTTTTCACGATTTCGGCATAAGGGAGATTTTACAGTCTCTGAGAATTATGGGAGAAAACCCGGTGGTTGAGATTATCGGCATTGTTCCTGAAGATATCGATACTCTGGATATCGGGATAAGTGATTCATTGAGGGAGTCACTACCGCAGGTTGTCCGGGAAGTGCTTAACGCGGCAGCCTGTTAATATTTATTAGGAGGATTATATGTCATTAAGTAGGCGGGAATTCCTGAAAATAATGGGTGGCAGCGCTGCCGCTCTTGCGTTTCCGGGAGTTATTTTACAGGGTTGCAAAAAGGCCCTGGAAAAAGCATCAGAAAGGACAAATGTGATATGGCTCCAGGCCCAGTCATGTTCGGGATGTTCTGTTTCTCTGTTGAACAAACTGCATCCTGATATAGCGTCTGTAATTACTGAACACATATCGCTCAATTACCATCAGACAATCATGGCCGGAACAGGACATGTCGCGGTAAATGTTCTGGAGGATGCCGTTAAGCAAAACAGAAAGGACTTCGTCCTTATCGTTGAGGGCTCGATTCCCACAAAAGATGACCTGTACTGTACCGTGGGTGAAGTAGGCGGTCATCATGTTGGTGTAAGGGAATGGGTAGAGAAACTCGGCAAAAATGCCCTTGCTGTTGTTGCAGTCGGCACCTGCGCCACGGGCGGCGGGATTCCCGGGGCAAAGATCCGCGCAACGGGAGACAACCCCACCGGCGCGAAAGCCCTTGAGGAAATTCTTCCGGGAAGGACTGTCATTAATGTCGGCGGATGCCCTCCGCATCCGGATTGGATAGTCGGCACGCTGCTTCATGTATTGCTTAAGGGAGTGCCTGCTCTTGATGAACAGAACAGGCCTCTGATGTATTATGGAAAAACAGTCCATGAACAATGTGAACGCCTGAAATATTATAAAGAAGGCATTTTTGCCAAGCACTGGGGAGATGAAGGCTGCCTCTATAATCTTGGGTGTCTGGGGATGGATACGGGATGCGATATTCCCACGAGAAAATTTAATGACGGTATAAATTCCTGCACCGGCAGCGGCGCCGGATGCATCGGATGTACGGAGAATGTTTTTCCTGATTACGGCACCAGGGGAATATTTAAACATCTTAACGCCAGCAATACAGAAATAAAAAGTCTGCACCCTGAAACACAAGACGCGATCATGAAACTGAGGAATGGAGGTGTCATCAATGGCTAAAGTATTGTTAGATCCCATAACACGTATAGAAGGACACCTCTCTATTGAACTTGATGTGCAAAACGGTAAAGTCGTTGACGCAAAATGTAAAGGCGACATGTTTCGCGGTTTTGAAAAAATTCTTGTTGGAAGAAATCCTGTTGACGCCAACCAGATTACGCAGCGGATCTGCGGCGTGTGCCCGATTTCTCACGGCCTTGCATCCAGTAAGTGTCTTGACGACGCTTTTGGCATCAAGCCAAACAAGAACGGAAGAATACTAAGAAACCTCGTTCTTACCGCGAACTATCTGCAGTCGCACATTCTTCATTTCTATCATCTTGCTGCCCTGGATTTTGTTGATATAACGGCGCTTCTCAGTTATAAAGGCAGAGATCCCAAACTGAACAATCTCAAGGATTGGGCGAAAGATGAACTGGAGAAGAAAAAAAACAGGGCAGATGCAATAACAGCAGTAGCTCCTTTTCTTCCTCGATATGAAGGAAAAGATTTTTATATCAAGGACCATGACCTGAACATAGATGCTATCGCAGGATATGTGAAAGCCCTTGATATCCGTATGAAAGCTCATAAGATGGTCGCTCTTTTCGGAGGAAGGGCGCCTCATGCGATCGGCCTTGTTCCCGGCGGTGTTACCCAGGTTCCTACCAGGGACAAGATCCGCGAGTACCGAAAACTTCTGAAAGAAGTTGAAGAATTCGTGAACGATGTCTATGCCAAGCATGTTATCGCTGTTGCCAAAGGTTTTCCTGAATACTTCAAACTTGGCAAATACAGCAACTTCCTTTCTTATGGACTCATCGATAAGGATGAAGAGCATAAAGATTTTATGTTTGAGCGTGGAGCGTTCTACAACAATAAAGTATCCGCACTTAACACCAGGCTGATCAGGGAACAGGTCAAATACGCCCGCTATCAGTCGGCTTCGAACCTGCATCCTCTTGAAGGCCAGACAGACCCGAATCCTCAGAAGGGTGGGGCTTATACCTGGCTCAAGGCGCCGCGATACAACGAGCAGCCGATGGAAGTCGGCCCGCTTGCCCGTGTTGCTGTTGCTTATCTTTCAGGTAATGAGGCGGTCAAGAAAGAGCTTGATGCAATCCTGGCGATTTTTAACGCGGAAGTTCCCGCTGCATTCTCCGTTCTCGGAAGGCATGCTTCTCGTGTTATCGAGGCGAAACTTCTGTGTCAGGAAGCGTACAACATGCTCGATGAACTCGAACCCAATGGCCAGCCAAGGTCAACATACCAGATCCCTGAAACGGGAGAAGGTGAAGGCCTTGCCGAAGCGCCGCGTGGCGCCCTCGGGCACTGGATCGTGGTTAAGAACCGGGTCATCGCCAATTATCAGGCCGTTGTTCCCACCACCTGGTACTGCGGACCGCGTGATGACAGAGGCATACGGGGCCCGGTTGAAGATGCTCTTATCGGTACTCCGATCGCTGATAATAACAATCCGATTGAGGCCGCCAGGGTCGTCAGGTCTTTTGACCCGTGCATCGCCTGCGCTGTGCATGTTATGGAAGGCGACCGGGAAATTTCGAAATTCAGAGTATGCTGATTCACAATATGTGGAAAATGCAAAGGGGTGTCCTGCCGGGCACCCCTTTTTTTATTCATGATCTTTTTCGGCTTTGGTGAGGGTGAGCTGTCCGTTTTTTACGTTTTTGATGGATGATAATTTATCGGCAATCATTTTAACGTCCTTGCTTTTACCTTTCAATATCAAAACTTCAAGGCAGTTGTGTTCATCAAGATGCACATGGGTCGTTGAAACAATATTTTTATAATGGCTGTGCTGGAGGTCATTGAGTTTATCGGCAAGCTCGCTTGTGTGGTGATTATAGACCAGGCTCAGGGTTCCGATTGATTCGGCTTCCGGATCTGAAATATCTTCATTGACGATCATCGACCGTATCAGGTCTCTTATGGCTTCAGACCTGTTTACATATCCTTTTTGTGAAATCAGGGTGTCAAATTTATCGAGTAATTTTTCATCAATTGATACGCCGAATCTAACAATATTGTTCATATGTATCCTCATGGAGTAGGTTGATTGTGTTTAGTAAAAGATAAATAAATACAAAAATCAACTCATAAAGCAAACACTTTTTGAATAATTTTACGGTAGCAAATTATTTTTAGGGGCAACCGTTTCATAACACATTTTGTTGTCATCCCGGTTTACCGAAGGTAATACCGGGATCTCATAGAAAATATTCATGAATTTATCGCATGAGATTCCGGTATTTGCAAACTCGGAAGATGCAAAACCGGAATGACAAAACTATGTTACCCTCAAAATTATACTGCTACCTAATTTTACTATATAAAAACCTTACATATTGTTTAAAGCCTCTAATAAACGGTTATATATAGATATAATGATTGCAAAAAAAGCATTAAAAGAGCAGATGTTTTCGCTATTTATTATTATATCGGTTATGACCGGCCAAGCAATGTGAAATAATTCACAAATCTTTCAGAAAACTACCCTTTCTTTTGAAAAAAATTTTTAAATAATATCATATTTTTATGTATAAATAGTACAAAATGTTATTTTTGTCATTTTTGTTGTTATTTAATAGATAATTTATAAATAAATTGTATTATTTGTCCAGAAAATTCTATAAATATTTTTATTTTTGTTGCAAAATATTTCATAACCTTATACTACATAAAGGTGAATGCTATAAACTGGGAAATTTTTTTTAGGTTCATGGTATTTCAGGATTATAGTATTTTACCATTTTTGAACATCTTAAATTAAACGAGGGATTATGGGTAACGTAGCAGATGCTGTAAAAAAGTCAGTCAAGAAGTATGGTGGAGACGCAACCCAATTGCTTGATGTCATTCGTGATGTCCAGGCAGCTATGGGATGTGTTTCAGAAGAGGCTATTCTTCAGATTGCGAAACAGCTCGACGTGTCCCGGGTTGACATTGAAGGAGTGGTTACGTTTTATCATTTCTTTTCAAAACAGCCGGTCGGGAATTATGCTGTTTATCTGAACAATAGCGCTGTAGCTACCATGAAAGGACGTGCGGCTGTTGCAAGGGCCTTTGAGCAGGAGGTCGGATGCAGATTTGGCGGCACGGCAGAAGGGGGGAACATCGGTCTTTTCGATACTTCATGTATAGGCATGAATGATCAGGAACCGGCTGCTATTATTAATGGCGTTATATTTACTCAACTCACCCCTGAGAGAGTTAAGGATCTTGTCGCTGATATGAAAGCAGGCAGGGATGTTAAAGACATGATTAAAACCATGGGCGACGGGCAGAATCAGAATGATTTAATACGTTCAATGGTCAATAACAACATCCAGAAAAAAGGTCAGGTCCTCTTCGATCCGTATGAAGCCGGATCCGCTTTGAAAAAAGCGGTCAGCATGGAACCGGTTGCCGTCATCGATGAAATTAAAAAATCGAACCTTCGCGGACGAGGAGGCGCGGGCTTCCCCGCCGGCATGAAATGGGGCTTTTGCCGTGACGCAACAGGCAATAAAAAATATGTGATCTGTAATGCCGATGAGGGCGAGCCGGGGACTTTTAAAGACAGGGTCATCCTTACTGAACTGCCCGGCATGCTTTTTGAGGGAATGGCTGTTGCCGGTTATGCGATCGGTTCTGATGAAGGCATACTTTACCTCAGGGCTGAATATGCCTATTTGAAAAATTATCTGGAAAACATTCTGGAGAATCTCAGGAAGAAAGGCACACTGGGAAAAAATGCCGCAGGCAAAAAGGGATTCTCTTTTGACATTAAAATCAAGCTTGGCGCCGGCGCGTATGTCTGCGGCGAGGAGTCCGCGCTTATTGAATCAGCTGAAGGAAAGAGGGGCGCGCCACGGAACAGGCCTCCTTTCCCGGCGCAGTATGGATACATGGGCAAGCCGACTATCGTGAACAACGTGGAGACCTTCTGTTCATCGGTAAAAATCGTCCTGGAAGGGGGAGACTGGTATTCGAAAATGGGTACTGCCCAGTCGAAAGGGACCAAGCTCCTCAGTGTTTCCGGTGATTGCAAGAAGCCCGGTATTTACGAAGTCGAATTCGGGATGACGATACAGACCTTGCTCGAAGAATGTGATGGGCGCCAGGCTGTCGCGGTACAGGTCGGCGGTCCTTCAGGCAACTGTGTCGGAAAAAGGGACTTCGGCCGCAGGATATGTTATGATGACCTCGCCACCGGCGGCTCGATCATCGTAATCGGGCCGGAGAGAGACCTTCTTGAGGTCGTGCATAATTTCATGGAATTTTTCGTCGAGGAATCATGCGGATGGTGCGTTCCGTGCAGGGCAGGGAATGTCATCCTCAAAAATAAACTCGAAAAAATCATGCACGGGAAAGGGACCGCTGCTGACCTGAAAGAGCTCGAAGAATGGTGTCTCATTGTAAAAAACATGAGCCGCTGCGGTCTGGGCCAGACTTCTCCCAACCCGATCTATACGACCATTAAAAATTTCCGTGAAATCTATGAAGCCAGGATACAGAAAGACAAGGATTATATTACTGAATTCGATCTTGCCGCTTCAGTGAAGGACTCCTGTGCTTTCGCAGGGAGAAAACCACATCTGGAGGAACATTAATGAGTAACGAAATTACTTTTACAATAGATGGAAAAGAGTGCACCGGGAAGAAGGGGCAGACCATTGTTGAGGCCGCTAAAGAGAACGGCGTGTATATCCCGGTCCTCTGTCATTATGACGGGCTGAAGCCTGCCGGAACCTGCCGCATATGCACGGTAAGGGTCGGTGGCAGAAACATGGCCGCCTGCACGACACCGGTTGCGCAGAACATGGTGGTACAGAGCAACATCCCCGAAATTGAAGATATGCGGAAAGCAATCGTTGAAATGCTTTTTGTCGAAGGGAACCACATGTGTCCTACCTGTGAAAAAAGCGGCAACTGCGAACTGCAGGCGCTTGGATACCGGTACACGATGCTGGCTCCACGCTTCCCGTATTTATGGCCGGTCCGCGAGGTCGACGCTTCAGCACCCAGGATTTACATCGACACGAATCGCTGTATCCAGTGCCTCAGGTGTGTCAGGGGCGTGACGGCAAAAGACGGTAAGCATATTTTTGGACTCGTGAGACGCGGAGACAGGACCGCTATCAGTGTTGATCCCGAGCTCGCAGCCAAGATGACCGATGACCAGGCCCAGAAAGCAATGGACCTGTGCCCGGTAGGAGCGCTTCTGAAGAAAGAAGTCGGCTTTGCCGTTCCCATGGGTAAAAGGAAGTTCGATTCAAAGCCGATTGGCAGTGAAATCGAAGGAAACTAATGATCGTTTCAATTACGGAGGATAACAATGAGTAAACCAGTAGTGGCTACCGCGTCCCTCGCAGGATGTTTCGGGTGCCATATGTCAATATTAGATATAGATGATAGAATTCTGCAGCTGATCGAGCTTGTGGAGTTTAACAAATCGCCGGTCGATGATATCAAAACGTTCACCAAGCAGTGTGATATCGGGATTATCGAAGGCGGATGCTGCAACAGCGAAAACGTGGAAAACCTGATCGCGTTCAGAAAGAACTGCAAAATCCTCATTTCGCTGGGTGAATGCGCCATCATGGGCGGACTGCCGGCAATGAGAAACGGGATACCGGTCGAGGAATGCTTGAAGGAGGCGTATATCGACAGCCCCACGGTTGACGATAACATCATCCCCAATGATGATGAGCTTCCGATGATTCTCGACAGGGTATATCCCTGCCACGAAATCGTAAAGATCGATTATTTTCTGCCGGGATGCCCTCCCAGGGCTGATCTGATCTGGGAAGCTCTTGTGGCATTACTGACAGGGAAAGACCTCAATCTTCCCTATGAAGTGGTAAAGTTTGATTAAACGAGGAAACAATATGGCAAAAAAAATAACTATAGAACCGGTAACCCGTGTCGAAGGACACGGCAAGGTTACCATACATCTTGATGATTCAGGAAACGTTGCGCAATCCCGCCTGCACATTGTCGAGTTCCGCGGGTTCGAGCGTTTTGTACAGGGCAGACCCTACTGGGAAGCGCCGGTGCTGGTGCAGCGGCTGTGCGGCATATGCCCGGTAAGCCATCACCTGGCAGCGGCAAAAGCCATTGACGTTATTGTCGGCGCCGGTACCGGTGAGGGGTTGACCCCGACCGGAGAAAAAATGCGGAGGCTCATGCATCACGGTCAGATGTTCCAGTCGCATGCGCTCCATTTTTTTCACCTGGTTTCGCCTGACCTGCTTTTCGGCGCGGACGGAGACCCGGCGGTAAGAAACATCATCGGCGTGGCTCTGGAGCACAAGGACCTCGCGGTTCAGGGCGTGATGATGAGAAAGTTCGGCCAGGAAATAATCCAGGCTACAGCGGGGAAAAAGATCCACGGCACGGGAGCGATCCCCGGCGGTATCAATAAAAATCTTTCCGTTGAGGAGCGCGACAGTTTTCTTAAGGGCGCTGACCCGATGAATATTGACAAGATGATTGCATGGTCGCAGGGGGCTCTTGATTTCTTCAAGGACTACCATTCAAAGAATGCGGACATGATCGATAACTTCTCCATTTTCCCGTCGGCCCATTTGAGCCTCGTGCGCAAGGACGGCGCAATGGACCTGTATCACGGAGTTCTTCGCGCGGTTGACGCCGAAGGCAAGAAGATCCTCAATGATGTCGATTACCAGGATTATCTGAAGTACGTGGGCGAAGAGGTCAGGACGTGGAGCTATATGAAGTTCCCGTATCTCAAGTCCCTGGGCAAGAAGGACGGGTGGTACACCGTGGGCCCGCTGGCGCGCCTGAACACCTGTGATTTCATCCCGACGCCGCTTGCACAGAAGGAATTCGAGATATACAAGGCATACACAAAGGGAAAACCGAATAACATGTCAATGCACATGCACTGGGCGCGTCTCATCGAGCTCCTCCATTCAGCCGAGGTAATGAAGGAACTTCTGAACGATCCTGACCTTCAGGGAAAGAACCTGGTCAAGAAAGGCAAAAAAGTGAATGAAGGCGTCGGGCTTATCGAGGCGCCGCGCGGGACCCTCTTTCATCACTATCGCATCAATGATGATGATCAGATTGTCATGGCAAATCTCATCGTGTCCACGACGAACAACAATGAACCCATGAACAGGGCGGTTGATTTCGTGGCTAAAAAGGTGTTTACCGGCCAACCGGAGATTACCGAAGGGATGATGAACAGGGTGGAGATGGCCATACGGGCGTACGATCCCTGCCTGAGCTGCGCGACGCATGCCCTTGGTAAAATGCCCCTGGAAGTTTCGCTGTACAACGCGGAAGAAAAACTTCTTGATCGCAAAAGGAAGTAGTTTACCTATGAACAGGGTCGTTATATACGGGTATGGCAATCCGGGCCGTCAGGACGACGGCCTCGGACCCGCACTGGCGGAGAAAATAGGCACTGACCAGATACCGGGAGTGCTCACCGAGAGCAATTACCAGCTGAACATTGAAGATGCCGCGCTGATAGCCGAAGCCGACTGCGTGATCTTTGTGGACGCGTCGCTTACCGGCGAAGAGGGCTTCTTCTTTGATGAGATCGAACCTGCCGATGGTATCACGTTCACCACGCACGCGATCTCGCCCCAGTCTGTTCTTGCCCTGTGTGAAGAGCTGTTCGGGAAAAAAGTCAGGGCCTATATCCTCGGTATCAAAGGGTATGGCTGGGATTTCGCTGAAGGGTTAACGCCTGAAGCGGAAAAAAATTTTGATGATGCCTACCGTTTTCTCAGGGGAACGCTGGATGATCTGATCACCGGTTCGCCTGAAGGCCGGGCACTGACGTTAAATTGAATATTTGATGGAGGAGAAATCCATGTCTGATAAAATAGTATTAATAATCGATGATGATCCGGATATTCTTGATTCTGTCGGAGCGGTTTTAAGCGCCAATGGATATGGCGTGCAAAAAGCGTTGAGCGGACAGGAAGGAGTTGAGAGTTTTACAAAGAGTAAACCAGATCTTATTCTCTGTGACATGATGATGGAATCCGTTGACCAGGGGACCAAGGTCGCGCAGGAGATCAGGAAAAAAGATATGAAAGTTCCCATATATCTTTTAAGCAGTATCGGTTCAGCTACAGCAATGAATGTCGAGCTTGACCAGCTCGGATTCAACGGCGTGTTTCAGAAACCCATAGACCCTGACAGCCTGATCGCGGCAGTAAAAAAAGCGATCGGGTCATAGAACAACATTGTAGTCGCGTAGCCCGCTGCGCGACTACAATCCCTCTTCTATTTTTTTTCTTCCTTTTCAAGAATAGCGTAGTACTCATCCCAGGTTGCCTCGATGTCCTTCGCTTCGTTTGCATCGAGATGTTCAATGGCAAATCCCGCGTGAACCAGGACCTTATCGTTTATTTTTATATCAGGGACCAGGGAAATATTGACATCAGTGGTGACGCCTTTGGATTCGGCAACGGCATAGAAGCCGTCGATTTTGATTATTTTCATGGGAACAGCAAGACACATAGTTCGCTCCATTCTGATGTTGTATATGGTCTACTTGACCTGCAACCCCCACCGGTTTCACTGATATCCAACCACCTCCCCCTTATTAAGGGGGAGGACGGGAGGGGGATTATTACACGTATTAACAGATTCTGGGAAGCTGCTCGTCAATGAGCAGGGGCAATATCCGTTTGCCGCCGATTGATGTTTCGACAAGGGCCTTCCCGGCAAATTCTTTGGTAATTTCTCCGATGATCGCGGCGTCTTTTCCCTCAGGACGCCGCCTCATAAGCTGAACGATATCTTCCGCTTTTTCTTTATCAGCGATAATGATCACTTTCCCTTCATTGGCGACATAGAGCGGGTCAAGCCCCAGTATTTCGCAGGCACCTTTTACCGGGTCCCTGAGGGGCAGGGCGTCTTCATAAAGCATGGCGCTGAAGTTTTTCCCCAGCACGATTTCGTTGAGAACCGAAGCAACACCCCCGCGCGTCGGGTCGCGCATGAATTTAATAGTGTGGGCAAATGAATTTCGGATGCTTTTAATCAAATGGTTCAGGTGCATGCAGTCAGACTCGAGCGTTTCTGAGAAGGAGAGGCTGTTCCGCTGGGCCATGACTGCCATGCCGTGGTCGCCGATCGTACCGTTGATTATGATCCTGTCACCGGGCTCGATTTCTCGCCTCATTGCCTCATCGCTGATGATTCCGATGCCGCAGGTATTTATGAATATTTTGTCAGCTTTGCCATTGGGAACGACTTTCGTGTCGCCGGTTACGATTGAAACTCCCGCGCGGTCAGCTTCATCGCGCATTGATTTGAGAATGGATTCGAATTCATCAAAGTCCAGGCCCTCTTCGAGGATGAGGGCGCACGAAAGGTACAGCGGGTCAGCCCCCATGACGGCGAGGTCATTCACGGTGCCGTTAACAGCGAGCCTGCCGATGTTGCCGCCGGGAAAAAAAACCGGCGTGATTGTAAAGGTGTCCGTGGTGAAAGCGATCCGTGACTGCCCGATCGAGAGCACCGCCGAATCGTCAAGCTGTACCGATGCGCTGCCCAGCGTTTTCACTATGGTTTCGGCGATCATTTCGTTCATCAGCTTGCCGCCGCTTCCGTGTCCCTGAAGTATCTTTTTCACGGTCATCTCCCGTATTTATAATAGGCCGAACAGGGGCCTTCTGACGAGACCATGCACGGCCCTATGGCGTTCTCCGGCGTGCACGCCTTTCCGAATAGAGGGCAGTCGGTCGGAAGGATGAGCCCTCTGAGCAGGTCGCCGCACCTGCATCCTTTATGTTCTTTCATCTCGGGCATGGTCACCGGGAATTTCTTTTCACTGTCAAAATCGGAGAATTCGTCCCTCACGGCAAGGCCGCTTGAAGGGATCAGGCCGATGCCCCGCCACTGTGCGTCGGACGCTTTGAACACTTCATCCATGATCTGCAGCGCCCGGATGTTGCCCTGATCGTTTACGGCCCTGGTGTAAGCATTTTTTATTATGTTTTCATTTTTTTCAAGAAGTTTGAGCAGGGTCAACACGCCCGCGATCAGGTCAGGAGTTTCAAAACCGGCAACGACCCCGGGCCTGCCGTGTTTGTCCGCTATGAAGTTCCAGGCATCCGCGCCGATGACGGTGCTGACATGGCCGGGAATGATGAATCCGTCGATCCTGACTTCATCGGCCGCGAGAAGCGCGTCGACCGCGGGAGGCGTGAGCTTGTTGCCGGCCAGGATGGAAAAGTTTTTAATGTTCTTGTCCCGGGCCTCGAGTACCACCGCGGCCTCGGCCGGGGCGGTTGTTTCAAAACCGACACTGAGGAAGATGACTTCTTTACCCGGGTTGTTTTTCGCGATTTCAAGCGCGTTCACCGGCGAATAAACGACGCGCACATCCATCCCCTCGGATTTTTCGCGCGCGAGAGAGCTGTAGGATGACGGCACCTTGATCATGTCACCGAATGTGGTGATGATAACATCGTGCTCCCTGCCTATCTGGATGGCGCGGTCGAGATAATCATTGGTGGTGACGCATACCGGGCAGCCCGGACCGTCGATGAGGGTCAGTTGTGCCGGGAAGATGTCTTTCACCCCGGTCCTGAAAAACTCGGTGGTGTGCGTGCCGCAGATTTCCATAATGCGGATGTCGCGGTCAAGCCGGGTGTTTTTCAGTATTCCCGCGAGCTTTTTGGTGAGTTCAGTTTCCATTGCCTATTCAATTTCTATGCTCGTGACGAGCATGTCCCTTCCTGATAAAAGTTCAATATTCATTGATTCGCATTTTTCGCAATAAAAAGTCCAGTCTCCTTCAGGGTAGGTCTTTTCAAAACCGCACTCACGGCATTTAATCGAGACCGGTACCCGCTCTATGTTGAGCACTGCCTGGTCAGCGATCGTGTCCTTGCTGAGCATGTCAAAATAGGTCTGGGCCCAGTCAGGGATGACATCCGAGAGAACGCCGATTTGAAGGTTGACCTGTTTAATTTTTTTCGCGTTGTTTTTTTGGGCATACTCCAGAATGATATCAAGAATATTTCCCATGATCGATAATTCGTGCACGTGCCTGTCCCATGGATAAGATGGGTTACCACTTTTGCGTATGTATTCAAAATGTCAATACTTATACTGGAAAGAATGAAGCATTATCAGGTGAAATCAGGGTCACAGACCTCAATGTGGAATGTTCGCTCGCTACGGTATGCTGAAATCAAAGCGGGCCCATTCGCCTTCAACAGAATGTGCACTTATCGTCCCTTCATGGAGCTGGATGATTTTCCACGTGGTGTACAGCCCGATGCCGGTCCCCCGGCGTTTCGCAGATTGTTCTGTATTGAGCCGGGAAAATTTTCTGAAGAGCCTCTTTTTTTCTTCGGATGAAAAACCCGGCCCCTGGTTCCACACGGAAACATCCAGCCCCTGATCTTTTTTGCCGGCCGTCAGCATGATCAGCCCGTGATCATTGCCGTATTTGACCGCGTTGCTCAGGAGGTTGACCATGGCTATCTTTAACAGCGCCGGGTCGCATTCAATTAAAATGCTCTCTGATGAATAGTTCTTCTCTATGGTCATTCCTTTTTCATGTGCCTGGGGCAGGATGATGTCGCAGGCCTCTTCACTGATGTCTTTGATGAAATCTGCCGTTTGCCGGTTAAAAGAGACTGATCCGCTTTCAAACCGTGACAGGTTAAGGTAATCCGCGGCGATCGCGCTCAGGTGCTCGGCTTTTTTGATGATCCTTCTTATATAATCACGCTGTTCCGGCGATAATTCGCCGATATAGCCCTGTTCGAGCGTCCTGCCCATAATGATGATTGAATCAACAGGGCTTTTCAGCTCGTGGGTAATAAAGCCGAGCATTTCCATGTAGTCATTGATGGCGGTGTTCAGCTGTTCTATGCGGTAGGTCTTTTCCACGGCCTGGCTGAGCCGCTCCGCAATAAGGCCGTGCATCAGGGCCTCTTTATCGGTATATACCCCCTTTTTGCGCGAACTCCTGAACAGCACGGCAACCGGGCGCCCGTCAACGAGAAGGGGGCAGGTCATGTTGCTGGCAACACCCTCTTTCAAGAGGAGGGCGGTCGCCTCGCTCATGTCGCGGTGTTTCGAATATTCGGGCAGGTCGTTGATGATCCTGGGAGTTTCGTCATTAAAAATTTTTTTCAGCGAGCTCTCGCGTATATCGGCGTTGTATCCTTCCCCGAGCAGGACGGGAGAGTAGTTGGCAATAACCTGGTGCAGATGAAGGCGCTGCCCTGTTTCTTCAAAAAAGGCCAGGCCGATGCGGTCACAGGGGAAAATGTCCTGTGTTTCTCTGAACAGAAATTCAATGGTTTTTTTAAGGTCATCCAGGGACGCGATTTTCCGGTTGATACGGTCCACTGCCGCGAGCTCTTCATCGGAAAGTAAAGAGCCGGGTGATCCCTCCCCCTCGCGGTCAGGTCCGGGGCTTTTAACATATCGAAGCGGTTGATCATTTCTTTTTTTCATTATGGTTACCCGGTAATGGTCGATCTGCCCATAAAATTGAGGTTATGTCAATATTTTTTAGGTATGGCGCCGTGTCTGGAGCAGCATAGCCCGCAGCGAATGCGGCCACATCTTTTTTGCTTGACCTTTGTTTGAGATGGCCCCATGCTATATTTCAGGCTGGAACTGGAAAAGAGTCAATGCGAAAAAAGATAACTATCAATATCCGTATCAGGCTCATCGCAAGCCTTCTTTCTATTGTAATCATCACCGGCATTTCATCAATCATTATCGGATACGGCATAATCAACAGCAACATTCTGGCACAGGCGTATGACGTGCTCCTCAGGGACATCAACACCGCCCAGTATATTTATGAAAACCAGATCAACAGCATCAATCTGATGATCAAGCACGTTTCAACCCTGTCGTACATGGAAAATGCCGTGACCCATAGGGACAGCGGCCTGATTCTCAAAAAAATCAGTGATGTTAAAAAGGAGCTCAATCTTGACATCCTGAATGTCACCGACGCACGGGGAAGAATCATCGCGCGGTCCCGGAACAGCCGCGTTACCGGCGATGATGTCAGCAGTGACAACTGTGTTAAAAAAGTGCTGAAAACCGGGCTTCCCTGTTATGGCACTGACATTATCGAGCGGGAACATCTCATGCGGGAAGGCCCCGACCTTGTTGAAAAGACGACCATTATCGTCATACCCACCCTGCGCGGAAGAAGCGTTCAGAAGAAATTTGAAGACCGGGCCATGTGCCTTAAAGCCGCATACCCGATTTTCAGCGACGGACGTTGTATCGGCGTCATTTACGGCGCGGTGATCCTCAATAATAATTTCAAGATAGTTGACCTTATAAAGAGCCTTGTTTTTAAGGACGAGAAAATCAACGGCTATGAAATCGGCACGGTCACCATCTTCCTTGATGACCTGAGGATATCAACCAATGTCAAACGTGAAGACGGGACCAGGACGATCGGGACCAGGGTCTCTGAAGAGGTATACAACAAGGTTTTCGTGCAGCAGAAGCTCTGGCTCGACAAGGCTTTTGTGGTGAACAACTGGTATATTTCCGCATATGTCCCGATTTATGATGTCAACGAGAAGGCCATTGGAATTCTTTATGTCGGCGTGCTTGACGAGAAGTACAAAAGCATCGAAAGAAAGACCACGTCTTATTTCCTTTTGATGATCATTCTTTCGGCCTCTGTTGCCATCATCCTCTCGTCATATCTCATCAGATATATCATCAAGCCCATCAATATCCTGGTTGACGCCTCAAAAGAGGTCGCCAGCGGGAACCTGAGTAAAAAGATCAACGCGAATTATGAAGGTGAAATCGGAAAACTTATCATTACCTTTAATAAAATGGTCGACGCAATCGAGGAACGGGACAAGATGATCAGGGAGCAGACACAGAAACAGATCGTCCAGTCAGAAAAGCTCGCTTCGCTCGGACGACTCGCTTCCGGGATCGCCCATGAGATAAACAACCCCCTGACCGGTATTTTGACGTACAGCAGCCTCCTGAAAGAGGACCTGCACGACAGTGAATACATTGAAGACCTTGACATTATTATCACAGAAACATTGCGCTGCAGAAAAATAGTCCGCGGGATCCTCGATTTCGCCAGGGAAACCAAACTTGAAAAACAACCGGTCCAGATAAATCAAATTATTCTTGAAACCCTGATGATTCTGGAAAAACATGTTAATTTCCAGAACATCAGGTTCGTTAAGCATCTGGGCGAATCAATTCCTGTTTCAAATTTTGACGTTAACCAGATGAAGTCCGTGATAAACAACCTCTGTTTAAATGCCGCAGACGCCATGCCGGATGGAGGTGAATTGACGATCACGACGTATCATGACAAGGAAAAGGGGAAAATCATATTCCAGGTTACCGATACCGGTATCGGCATCAGTGAGGAGAACCTTGGCAAGATATTCGACCCGTTTTTTACCACCAAGGAAACCGGGAAGGGGACCGGGCTCGGGCTGGCTGTTATTTACGGCATTATTGAACGGCATGGCGGTTTTATTGATGTACAGAGTACTCTCGGCAAGGGAACGACTTTTACCGTCGAACTTCCGGTAAGCTAATAACAGGACGTGGAGAAAGGATATGGACAGACCAACAAAACTCTTACTAATCGATGATGAAGACATCGTCTTGAAGAGCTGCAAGCGGATATTAAAAAATGAAAATTACGAAATCGACATCGCATATTCGGCAGAGGAGGGGCTGAATAAGATCAAGGATACGGAATATGACGTCGTCGTAACGGATTTGATGATGCCGGGCATGGGGGGGATGGAGTTCCTTCGCCAGGTAAAAAGTGAAAAAATGAGTTTTATCGTGGTGATATTTACCGGGTTCGCCACTGCGGAAACCGCAAGAGAGGCTCTGAAACTGGGCGCGTTTGATTACATCCCCAAACCGTTCACCCCCGATGAGTTTCGCGATGTCATCAAGAACGCAATCAAGGCCCATGAAGACCAGGGGAGCGCGCATATGCTTGACCTCATGGCCATTGTGTCGCATGAGCTGAAAAGCCCGGTATCGGTGGTGCGGACGACCGCCGATACCCTGTACAAAGGATATTTCGGCAATCTCGAGCCGAAGCAGCAGCAGATACTCGAGACCATAATCCGCAATTGCCAGTATCTTGAAGATATTATACGGACCTATATCGATCTTTCTAAAATGGAGCTCGACCAGCTTGAATTATTTGAAAAGGACATCAACATTGTTGAGTCCGTGATCAAACCGGTTATTGAAATCCCGGAACACTGCAATAATATGAAGCATATGCCCATCATTACTGATTTGAAGGGTGATTATACCATAAACGGGGACCCTGATCTGCTCAAGATCGTGGTGACCAATCTCCTTAATAACGCGATCAAATACGGTAAAGAGGGCACCGGGATCAAAATCAACCTTTGCGAAGAAGGGGGCTCGGTCGTTTTCTCAATTTATAATGAAGGTGTCGGCATTTCAAAAAAAGACATTTCAGAAAAACTTTTTGGCAAATTCAGCCGGCTGAAGCAGAAAGGGACTGAAGGGGTCAAGGGCTCCGGGCTCGGCCTGTATATATGCAAGAAAATTATAGACAAGCATAAAGGGAAAATCTGGGTTGAATCTGAAGAAGGGGCCTGGGTGCGCTTCAGTTTTTCCCTGCCGAGAAAGAGCAATGCGTAAAAAGCTCGTATTTATCATTGACGACGATCCGGTCATTATCATGACGGCGGGGGCCGTGCTTGAAGCTGCCGGTTTCAACACGGCATCTGCCCTGAATGAAAGTGAGGCGATCAACCTGATCAACAGGTTCGTGCCTGATTGTGTCCTGTGCGATATGATGATGGAATCAATTGACACCGGGGTCACGATAATCAGGGCGCTGAACCATAAGCATCCCCATGTTCCGATATTTCTGATGAGCAGTATCAGTGACGCGACCGAGCATAATTTCAAACTGGATGAACTTGATCTCGCGGGCTTTTTAAAGAAGCCCGTTGACCCGGAAACGATGATCGCCGCGGTACAGCGGTCGATTGAAAAGAATAATCACTAATAAAGGGTGCAGTATGAGCAAATCGCCGGCGCACATATTCAACGAGAACAGCTCTCTTGATTCATTTAAAGAGGCGATACGGCTTCTGAACGGCGATTTTTTTTTTGATACGGATGAAATGCTTCTTCTCGGTGAGGCCTATTTCAAACGCTATCCCGATGCCTTCCATCACCGCGACCGCAATGAAGTGCTGATGGGCTACGAAATCGTCCGTATCTGTGTACTCGAGAAAGCGGTCAGCGGTTACGACCAGTCCGTCAAGGACTGCCTGCGGTCAATTGTCAAGGATGTTTCCCTCATCAACAGGCATGTCTCCAGCTGTGTTAAAGACCGGGGATATGAGCAGGCTTATGCTGTTTATTCCGAAATCATGCAAAAAATTAATGAAATCAAATACTGTATTGACAGGCTTCCCCTGGGGATGGTAAAGGAACGGTTTATCGGGGGGCTGGCGATTTTTTATAATATATCCTATATCGTCAATGTCGCATTTAAGGCGCAAAAAAATAATCACTTATAAAAATTATACATGACGACACAGACAATGCCGGGGATGTTGTCTTTTATACTAAGGGTATCGATTAGTTAACATGAAACTGAGTCTTACATTCAAATCCCTTGAATCCAGGATTCATTTCTGGCTAATTCTGCTTTTTATTATCGTTATCTTCCTTATATTCATGCCTTCGATGGTGGTGGTCCATCAAAATATTTATGACCGTGAATCAGAAGCGCTTGCCGCAATAAGGGACATCCGCGTCCAGGAGATCAACAACTGGGTTGACCGGATCGCGGCAGATCTTAAAACACTGTCGAAATCAGGCGACTGTTACGTCCCCGCAGGTTCCCTTTGCAGGGGGATGTCTCAGGGTTCGCGCGATCGGGACATTCTGAAAAATATTTTAAACAATTACCTGAACAACTACACCGCTTACCGTGAATTTTTTATTGTCAGCGCCGCGAACGGCAGGGCTGTTTTCTCAACCAGCAGCGAAACCAGGGGCATGGACTTTTCGAAAAAAGATTATGTCCGCAATGCACTGAAAAGCGGCGAGGTCACGATCACCAATATTTATTTTTCAACCGCCCTGAACAGCCCGACCATGACTTTCGCCGTCCCGCTCGGGAGCCCGGGCATGGTCCGTGATAATTATTTTGGCGTGCTCGTTGCCCGGATAAATCTGGACCGCTCCCTGTACGCGCTTCTCCTTGACCGGAGCGGCCTCGGGGAAACCGGGGAGGCCGTCATTCTCAGCAGCGAACTCATTGCCCTGAACAAAGTTCAGGGATATGAAGGCTTTCCCCTGAAGCTTAAGTTAAAGGATGCCGCGTCATTTTATGCGCTCATGGGCAAGACGGGAACTGCTGAATGCCGTGACTACAGGGGCAAGAGTGTTGTTGCCGCTTATACCTCTTTGCCGCGTCTTAAGTGGGGGATTGTGGTCAAAAAGGACCTTGATGAGGTTTTCAGCGGCTTCTATCTGCTCCTTTCCCTGTGTTCGGGTGGAGTGCTGTTTTCCCTGATTATTGTCTATCTTGTCGCGCGGGGGATCGGGAAGAACATCTCAGAACCGGTAAAGGCACTGATCCGCGTTTCAAACAGAATATGTGAGGGCGATTATAATTTTCGGACCGCTTCATTTCGTGATGATGAGATCAGCAGGCTCGTCCTTTCTTATAACCGCATGGTCGACTTCATCATGGCACAGCTCAATATCCAGAAGATCAGCTCGGATATCATCCACATCATGGTATCGACGCTGAGCCTCGAGGAGTTCGGTAAAAACGTGTTGAAGAAATTCGTTGAGGTCACTGAATCGAGCCTCGGCGCCTTTTATATTCTTTCCCGGGATGGAGGCGAGTTCAGCCATCTGACCTCAATCGGCCTTGACACCAAATCGGTTGAGACGTTTCACGCCGCGAGCCTTGAAGGGGAGTTCGGAAGGGCGCTGGCGACCCGCGAGATTTCGATCACCAGGAACATCTCCAACAACTCAATGGTGCGGCTCAGGACCATCATCGGCGACGTCGTGCCCAAGGAAATAATGACCATTCCGGTGATCGTGAGCAACAGGACCGTGGCAATCGTGTCGCTCGCCACTCTGACCGAATATCCGGCGGAGGTGACCACGATACTGAACCAGGTCCGTCCGGTCATGAACACCGCGTTTTCGAACATTCTCTCTGACGAGGAGACCCGGCGCCTAGCCAAGGAACTTTCCGAAAAGAACCAGCTCCTGGAATCGCAGAAAGGGGAGCTGCTCGCGCAGGCAGAGGAGCTCCAGCTTCAGAGCGACAGGGTGCAAAAGCAGAATGTCGAGCTTGAACAGCAGCGCCTTAAAGTCGAGGAAGCGAACAAGCTGAAAAGCGAGTTCCTTTCCAATATGAGCCATGAGCTGCGCACGCCGCTGAACTCCATCGTGGCCCTGTCGCATGTGCTCCTGCTTCAGGGAAAGGACAAACTCACTGAAGAGGAAATGGAATATCTCGAGATCATCGACCGCAACAGCGGCAAGCTCCTCTCTCTGATCAATGACATCCTCGACCTGTCGAAAATTGAAGCAGGAAGGATCGACCTGAAGATCAAGAACCTCTGGCTTACCGGGATTGTCAGGGCCATCGTTGACAATCTTGAACAGATCGCCCATGATAAGGGCATAGGCCTGAAGCTGATCGTTGAAGGCGAGATCCCCGCTGTCGAAAGCGACGAGTCCCGGGTCTACCAGATCTTGCAGAACATCATCGGCAATGCCGTGAAATTCACCGAACGGGGCGGCGTGACCATCACGATTTCGGCTGACAGCCGGTCGGTCCATATCCTGGTCGTGGACACCGGTATCGGGATCAACCCCGCGGAGCTTCCCCATATTTTTGAAGAGTTCAGGCAGATCGACGGGACCCTTTCACGCAAATATGACGGGACCGGGCTCGGCCTGGCCATCGCGTCAAAATCAGCGCAGCTCATATCGGGCCGGATCACGGTGTCGAGCAAGCTGAATAAGGGCTCGCGCTTTGAGATAACCATCCCCCTGAAATGGAAAAAACCCGAACAGCTCGATGAACATGAATTGAACAATCTTAATATCAAGCGTGACGCTGCGCTTTCCCTTAACGTTATCAGGGTTGAGGAGGGCCACGACCCGCATGACCGGAATTTTCATCTTAACAGGAAAAAACGAAAGGGAAAGTTCAAAGTGCTCGTTGTGGATGACGACAGCGATAATATTCTCGCGGTGAGGGCCATCCTCAAGGAACGCTACCGGATTTACGAGGCGCATGACGGCACCGGGGCGGTTTCAATGGCCTACCGTGAAATGCCCGATCTGATTCTGCTTGACATGGCGCTGCCTGATAAAAACGGGTTTACCGTGGTAAAAGAACTCAAGGGAAGCGCGGTGACCGGGGAGATCCCCTGCATCGCCCTTACCGCGCTGACCATGGCCGGCGACCGGGAACGCATTCTTGAGGCCGGATGTGACGACTATATCCCCAAACCGTTTACCGTGCAGGAACTGAGTGAAAAAATTTATTTCTGGCTGAAGGACGAATGAGCACCATACTTGCCATAGACGACAAGCAGGACAATCTTATTACCATATCCGCGCTGCTTAAGAATTTTCTTCCCGGGACCGTGGTGCTGACCGCCCTTTCGGGCCCTGACGGCATCACTCGAGCCCGCGACGAACAGCCGGACGTCATCATCCTCGACGTTAAGATGCCCGGGATGGACGGGTTCGAGGTGTGCGGGATACTCAAATCGGACGAAAAAACCGCGCATATTCCCGTGATCCTTCTTACCGCGATAAAGACCGATATGAACAGCAGGATCCGCGGCCTTGAGATCGGGGCGGACGCTTTCCTCACCAAGCCTGTTGATGAAGCGGAACTCGTCGCGCAGATCAAGGTCATGCTCAGAATAAAAAACGCCGAGGACCTGCTTCGAAAGGAGAAAGACCTGCTCGAAGAAATGGTAAAAGACCGCACCGCGGCCCTGGTGCAGTCCGAACAGAAACTTATAAAGGAACGCGACTTTATCAGGAGCCTTGAGGACGCGTCCCCGGCATATTACATCGCGCTCGACCGGCAGGGATCGATCATAACCATCAACCGTTCCATGCTCGAGGCAACCGGTTATGAACTGAGCGAGGTGACCGGCAAATCATACGTCACGGAGTTTATTCCCCGGACGGACCGCGAAATGGCTCTTCACAGTTTTAACACCATCGTGAAAAGCCGCAGGGAGATGACTTCCGAAAGCAGGCTTGTGACCCGGTCGGGAGACGAGATCCTTGTTGAATGGCACGGCAGGCCGTTTTTCAGGAAAGACGATACCCTGGACTTCGTTTTTTACGTGGGCATCGACATTACCGAAAGGAAGCGCCTTGAAAAAATGATCCTGAACAGCTCGGAGATGGAGCGCCACAAAATAGGGCAGGAGCTTCATGAGCGGCTCGGGCAGAACCTCGCCGGCCTTGTGTTTAAAAGTGAAGTGTTCAGGCTGAAGCTCAAGGAAAAGAGCCCCGGGGATGCCGCTGAGATGGAAGAGATCATTAAACTGGTCAATGACGCAATAGTCCAGACAAGAGAACTCGCGCGGGACATCTGCCCGGTTGACATGGCCGCGGGCGGCCTTTTTATGGCTTTCGAGGAACTGCGCCAGGAGGTCGAGTTTAAAAATTGCGTTAAATGTCTTCTCGACCTGGATGATGAGTCCGTCAAGCTCAGCGACCTTGAAGCGTCAAACCTGTATTACATCGCGCGTGAAGCCGTTGAAAACGCCGTGCAGCACGGCATGTCAAAAAACATCCTCATAACCCTGGCCGCACGGGAAAACACCATAACCATGAAAATAATCGATGACGGCATCGGGCTTCCTGATTCTTTTGAAGAGACCAGCGGCGTGGGCATCCGCATTATGCAGTACCGCTCCTGGATCATAGGCGCGAATTTTTCAGTTGAGCGCAACGCCGGTGGCGGGACGGTTGTCACCTGCCTTCTGCGAAAACAGGACGATTCCCGGGGCCTGCACTTTTCCGAAAGCGACCGGCGCAAATACATGGTCGAGAACGGGGCTCAAAAGGCCGGCATCCTGATCGTGGATGACCATCCCATTGTGCGCCAGGGGCTTTCACAGATAATCAACAGGGAGGACGACCTGTATGTGTGCGGCGAAGCGCAGACCGCAGATGAAACGATCAAGCTCGTGGCCAAACTCAATCCTCACCTCGTGATCGCGGATATTTCCATTGAAGGGGCCAGCGGGCTTGACCTGATCAAGGCACTGAGGACCCGCTATTCGGGACTGCCGGTACTGGTTTTATCGATTTACGATGAATTGATCTACGCGGAAAGGACCCTCAGGGCAGGCGCGCGGGGCTACGTGATGAAGCAGGAGGCGCCCCAGACCGTGGTCACCGCGATCCGCACCGTGCTTTCCGGGAAACAGTACCTCAGCGCGCAGGCTACTGCCGATCTCATCAACCGCATGCCCTATGAGGGCCGCCGGGAGACCCTGTCAACACTTGATTGCCTGACGATCAGGGAATTTGAGGTTTTTCAGTACATTGGCAATGGCCTTGGAAACAGGCATATCGCTGAAAAACTGAACATCAGCGTGAAAACAGTTGAGAACTACCGCGAGAGAATAAAAAACAAGCTCAATCTTGACAGCGCCTCTGATATGGTGCAGTACGCGGTCCAGTGGGTGATTGATAAAAGTAAAAACCGTAAGAATGAATGATACAATTTGTTTTTTAATAAGGATACAACCATGGAACAGAGCCTTGATGAAAAAAAATCACCGCGTAAAATACGAAACCTTCAAAATCATAACTGTTTTGGATGCAGCCCTCATAATGACAAGGGGCTCCGCATGGAATTTTATGCCGATGATGATGTCGTGTTTACCCAGATACAGGTTCCCGCGCACTGCTGCGGCTGGGATAACCTGGTTCACGGTGGGGTCATTTCTACAATTATGGATGAAGTGATGAGCTGGACCGCGATATACCGCCTGAAATCGTTCATTCTGACAAAAACCATGACCGTTGACTTTCTCAGGCCCGTGTTGATAGGAAAAAACCTCAGGGCTGAGGGCAGGGTCCTTGAAGTAAAAAGTGACCGGGAAGCGGTTATTGAAGCGGTTCTTCTAAATGATAAAGGAAGAGAATGCGCGCGGTCCCGGGCCCTCTTCGCGACCTTTAGCGCGGACACGATAAAAAATTTAGGATTCATGAATAAAGCGCTTATTGCTGAATTTGAAGAGATAATGAAATCCTATTAATATAAACAAAATCTATATTTTGTATGGGGCAATTCCCCCCTCTGAATAAAGTTATTTCCCCTATTTACAAGAATTCCAAACTCTGCTATTAATATTCCAAAATCAGATTTTTACAAGCGGATGTTCTGCTGTTCAAAAATTTAAGATGTTCCTCCCCCTCCCGTCACTGCTCAGCGGCGGGGGGAGAAACACCTTAAGTGACATTCAGGGAACAGCCTTTTCACGTGGTCCCTAAAAAAAAGGTTGAGGAGTTTAGCATATGAATTATAAGCCAGGGATTTGTAATTTTTGCGGCACAGGGTGTGGCCACCTTCTGAATGTTGATAACGGGGAGATAAACGGTGTTTTTGCTTCCCGAAATCATCCTGTTAGCAAGGGCAGGCTTTGTGTCAGGGGATGGCACATTCATGAGTTAGTCAGAAGCGATGACCGGATAACCGCCCCGAAAATCAGAAAAAACGGCAAACTGGAAAGTGTAAGCTATGATGAAGCAATTTCCTATGCGGTAGAAAAAATGAAGGGAATTAAAAAACCCTCTGAAGAGTTGGGTTTTTTTGCTTCTCCTCGTTCTTCAAATGAAGAGAATTATCTCCTCATGAAACTTGCGCGGTCAGTCTTCAAAACAAACAACATCAGCATTGAGTCCGAATCAGGACAGCGCAACAGCCTTGACGTCCTTTACAAGGGAACGGGAATGGCTGGGATGCTCGGCTCGCTTGATGAAATCAGTAAAGCTGAGTTTATCTTTGTTGTCGGGACTGACATCACCAAGCAAAACCCCATTGTTGGCAGTGAAATCCACATGGCAGCCAGAAACGGAGCAACCGTGGTAACTCTCTGCAGCAGAAAATCGCAGATCGCCAAACTCAGCGATATGCATCTGCAGTGCAATGCCGGTTCGAAAAAAATTGTTCTCGCAGCCATGGCGAAGAGCCTCATTGAAAACAAACTCTATGATGCGGATTTCGTCCAGAAGAACACCGAGGGTTTTGAGGGTTTTGCCAACTCTCTGGGGTCACTCAGTGACAGCAGTGTTGAATCTCTTACGGGCCTGAGCCTGGATGATATCAACAGCGTGGTTAAAAAGCTCTCTCAGGCTAAAACAGCGATGGCTTTCTTCTCCTCCGGAATATCCGGGCTTGATGCAGATACCATCAGCTATATTTACAACCTCTTCGTTGTTGCCGGCAAGATCGGCAAGGAAGGATGCGGTGTCAATCCGATAGCTGGAATAGCCAATTTACAGGGAAGCTATGATATGGGAGCTGCACCTGACCTGCTCACCGGATTCCAGTCCGTAAAAGATCAGGATGCGGTTAAAAAGTTCAACAAGGCGTGGGGTTCGGACGTCCCTGCAGAAAACGGCAAAGACGTATATGAACTGCTTGCAGCCAAAAAACTGAAAGGCCTTGTTGTTGTTGACCATGATGAAATTATTGTTCGCCAGGGCGATGCATTAAAAGCACTTGATTTTGTTATTTATTTCGGTGCCTTTAACAACCCGTTCACCGAATATGCCGATGTTGTTATCCCGATAGGGACCTATGTCGAGTCCGACGGGACCTTCACTAACACCGATCGAAGAGTCCAGCTTTCAGTTAAAAAAGTTGAGCCGATCGATGGGATACAGCCGGGCTGGAAAGTCTACACCATGGTTGCTGATAAAGCAGGCGCAAAATGGAACTATAATGCTCCGGCAGCGGTTATGGCAGAGATCGCATCAGTGACTCCGACCTATGCCGGCATCAGCTATGATAAGTTCAAGGGAATCGGCGGGATCCAGTGGCCATGCAATGATAAATATCCGCAGGGCTGCAAAAGACTCGCTCTTGACGATGTTAAAGGCAAAGTTAAATTCGTTCCGGTAACAGCGAATTTCAAGGGACCGGAAAAGAATGATGAATATCCTTTCCTCCTGATGACAGGTAAAGCGCAGCATTTCTGGCATCAGAACAATCTTATGAGGCGCACCTTCATTCCCATGAGGGAATATAACGCAACGCTTCTTCTTTATCCCAATGGGTACATTGAAATCAGCCCCGCTGATGCGAAAAACATACAGGTAAGGGATAGATGGCCGGTCAAGGTGGTTTCTCCCCACGGCTCAATGAAAGTCACGGTGAAGATCACTGATGATGTTAAATCAGAAACGGCGTATGTTCCTTATTTTATACAAAATATGGTTTCTGAATTTCTCATGGAGCATAAAGAATTATTAGAACAAGGCGAAGACGCGATAATCCCAGTAAGAATTGAGAAGGTATAGCTATGTTTTTAATAAAAAAGAATGATGTATTAAAACTGGCACAAGAGCTGGAAAAGTCCTACTCCGTGTATGGACCTGTGGTTGAAAAGGAGTCCGGGCAGACCTTTCTGGCAAAGGTTGATAATGTTACAGATATCGATCTGAACGCCCCGATACCCTCTTTGCCACCGAAAAATATTTTGTTTCCGCAGATCGAAAAGATCATAGGATACAAATATGATCAGAGTTCAAAAAATGCCGAAATCAAAATGCTTGTGGTTCCCGAAGCCAAAGCTCTTTTCGGCATTCGTTCATGTGATCTCGCCGGCGTGCAGTGCCTTGACAGGTTTTTCATGGGGCAGGAATTTGTTGATGATGTTTACCTGGAACACAGGAAAAAAACGTTTATCGTTGCCAATACCTGTACCGCACCTTTCGCACAGTGCTTTTGCGCCTGTACAGACAGCGGCCCTTCGGCAAAAGAAGGATATGACCTGAACCTCACCGATCTCGGGGATGTTTATCTGGTTGAGGCCGGCAGCGACAAGGGCAAGGAACTCTGCGAAAAAATGGGCCTTGAGAAATCCGATAATTCACATCTTGATGCGAAAGTGAAGGTCGTTGACAAGTCGCTCGATCTTTTCGAAGAAAAGGCTGTTGAGAATAAAGCGTGGATCTCCCGAGTTATGAACAGGATCACGACCGGTTTCATCAAACCTGAGATATGGGAATACATCGGCGATCAGTGCTTTGAATGCGGGGCCTGCTCATTCGTATGCCCGTCATGTTCCTGCTTTAACATTGAAGATTTCAACAAACAGAATGGAACAACGGAAAGAATGAGGGAATGGGATTCCTGCTCATATGAAGGATATACACGAATGGCCGGCGACCATAACCCTCGCAAGCCTATTGAAGATAGAAGAAATAAACGGTTTTTCTGTAAGCTTTCTTATTCTCAGTCACAAAAATACCTTCGACCCGGCTGTGTTGGCTGCGGAAGATGCGCATGGGTATGCCCGGGCGATATAGGGCTTCCGAATGTTGTGACCTATGTGAGAAGGGAAATTACTGAAAGAGAAATTAATGAATAGGTGGGTATTATGAGTGAATATAAAGTCATAACAGTACCTGAAGTAGCAGTAATCAAGGAAATCAAGAAAGAGATAGAAGATACCAGTACTTTCTATCTAGAGTTTGCGAACCCCGAAGTGGAGAAAAACTTTAAAATTAAATCAGGCCAGTTCATCATGTGTACGATTTTCGGTGCAGGTGAATTCGCCGTTTCTCTGCCGCCCAGCCCGGAAAACGACCGTTTCCACATCTCCGTCAGGAATGCGGGGAAGGTTACCGGCGCGCTGCACAGGCTGCAGGTCGGAGATAAAGTCGGTATCCGCGGGCCATTCGGAAACGGGTTCCCCTTTGAGGAAATCAAGGGCAAAAACGTTATATACGTTGCCGGTGGTATCGGTCTGATCCCTCTTCGTTCTTCGATCGTTCACGTGCTCCAGCACAGGAACGATTTCGGTCGGATCATTCTTCTCTATGGTTCCAGGAGCCCTAAAGACCTGATGTTCCAGTACAACATCGAGGAATGGCAGAAAATTGACGGGTTTGAAACCTTTATCACCATAGATAATCCCGCCCCTGGCTGGACCGGTGAAGTCGGTTTCGTCAACACTTTGATCGAGAAGGCCCAGGTTCCCGTGGACAACACGGTGGCGTTTGTATGCGGACCTCCGATCATGTTCAACTCGGTTATTAAGGACCTGGTCAACCGCGGCATGAGAGAAGAAAATATCATTTCTACTCTTGAGCGCCATATGAAATGCGGTATCGGTAAATGCCAGCACTGCGCTATAGGCAGAACCCTGGTTTGCACCGACGGACCCGTATATACGTACAAGCAGATCAAAACTCTTGGAGAGCAGATCTAATGGATTTTATTTCTCAAATAGAAGAAATAATGCAGGACCGAACCTGCCTCGTCGGTGTGGGCAATTACTATAAAAGCGACGATGCGGTTGGTCTTTACATAATAGATCAACTCAAAGAAAACATTCAATCTGATACATTACATATAATAAACGTCGAGGATATCATTGAGAGTTATGTGTTTAAAATCGCCGAAATGGATTGCGACAATGTCGTCATCGTTGACGCTGTCCAGGCTGAGACTGAACGCGGCTCTGTTATCTTCGGCAGACTCAAGGAGATGGACGAACTCGCGGGATCGTTTTCAACTCATAAATTATCCCTGTCGATTTCGGGTAAAATCTTTGAAGAACATAATAAAAACGCGTATCTGCTCGGTATCGTGACCGATGACGTTGATTTCGGCATCGGACTTTCTGACGATATAAAAAGGAGCGCTGATACCGTAAAGGATTTATTACTTAAATCCATAAATTGCAGCCAAAAAGGAGTATATCAATGAGTGCAGATATTTATGGGAATTTATTAACTGCAATGGCTATACTGTTGGTTTCAGCCATTGTTGTGCCATTCTTTGCGAATAAACGCAAGCTCGCAGGTTGGCTCAACTTTTTGCTGGTTGCTATAGCGGGTATAATACTTCTTAACATAAGTTATGTTTCGATTTTTGGGGACGAAAGTGGCGTTTTCGATCTCGGCTTTTTGGGCCTGAGGTCTCTGTTTGATGCCGCCCAACTGGCGATTCCCATAGGAAACTTTAAACTCTACCTTCTGGTAGACAGTTTTTCAGGTTTCTTCATAGGTCTCATAACCTTTATGGCAATAATGAGTTCCTTCTACTCAATTCAGTATATGGAACATTATCCCGAGTATAGCGTGAAAAGTTATTATGTGAATTTCCCGATTTTTATTCTCGGGATGGTCGGCCTGGTAACGGTAGATGACCTTTCCGTCGGGTTCACCATCGCGTGGCAGCTTATGACCATTGCCTCATATTTTCTGGTCAAATTTGAATTCAAGAAAAAAGAGAATGTTCGCAGCGCTAACAAGTACCTCGCATTGATGGAACTTGCCTGGCTGCTTATTCTTGGTGGCACCTTCTTTGTTCAGGGTATTGGTATCGGAGACTCCCTTCATACAATCACCTATAAACTCGGTGAAGTGAGCGGTTTGTCCCTGTACCTGGTTTACGGCCTGATCCTTATCGGATTCGGTTTCAAAGCAGGTATCTTCCCCTTCGGCCAGCTCTGGTTGCCCGATGCTCACTCTATCGCACCGTCACCGATCAGTGCGCTTTTGAGCGGGGTCATGCTGAAAACCGGTATCTATGGCATCATCAGGACTTTCTTCTGGATGGTCCCCCATGCTGAAGGAGCCCATTTTAACGGATATTTCTGGGGCATCGTTATCGCAACGTTCGGTGTTGTGACCCTTTTCATTGGAACTGTTCAGTCAATGAAACAGAGCGATATCAAGCGGCTTCTCGCATACAGTTCAATCGGCCAGATCGGATACATCATACTGGCAATTGGAACAGCACTTTTAATGTTCCACAGTGACAGTAAATTCGTCAACTTCATGGGACTTATCGCCATTGTCGGTGCGATTTACCATGTATTAAACCATGCAATATTCAAGGGCCTGTTGTTCCTCTCTGCCGGCAGCGTCCTTTACGCAACCGGCACCAAGGACATGAACAAACTGGGCGGACTGCTGAAATTCATGCCGATCAGTGGAATCATCGCCGCAATCGCTTCTCTGTCAATTGCCGGTGCTCCACCCTTTAGCGGTTTTTCCAGCAAGTGGACCATTATTTCGACATCACTGCTTGCCGGCAGCGAAATACTCTTCCTGGCGATATTCGGTATCATCGCCCTTTTCACCAGCGCGATCACCCTTTCATGCTATGTGAAGTTCTTCGGAATGACGTATACGTCAACCGGTTCTCAATGGGCGCTTGATAAGGAAGTAAAGGAAGTTCCGGCAACGATGATTCTTCCTAAAGTGATTCTTGCCGTTCTCTGTATTGTACAGGGTCTGATTCCTTTCTTCTATTACACAACGATTATAGATATATTCAGCAAATCGCATGGCTCGATCTTTTATCACACGTTCAAAGAGCTCAACTTTGCCCAATATCTTGATACAACCGCCATGGGCGTTAACCTGAAATGGATGATGGGAATATCAACTTCCGTGGCAGTCCCGTTGATCATGCTGGCAGTGTTTGCTGTTGCTTTCATTATAGCATGGGCATTGAGAAATTCCGGAGGCTCTGTTGAACGTAAAGCTGATACCTGGCTCTGTGGATATCAGGATCTGCATAACCTGACCAGGTATAAAGACAGCAGCATGTTCTCATCTCTGAAGAATTTTCTCTGGTGGACCGGTGGCAATGTCAAGAAATAGGTACTTCCAAAGGGATATAAATATCAAGGGGTAGATTATGAAAGCTTTAGAACAATTGAAAGATGAGTTAAAAAGTAAATTTAATAACGACATTATTAAATTTGAAACCCCCATTGATGACCGTCTCTTTATTGATGTAAAGAAAGAGGGTATCAAGGGAATTTCAAAAGAAATATTCGGCCGGGGTGGGCGTTACCTGGTCAGCATAGGTTATGACAACATTGCCCGTGACAATACGCTGGGCATGGTCCACACCTTCGCGTTTGATAAAGAGAGTTATTTTGTGTGTGTCAGGACCTCAGTTCCTGAATCAGACCCGGTTCTGGATTCAATAACGCCTGATGTGCCCAATGCCGGCTGGTCCGAAAGGGAATACATGGACCTTCTCGGGATGAAATTTACGGGCCATCCCAAACCTAAAAAACTCGTTCTTGCTGATGACTGGCCTGAAGGAATCCATCCCCTCAGAAAGGATGTGCCCTATAACCTGATGCCGCCTCCTGCTGAGAATGTAGCGTATCAAATGGATGAATGTCCTGAGGGATGTTCCGTGGTTCCGGTTGGCCCGTTCCATCCGTCACTTCACGAACCAAACCACTGGGCGATATTTGTTGATGGTGAAACCATTAAAGGATGTGACTACCGTGGATTCATGACCCACCGCGGTATTGAAAAGCTCTGCACGACTCAGATCAGCTATAATGAAGTTCCTTTCATCGCTGAGCGGATCTGCGGTATCTGCGGTTCGGTCCATGCCACGGCCTATTCACAGGCTGTTGAAATGGCAGCCGGGTTTAAAATATCCCGCAGGTCCGAGTTTATAAGAACGATCATGCTTGAGATCGAAAGGCTCCATTCTCACCTTCTGTGGCTCGGCGTAGCCGGTCACCTGATCGGGTTCGACACCGTTTTTATGCAGGCCTGGAGAATTCGTGAAGCGATCATGTGGCTGTGTGAGAGGATAACCGGTAACAGAAAAACCTACGGCATGATCGTTATCGGCGGTGTCCGCAGAGACATTACTCCGGAACTGAAAGAAGACATCCTTAATGTCATGAAAAAAGTTGATGATGAATGTAATGTCGTTTACAAAGCGATCATCGGTGACACGACCATTCATAAAAGGAGTAAGGGCGTTGGCTATATGACCAAAGAAGAAGCGATTCAGTGGAGTATAGTCGGGCCTCCTGCCCGTGCCCGCGGAGTTGACATCGACGCTCGCCGAGACCATCCGTATGCTGCTTATGACGAAATGGCATTCGATGTTCCTGTCGTTGACACAAACGATGTATGGGGCACCGTGGTTGTGCGCGTTCTTGAAATATTTGAAGCAGTTAAAATTATTCGCCAGGCACTGGAGCTCATGCCAGCCGGTCCTATTATGACTGAAATGGATGAAGTCATTGCGCCGCTCAAACACGCAATATCAAATGTTGAGGCCCCCAGGGGAGAAGCCGTGCATTATGTTATTACCGGAGAGGAGAACAGGGCTGACCGGTGGAGAGTCCGCGCCCCAACCTATCCTAACCTCCAGGGAGTTCCCACAATGCTTCTTAACGAGCAGTTCGGGGATTTCCCCATAATTCTCGGCAGTATTGACCCCTGTTTTTCCTGTACGGACCGTGTTCAGGTAGTGAACATAAAATCAGGTAAGGTCAATGTGATGAGCCAGAGAGATCTGGAAAAGATGTCAAGAAGAGCATAAACAGGGGAAGGTTTATTATGGAAGCAGTATACATTATAATTAACATTTTAGTATTTCTTGGTCTGGCCCCGCTCTTTGAGGGGATTATAAGAAAACTTACCGCGAAGGTTCAATCCCGGCAGGGGCCTCCAATATATCAGCCTTACATGGATATTTTGAAGCTTCTCGGCAAGGAGACGATCAATTCGGCCGATAACTGGGGTTTTAAAGTCGCACCGCTCATGGCTTTTGCATCAATAGTGTCGGTAATTGCGTTTTTCCCTCTGGCAAACAGAGCGAATTTACTGACGCCCTATGCTGATGTGATCATGATTATTTACCTGCTCACCCTTGGCGGCATCGCTGTTCTTCTCGGAGCACTTTCAAGTAAGAACACGTATGCGATGATTGGTGCGAGCCGTGAGATGGTTACCATGATCATGGTTGAGCCGGTACTGGCAATGACCCTGATTATGGGCGCGGTTAAAGTGAAAAGCCTTGGTATAGACATGACCATGTTCAGCACTAACTATGCAGGATATGGATGGTCAGTGGTTCTTATGCTGGTTGTTTACCTCATGGCACTGCAGGCATTTATTGGCCGTCAGCCTTTTGATATCTCTGAAGCGGAAATAGAGATTCTTGAAGGTCCATTCATTGAGTACAGCGGTCCCAATTACGCTCTGTTCAAATATTACATGATGCTTAAACAAATGTTCTATGCAGCCCTTTTCGTTGTGGTCTTCATCCCTTATTTTAACACGGGATTTTATATTGCCGATCTTATTGTTCAGATTGTTGAAATAGGGCTTATCTTCGTATTTATTTCCGTCATCGGATCAACAAATGCGAGATTAAGGATAGACCAGGCAATCAAGTTTTATACAGTACTGATAGTCCTTTCGCTCTGTGCAGTGGGTCTTTCAGTGTATGGCATATAATTTCATAAGAAAGGAGTAATATCGTGTGGTTAACCAGTAAAATCAAACAGGTACTCATGGTAATTAAGCCCGGCGTAGTCACTCTTAAATATCCGTTCGAGCCACATCCGGTTCCGGAGGATTTCAGAGGGCGCCCTCACTGGGATCATCATAAATGCGTGGGGTGCGGGGCTTGTTCCAATCACTGTTCTGCCAGATGCATACTTGTAAGGGACGTATGCCAGGAGCTGCGTGTGATGCTCTACGATGGTTCACGATGCACCTACTGCGGTCGTTGCGCAGAGGTATGCCCTGAAGATGCCATTACCATGTCACAGGAATTTGAACTTGCAACAGGGAATAAACAGGACATTACCGAAAGGCTTGAGCTTTTCATGCTGACCTGTCAGCGTTGCGGCAGGTGCTATGACATGGAAAATACCAATATGATCGAGCGTCTTGATCTGCGAGGTTATCGTTATGACAGCCTTGAGACCAGATCGCTGATCCGGAAAACAACTGAACATTTTGATGAGAACGTCCTGAAAGAGACGGAAAAATATCAGAGACCGACAAAATTATAGGAGTCAAGTCATGTTGTCTAATTTAGCTAAAAAGTTTTTTGGTCGTTCCCTCTGGGTTTATCACTGCAATTCAGGGTCATGTAATGGCTGTGATATCGAGATACTCAACGTCCTTACGCCTTATTACGACGTAGAACGTTTTGGTATCAAGCTTGTCGCATCCCCCCGTCATGCGGACGTAATGCTCATATCAGGGGGAGTAACAAGGCCGACACTTCATCTGGCAAGAAAAGCTTATGAAGCAATGCCTGAGCCCAAACTTGTTTTCGGTATCGGGTCGTGCGCAACTGGTGGCGGTAGCTGGTTTGATACGTATAATATATCCGGCGGTGCTGAAAAGTCCGTTCCGGTAAATTATTTTATTCCCGGTTGCCCTCCGCGTCCTGAAGCGATAATATATGGTGTTGCACTTGCGCTGGGTCTTGTCGATAAGAAGGCGGCTCCTGTTGAATTGAAACAGATGGAATTCCCTATTGACATGTACGAACGAAACAAAGCGTGGGAAGAACGGAACGTAATTTATGAATTGCTGAAAGATTAATTCCGCTTGATGATGATTAACTAAATTATCAATACGGCGGATTTAGTCAAAGAGAAAGAGCAATTTCGATATTAAAGCAGGGAGTTTTATTATGGGGAAAAAGATATTAATTGTTGATGATGACAAGGATCTTGTGCAAACAATTGCTCAGGTATTACGGGCAAATCAATATGACATAGCTGAAGCGTACAGCGGCCAGGAGGCCCTTGCAAAGCTTCTTGAAACAAAACCTGATCTGATGATTCTGGATATAATGATGGAACGCGATACCGCTGGTTTTGAAGTGGTATATCAGATACGCGATAAAAAGGATTCTTCAAAATATAAAGAAGTGAAAGACGTTCCCATTATTATTCTAACAGCAATAAATCAGGTAACCAATAATCGTTTTTCGCTTAACCAGGATGAAAGCTTCCTCCCGTCGATTAATGACTTTTTGACCAAGCCTATTAACATCGATGTTATGCTTGATAAAGTCAAAGGGATCATTCAATAACCGAGTGGAGAAATTTTATCCTTGCTGAAATGCCAGTTGTTCCCGGTTTATTAAGCATACAGTATGCTATTTTAAACCGGTGATCAATCCCTCTTAATAAGTTATTAAGGCTGTCGTATGACAGCCTTTTTTTTAGTTTAAGGGCTCCTCTAAAAATCAGGAGTTTCATTATTATCAAATATAATAACTCCTGATTTTATCAGATATTGTGCCCACAAGGGAACAACAAAAATGTAATTTATAGAGGTTCCCTTAAATTAATTTTTTATTTCATGTCGACAGGTAATTATATTCCACAGTATAATTAATGAGTTGAAATATTACTTCATGACAGTATAATAATTTTAATCTCAGCAAATTTTACGATATCATGGAGGAACAATGAAATCTGCAGGTACAGAAAAAGCCGAGATAATCGTTGGCTTGCCATCTTACATGGAAGCCGATTCAATTGGATTTGTAACCCAGCAGGTAGATCGGGGACTTCAGAAATATTTTTCCAATTATTCAACCCTCATTGTTAATGTCGATAACAACAGCGAAGATAATACGAAAGATGTTTTTTTATCGGTTCCGACAGTTACGAAAAAAAAGTATATCACCACACCAAAAGGGACAAGAGGGAAGGGGAACAATTTTCTCAATCTTTTTAAATTCGGGATGACCCAATTGCCTGCACTCAAGGCGATAGTTGTCGTTGATGCAGACCTGAAATCAATCACTCCTGAGTGGATTAAATATCTGGCCGAGCCGATAGTCAACGGCTATGATTATGCCTTGCCCAGATATTCCCGGCACCAGTTTGACGGCACAATAACCAACCATATCTGTTATCCGCTTCTTTACGGACTTATGAGTGAAAATATACGCCAGCCTATAGGAGGTGAATTCGCGTTTTCTCCGGCATTAATGAAATACTGGCTCAATCAAAAATGGCTTCCATCGACAAAATTATACGGCATTGACATCTTCATGTCACTCAATGCGGTGATCGGGGGATTCAAAATATGCGAAGTGGGCCTTGGCGCGAAAGTTCACAAAGCAAGCGCTCCCAAGCTCGGGCCGATGTTTACCCAGGTGGTAACGACTTTTTTCGATATGATTCTGTCGAAAAAGGCAGAATGGATCGGCCTCAGCCCGGAAATGGTCAAACCAAAACCCCTGTTCGGATTAAAACGTCTCGCTCCCCCGCAGGAGCTGTTCGTTGATCTCAGGGCCCTTAAGGACCAGTTGCGTGTAGAATTTTTATCAAGGGAAAAACTGCTTAAAAAATATCTCAGTGAATATCTTTTTATAAATTTCAGCAGGATGGTTGAACACGATCATTTCGAGATGAACACCCTGTTCTGGACCCAGACCGTGTATCAGTTGCTCTATACTTTTGATACCGGGTCACAACAGGTGAAAAAAGATATCGTTGAAGCCTTAAAACCGCTTTATTTCGCCCGTTCGGTTACCTTTGATTATGAAACATGGAAGTACCGGATCGATTATGCCGAAGAGGCAATTCTGGAACAGGCTCTCGCTTTTACCTCGCAAAAACCGTATTTTTACGGGCTCTATCTGAAAGCCGCCCAGAAGCAGGACCGGGCTTTAAAGAAAAAGCGGTAATTTTTCAGGAAATGAAATCGCGGTCCCAGTCTTTCCACACCGGGTCAAGGCCGTGGCCGCGAATTACCCGGCACATTTCTTCAGGGCTCCGGCTGTCTTCTATCGAAAACTGGTTGTCCGCCAGGCCGGGGCGGGTGTACCCTCCCGGCTCGGTCCGCGATCCTGCGCTCATCATGGTTATTCCCAGGCTCATGACATTGTCACGAATATATTCCGGCTCACGTGTTGAAAGAACAAGGCCGGCATCGGGAAGGATGATCCGCATGACGCAGATCAGGTGCGTGAGCGCGTAATCTGATATCTCAACAGGGGGATGAAATCCGCCGGGGGCCTTTCTGAGCCTGGGGAACGAAATCTGGATGTGGCTTCTCCAGTAGGTTTTACTCAGGTAAAGGGCATGCAGCGCGGTGAAATATCCTTCAACACGCCAGTCCGCGAGGCCGAGAAGGGGAGCGATGCCGATTTTTCTGAATCCGGCCATCCCCCCTCTGTCAGGCCCGGTAAGGCGCCACAGGAAATCTTTCTTCTTGCCTGCTGGATGGACTTCTGAATATATTTCCCGGTTATATGTTTCCTGATAAAGGGTCAGGCCGTCAATGCCGCGCTGTGACATATACCGGTATTCATCGGTTTCCATGGGATACACTTCAATTGACACGGACGCAAACTTCCTGTGGATATGCTCGGCTATCTCGCCCAGAAAAGATACCGGAACCGCTTTGCGGTGCTCGCCGGTCAGAAGAAGCACGTGCCTGAATCCCCGCTCGTAAAGCAGGTTCGCTTCGTCAACAACCTGGTCAAGAGTCAGTGTCATCCGTTTAATGTCATTGTTCCTGTTGAAGCCGCAGTACACGCATGAATTGGTGCACTCATTGGATATATACAGCGGAGCATAGAGCTGGATGATGTTGCCAAAGCGCATTCTGGTTATATGGGATGACTTGACCGCCATGGTTTCAAGAAAAGGGTCGGACGCAGGAGAGAACAGGGCGGCCATTTCTTCCGGGCTGAGTGACTCGGCGGACAGCGCGTGTTGAACATCCTGCTCATTACAGCCGTAGATGAGTTCTTTTACTGTTTCCCAGGTATGGTGTGCATATAGTTCATCAAACATGGTCTGTCAGTCCCGTAGAAAACCGGTCAGGGGGCTTGATGGATGTGCGGTGAGTGTTTCGACTGTTTTTCCCGATGAGAAGGCCGCCCTCCCGGCTTCGACCCCGAGTTTAAAAGCCGCCGCCATTGAAACAGGTTCATGTGCTGAAGCTATGGCCGTGTTCACCAGCACCGCGTCAGCGCCCATTTCCATCGCGTGGGCGGCGTGGGAAGGCATGCCCAGTCCCGCGTCAACAACGACCGGCACGGTAGCAAGTTCTATGATAATGCGGATGTTTTCCTCGGTTTTAATGCCCCTGTTCGACCCGATCGGCGAGCCGAGAGGCATGACTGTCGCGGTCCCGGCCTCCTCGAGCCGCTTGGCCAGAATCGGGTCGGCATTGATATAAGGGAGGACGATGAATCCCTCTTTGACCATTTTTTCCGCCGCGATCAATGTCTCCACCGGGTCAGGCAGGAGATAGCGGGGGTCGGGTGTGACTTCAAGCTTGATCCAGTTGCCGCATCCCATTTCACGGGCAAGTCGGGCCAGCCTGAGCGCTTCATCGGCGTCCCTGGCACCGGACGTATTGGGCAGGAGCTGGATTTTTTCATGCTTCATGATGGCATTGAGCAGATCATCCGCCGGATTGTCCAGATCAACCCTTCTCAGGGCAACCGTAATCATTTCAGTCCCGGAAGCGATAATCGCCCGGTCCATTACTGCTGACGACGAAAACTTTCCGGTTCCAATAAAGAGCCTTGAATTAAAGGTCCGGCCGGCAATAATAAGATCATCACTGTTTTTTTTAACGTCCATCAATTAACTGCCACCTGTCAGGTATAGATTTAGCTATAAAGCGATCTAATATCAGTATGTAAATTACTTTTTTAAATTAATGTAATTACCGGTTGTTAGTGCTACCCCGGCAATAAGGTAACAGTATTATAATAAATAAAAAAAGAAGGAAAGGAAATTTTTATTTTATTGAATAGTGTTTGACCTTCACACCGGAGAGTATATTTTATCACCTGAGGGGAACAGGCAGCCGCGCGTGCCCTCCGGGGCAGTGAGGAAAGTCCGAACACCACAGGGCAGGGTGCCGGTTAACGGCCGGGCGCCGTGAGGCGACGGAAAGTGCAACAGAAAATATACCGCCGTGGTCCTTCGGGATAACGGTAAGGGTGAAATGGCGAGGTAAGAGCTCACCGCGTCAACCGTAAGGCTGATGGCAGTGTAAACCCCACCTGGTGCAAGACCAAGTAAACAGCCGTTGAGGATTGCCCGTCCGAGGCTGTGGGTAGGTCGCAAAGAACGTTATGGCGACATGACGTCAAGACAAATGGCTGCATAAACAGAATTCGGCTTACGTTCCCCTCATGGATTTATACTTATTATTTAAAATTTAATACTTGATGCACCGGGAAATATGTATTATTATTATACATATCCTTTTTTATTCTTTTATTAACGCAGGCCGCATGATACCAGAATTACATTTTTTCAGTACAAGGGGGATTAAATGGGTAAAATTGTCGGTTCTGTCATCATAGCTGCTTTCATCGGTATTGCGGCACTTTATGCTGATGTTGCCGGTGCAACGAAAGCGTATCAGATCGTTGATCTTTATGTGTGTGAAGAGGGCATTGTTCTCGCAGAAATGCTTGCAAAGTCCTCGGTGAGCAGAAAAGAACTGTATGTGGTAAGTTATTGTACCTGTGAGGGAGTTAATTCAGACATGAAATCCCAGGTAAAAGTTTCATCCTGTGAGGCTCCTAAAAACATGGTATATTCCTGCATCTGCATCGGCAGATCCAGTTATTAGTAATAGAGTTTTCTCTCCTAATTACCGGGCGCCATTATAATCGGAATAATTCTTTCCGTTTGTGCGCGGGCCCTTTTCAGGAATCCCGGAGTTGTTGACAGAGGTTTAATCATATTAATTCAGGCAGTCAATTATGGATCGTAACAGGAAAATACTCATATCTATTCTCTCAATGCTTGTTTTTACCGCGGTCATCGCCATCGTGCATATCAGCATGAATTTAAATGAACAGACCGCAGTGACTCTTTCAATGAAGACACCGCAGTTCGGCGCCGGAGTCGCGATTGTGAGAATCGAAGGTCCGATAGGATTTTCCGTGGACAGGAGTCCCCTGCATCTTGCCAGAGGAAGCGAGGCCGTAATCAAGCGCCTTAATGAGCTTGAAAAAAACAGTAATATCAGGGCGGTCATCGTAAGGATCAATTCTCCCGGAGGCACTGTCGCGGCAACCCAGGAGATATACAACAAACTCTGGAAACTCAGAAAGAAGAATATACAGCTTATCGCTTCAATGGGAGAAATCGCGGCTTCAGGCGGTTATTATGTTGCTTCAGCATGTAATTATATCATGGCCAACCAGGGGACCATAACCGGCTCAATCGGCGTGATCGCTGCGGCGCCGAATTTAAAAGGCCTTTTCGAGCGCTTTGGCATTAAAATGAATGTGATCAAAAGCGGTAAATTCAAGGACATCATGTCCTCCCACCGCGACATGAGGGACGACGAGCGTGAACTGCTGCAGCAGCTCATTGACCTTTCCTACAACAGGTTTCTGAAAGATATTGCCCTCGGACGGAACATGAATGAATCCGATATCAGGCCTTATGCCGATGGAAGAGTGATGACCGGCGAAACAGCGCTTCAATGCAAACTGATAGACGGGATCGGAACATTTGAGGATTCCGTTTACAAGGCCAAAGAACTGGCCGGGCTTGCTTCCGATGCACCGGTATATGAAGAAGAAAAATCGCCAATTGAAGAAATTCTCTTTTCCATGGAAACCCTTTTTTATGGCAGAAATATTCTTAAAGAGCAGTTCAATATGGATGATTATTACCGTCTTGAATACAGGTTGGTGCCATGATCCTTGCGAAATTCAAATCTTTACTGTGGACAGATTTTTTTCTGTACACGATCGTTGACCCGCGCTCTCTTTACCGCCAGATCGGGAAAAACGATCCTAAACCATTTCTGTTGAGCTTTACCGTTCCTGCTATAACGTCACTGGCAGGCATACTTACCCAGTCTCTTTTAAGCGTGCAGTCGTCCTTTTTTTATACCAAAATAACCTATGGATGGATACTGGTATTTATATTTGATTCTTTTTTAATAATTATTTCGGCGGCGCTCATGGATATGCTTGCCCAGCTTCTTGGCAATAAGGGAAATATCAGAGAGATGATATCACTCATCAACTATTCACATCTCCCGCGTGCCTTTATTCTGCCGATCGTCTATATATTTGTTATTCTGCAATTCGCGCCGGTTTTTATGTATGTGTTTTTTTCAACAGTGTTATTCATCTGGTCTGCATTCATTGCCATTCTCGGAATATCCGAAATGCATTCCCTTGATACCGGTAAATCGCTGCTGATCTTTATCTTTCCCTACCTTTTTACCTCGGTGAGCTTTTTCTTCATGATCTTTCTTGCAGTGGTATCAGCATTAAGCTACTTAGTATAACAGCATGCTCATTTGTAAAAAATAAAAATATCCGCAGTCCCGACCAGTCGGGACCAATGCCCGTATGGAGGTATTAGGTTTTGTAATAAAAAATTTCGCTCATTGCGGAATGTTGGGTTATAAATGTCAAAAAAACAATATGAAAAAGATGGCCACGGAGTCACGGAGTACACAGAGGAAGATGAAAAATTTTAACACAGACCTGTGCTGAGCCCGGTCGAAGCATGGACACAGATAAACAGGGATGCGATCGGATTGAATTATGTATAAAGACAGAGATGTTCACGCGGAGGCGCGAAGCTCGCGGAGAAAGATAATTATATGGATGGGAAAGGGCCCGGGCCAATCTGTCATAACCGGTGCGCATCTGGGCCCTGTCATTCCCGCGAAAGCGGGAATCCATATCAATGCATAAAAAACCTCTGTGCCTCTGTGTCTCTGTGGCTGTCTTTTACGCATTTCGGAAAGAGTGAAAAGAAGATGCTCACGCTGACTCGCTCAGTACGCGGCGAAAAAAGTCAGATGGTAAAACCCGGAATGTTAAAAAATAATTAAAACCTCTGTGCTCTCTGTGTCTCCGTGGCTTTCTTTCCCAAAAATTCGGAAAGAGTTAAAAATTTTATATTAATAAACATTTTTCTAATATTAGAGTAAAAAAACGGTGAAGTATCTTTTACAATGTTCGCAGTCTATCGAGCGATATTTTTTTCTGGATGAATAAATAAATCTTACCTAATCCCTTCATTTTATAGTATTATAAGATAGTGATTAATTTTTTCCAAAGGATAACGATAATGTTTATAATGAAGACCCGATATAGTTTATTTTTTTCCTGGATGGTTATTTTTTTTCTTTTCTCCTGTGACCGGGTTATGGACCCGGGTGAATCGATTACTATCTCTACCGGCGGCAGTGGGCTTATATCAGTGAGCCCGATTACCGGGCTTGTAACCAGTGAAAATCATGATACTGCGGAATTTCAGGTAGTCCTGAAAAGCCAGCCAGCATCAGATGTGATGATTCCGGTCAGGTCGGAAATGTACAAAGAAGGCGCTATCAGTACTGCTTCAGGGTACAAGGAACAGGCCATGCTCACCTTTACTGCTGCTAACTGGAACCAGGCCCAGACCGTAACCATAGTCGGCGTTGATGAAGAAGACTGGTCAGGAGACCCGGTGCAGGACGGCGATATTCTCTATGTCGTCTCACTTAATGAGTCGATCAGTCTTGATGATAACTATAACGGCATTAACCCCAGTGATGTTTTGATCACTAATTATGACAATGATTTTCCCGGAATCATATTTCTTGATGAACCGGATTTCTTCTACACCGTGGAAAGCGGAAACTCCTATTGTTATATACGATTTAAACTCCGCATGCAGCCCTCAAGTAATATAACAATTGGTCCAATAACAACTTCGGATGACTCTGAAGGGACCATATATAATCCGTACCCACCTGATGAAACGTTAACCATCAGCTCTTATGACTGGAATATGGAATATTCAGTCGTCATTCAAGGGCAACTCGATGATGGAGACAGCACTGCCCAGGACTATACTGTGGATTTCGGATACATTTCTTCCTCTGATCTTATGTGGGACGGACTGGCTGTGGGCTCTTTTGAACTCACTAATTATGAAGAGTATCCTATAACTAATTATGTTTATTTTGAATCAAGTACTACATTCGAAAGTATTTCCGGTTATTCCGGGTGTCAGAATGTTGTTTTTGAAAAAAATGAAAATTACGGGTATTCATACACTGCTGAACAAAACGGGTCTGCTCTTCTGGACATCGGTTTTGATTTTACCTATCTTGGCATGACCTTTTCAAGTATTTTTGCCACAACTGACGGCATGGCGACATTTTATAATGGATTAGCAAGTTATGGATATTATTATGATAACTACGCTTTAACATCATCATATGGCATTCGTATGGTTCTGGCTCCATGGTGGGACAACCTTACCGTTGAACCGGGCAATGTATATTGCGCAACAGTGGGTACGGCACCGAACAGGATTTTCGTCATTGAATGGAACCAGGTAATGAATGAGGATAATGATACGGAGACCTTCACTTTTCAACTGGGGCTGTATGAAACAACCAATGTGATCAGCTTTGTCTACGGCGATAAGAGCGGGGGGCCTGATACAGGGTATGTTTCTTCTGCGTCAATCGGCATCAATGATTACTACGACGGATATGTTGACGCCGGGTCGGGTACATACATGACTTATGATCAATTCCCCGCTTCCGGGACTGTTAAAACGCTTACTCCTCCATGATCTGTCGTCCGGATATTAAGTAAACAGGCATACCGGATGTTTTTTAATGGAAACATCCGGTATTGTTTTACAGCCTGACGCCCACCATGAAGAAATATCTCAGCCCCATGTAATCATCCCCCAGGTAGTCAATAAAAACAAAGTCTGCTCCCAGTTCGAAATACAGGTACTGATAGAATGTTATTTCGATGGACATGCCGCCGAGAATATAGGGGTCGGTTGACCAGAGGTCGAGGTCCTTTCCCGTGTTGAGCGTGATATCATATTCGAACAGGGTGAAAGAGGCCCCGGCCCCGAAGCGGCCCATAAGATTGATCGGGATAGATAATCCGGTTGTGAAAAAGATGTTGGCGCCGGCCAGTATGTTTTTGGAATCGAATCTGAGTTTATTCGGTATCTGTTTGCCCTCGAACTGGGTAAAAGAACCATCCAGTTCCATGCCGAAATACCTGAAAAAACGGTATTTCTTTAAAAGGCCCAGTTTGCCGAAATTCAGCGATAATCTCAGCATTGCCGTAATGTAACTGTCCTGGTAATACTCTTTCCAATCGGTAAGTGGCATGGTGTAAGCGTAGCCGGCGCTTATTTTGAGCCCGACGTTCAGCAGGTCCCGCACGTAGATTTTTTTTTCGGCTTCCTTGATCTGAAATTTTTGCCAGTCGCTCTGGTCGCTCACCTTTTCAAATTTATTGATCGCGGTAATCTGTATCCAGTACGTGCCCGGAGGAAGCACGAATTCAACCTCGGCATGCTCAACGCTTTTATTTAATACCACGGCTTCCGATTCGTTTTTAATAAGTATGTCATAACGGATGATGCCGTCGGATTCATTCCAGGATATCCGCGTTGATTTTTTTGAATCGTCCTTCTCGCCGGCAAAAGCGTTATAATGTAATGCGAACACCATAAGGAGAGCAGAGACGGTTGATATGATATCTTTAATGTGCATGGGATTATTTTATATAAATGACATCCGGAACTTTGATCTTCAGTTCCTTATCGTTTTTCCCCAGTTTGATTTTAAAGTTATTTTTTATAATGGTACTTTTTCTGATCACTCTGTTGGTTCCTTTTTCCCGGTCAAAAGCCTGCAGGGTCCAGTGAAATGAGCCGACATCAAGTTTATTCAGGTCAGCTATTGAACACTGTGTGCCGCCGGTTTCAACATTGGTAATCCACTGTAAAACTCCGCCCCGGTCCTGATACAAACTCATGCGGTAATGATTGGCCCCCCGTATCTGCTTCCAGGAAAAGTCAAGGCTGTTTTTATCAACCATGTCGATGACCGTGCCTTCTCGGGGAGACAGCGCTACAGGTTCAGTGAGATTATCAAGAACGTTAAATGACCGAACCCCGCTTTTAACCAGGTCATTGCCGTCTTCGTCTTTAAGCACAATTCTCCAGTAGTATTGCCCTGATTTCATTCCTTTTTCGAGGAAATAAAAATCATCCGTATCCCTCTTCTTATATATATCACTGAAAGTGCTGTTTCGAGCAATTTCAAGAGTGAAGGAGCCCTGAATATCAATTTTTTTCCATGAAAAACTTATATCGGCAGTTGACGAATCTTCCTCCGGAAGCAGTAGTTCTTTTTCTTCCGGCTTGACCAGGACTATTTCTTCTGACTTGATTATTTCAAAAGGCCATGTCTCTGACGGCTCGGTCTTGCCTCCATCGTCAAGGAAGCCGTCCACTTTCCAGTAATATTTTCCCAGTGGGATGTTTCCCTTGAAGTTTATGAAATTGTTTTCAGTTTCAGAGGACTGAATTATATTTTTAAATTCCTGGTCGCGGCTTATGGTAAGGCGCGATTTTTGTATTTCCCGGTTGTTTCTCCATGAGAAGACGATATTTTTGTTTTGAACAACAATCTGGCTTATTCTTTTATTTTCAGCGGGAGAGATCAGGTGGGGCGGCTCGACCTGGTCTTTTTTGTTGATGTTCAGTTTATAAACAGGGCTCTCTCCCGAAAGATTAAGGCCGCTGATTGCCGATACTTTCTGGATTTTCCAGTAGTAATTTCCCTGTCCGAGGTCAAATACCGACAGGGGCGGGGCAGTTATATCAGTAGTACTGATGATGCTTTTCATGTCTTTATCGCTGGAAACGAGCATGCGGTATCCGGAGACCATATCGCTTTCATTCCATTTAAACTGGATGATGGGAAGCTCGTTCCGGTATTGGATCACCGAATTATTTTCGGGTGAAATCAGCTGGATGTCATCGTCACGTATCACAGAGAATCGGCGGATCTCGCTGAGCTCCATTTTCTGATTGTTTCGGTTTACCGCTGTTACCCGCCAGTAATAATTACCTTCCGGAAGATATCGGGAAAAAGATGTTCCGCGGACCTGCTGTTTCATCGTTCCTTTCTCAAAAAGATTATCTTCGGATATATCAAGGCTGACAGCATAAGGGCCTTCAATTTCTTCCCATGAAAATGCGACCGGGTTCGCTTTTTGCTTGAATGTTATGAATTGTCGCGATTCGGGTTTGATGAGTTTTATTTTAAGTTCAAAGACCTTGATTTCATCTTTTGAAGCAATAATCTTCTGGTCTTCTTTAACGGTCTGTTTTTCACCGCCTGCGTCTATTGTCGCGTCACCCTTGTTGACCGTCAGGCTCAGCTCCTTGCCGCTTTCCTGCGTCAGGCTTACGTCGCTCTTGTCTATTGAAACCGTTGTTCCCTTTGAGGTGATCTGCAGGGTTTTAAGAGCGCCATCCTTGACATTATCGCGGTTTGCTTTAATCGAACCCTGGGTGAAATCGATGCCGACTTCATTGCCGGACAGGGCGATGAGGATCATACTGTTTTCATCAAGAGAGATTTCGGTGCCGTCTTTGAGTTTTATGACCGCTTCGGAGAGGTCCGCTGTCCTGATGGAATCGTTATTGTAAACGGGCATTTCCTGCTGGACATCTTCCCATACAACCTGCCTGGAATATTTTCTCTGGGCGGTTTTTCTCTTAAAGGTGATGGCCCCGACGACTTCGCTTTCCCCGATATCAACTTTTTTTGTCAGGTCGTAATAAAACAGCAGGGAGAATGTCACGATTACGCTGAGGATGCCCCCGGTAATCAGGTAGTCACTGGCCGATAATCTCATATTTCTTTTCGCCTTCTTCGTCCGAATCTTTGTCTGTGCTGCGCCGGCTAAAGGGCTGTGGCTCCATGCCAAGAGCGTTTCTCAGCTCATCGATTGTCTTTATTCGCGAAGGATCGTCAAGCCTTCCCAGTACTGCGTAAATCTGCTGCGGGGCCTCTTTGCCTTTAACTTTGATGGTCTGCATTTTTTCTACAGCGAAAATATCTTTTACAAGCGCATATGAGTCTTCACTGATGAGAACATCGGTCCCAAAAGGCTTGTTGAGTGATTCAATTCTGGAAGCGAGGTTTACCGCGTCACCGATAACCGTGTATTCCATTCTGTCTTCAGACCCGATCTGGCCCGCGAGCACCGGGCCGGAATTAATGCCGCACCCGATTTTGATTATCGGTTTTCGCGGCCCGCCCCGGTCTTTGTTGAAGGCCATCAGCTCCTTGCGCATGAGCAGCGAAGCGTTAATGGCGTTTTCCGTGTCATTGCCGGATGATATGGGCGTGCCCCATACCGCCATTATGGCGTCTCCGATAAACTTGTCAACAACCCCGAAGTGCTGCTCAACGCATTTTACCATGCGTGTCATGTATACGTTGAGGAATTCGACGACTTCTTCCGGTTCAAGGTTCTCTGAAATTGCGGTGAATGAGCGTATGTCAGAGAAGAAGATCGCGACATTTTTCCTTTCTCCTCCGAGGCGGAGTTCATCGCGCATCGCGGCCTCGGCAATGTCTTTGTTGACGAATTTCCCGAAAGCGTTTTTGATCTTTTCCCGTTCTTCAAGGCCTTTTCCCATCTCGATAAATGAAAAGGTGAGTTCTCCGATTTCGTCCCTGGTGGTAGGCTTGATATTGACCCGGTAATTTCCCTGTATGATCTGCTTGGTCGCGGCCACGAGCCTGATTATGGGAGTCGTGATGCTTCTGCCGAAAAAGAACACGATCAGTATCGCTGTTGAAAGCATGATGATCATGAGGTAAATATTCCGCCGCTGGATGTTATAGACTTCCTGGTAGGCGGTTTTTTCATGAACGGATGAAATAACCCCGCATCCGTAACGGGTAATCTTCTTGAAGGATGCCAGATAAAAGACGCCTTTATCATCGCTGTACCGTGTCTGACCGTTGTCAATTCTGCTTTTCATCATCATCTGCACAATGGGAAGTTTGGAAAGATTCCCGCCCGAAAGGACAATCGCGCCGTCAGGATGGGCGATGATGTCTCCCTTGTCATTGACCATGAATGGCTTGACGATACCCGTTGTTTGAAATGCCTTGAGTAACGTGTCAAGTTTCAGATAAAGAACCAGGACCTGGTCAACCGCGCGTCCCCGCACCTTGCGGAACGGCTGAGACAGCATAAGAACTGGAGCTTCAAGGCCCTGTGACACGTTGTGCAGCAGGCTTTCCCCGTTAAATGATCGCGCGATCTCGTTTTCAACACGGGAATTGATTTCATTTATTTTTTCAGCCGGAACCAGATAGCGTTCCATGACCCCGGTGTTGTAAAAGAAGCTGGTGAAGGGGGAGCCGTTTTTCCCCGGTTTTCGTGTTGCCAGCGCGCTGAACAGCACATCAGTTTCATTGAAATCATAGGTATCGGCAGCACCCTTGGCGCCCGCATATTTAAGCATCGTCGTGGCGATCACTATTGATTTTTCGAGTTCTGAAGAAACTTTAGAGGATATGATTTCTGAAAATTTCAGGTTATTTTCCTGGACCCGGACCGTGTTGTCGTTTTTAAAGAAATAGGTCGCTATGAAGATCATCCCCGACATTGATACGATTATGATTGAGGATATAATCGTTATCAGTTTAAATTTCAGTGACCGGTAAAAGGGGCCCGAATGGGCGCTTTTGAGAAATTCGTCACTCATCTGAATGAATTCTTCTTCGGTCAGTGCGGCCTCAGCTTGTTTCCTCCGGTCTGGTTTCTTTTCTTCCCGGCCTTTCTTTTGCTTGTCTTCTTTTTTGGGGACGGGCGTTTCTTTTTTATCGGCCTGTTTTTCTGTTTCAGCGCTTGCCGGTAAATCCGCTGCGCCGGGTGCGGGTTCCGCCTCCTGAACCGGTGTTCGGTCTTTTTTTCCAGGGGGCGCCTGCTTTTCGGTTTCAGATAACGGGGCCTGCTTCTCGGTCTTGGGTATCGCATCGGAAATTGCGGCGTCGCTACCGCGGGGCGGCGAAACTGCTGATTCTCTTGATTTTGCTATTGCGGTGAGAAATTCGTGGTCCGTATCATCCGGTATGAGCCTGCTGCGTATCCCTTTGAGTATGCCCTTGGCTTCTTCAATTGACTTGCCGGTGTATATGTAAAAGCTGGTAATTATCGTCAATGCGTGGCTCTCACCATAGGACAATACAAGGCAGTTTCCCACGGAGAATGCATCATTCATTTTTTCCAGGATAGATATAACTGAATCGACCTGGAGTTGTTCGATATGTATGGTGTGTACGATAAAACCGGATTCACGATACGCGTTAACGAGGCGCAGGTAATCATCCGAATCAACAGTCTTTGACGATATGATGAAAATTGATGAGACATTGTGGTCGAGAAGTTTTTTTATCTTATTGGGTGAGGTAAATTCGGTTGTTTTGGATTGAGACTCGTATGGTTTAAATTGTTCGAATAAAATTTTCATTCCCGATGCGGTTCCTTGACGTTGATATTAAATTTATCGGTTTTTTTTATTGTTTGCGATAGTTTAACTTGTATATCCTGGAAAGCGATACGTTGCAATGATTTTTTTACAACCCTCTCATCATTTCGCTGCGAAGGAGGCCCTTGTTTCTTGTCGCCAGGACTTTTTCGACAGTTTCAACCATTGCCATTTTATCTCTCTGGAGAGTGCCATTAATAGGAAGATAATTCGATGCATGTACCCCGACAAATTTTAAATTGTCAATGGTTATGTTTTCGAAAATTGTTTTCATCTCCTCCAGTGTTTCAAAGGGGTCAAGAAGGGAAAATTCGCCTCGTTCTATCTGGCGATACAGAACAGTCCCCGGCACCGGGGTAACGGTAAGCGCTGCGAGATACCGGGGTTTCATTTTGTTGGTGATGTCAGCTGTCGCGAGGGCATGTTCTGTCGACCCGTCCCTGCCGGCAAGTCCGAGGAGCACCATTGACGACAGGTTGATTCCTGCGTTTACCAGATTCTGCCCGGCCTGAAGCATCTCTGCGGCGGTGACTCCTTTATGGCACTTTTTTAAAACCAGATCACTGCCTGATTCGACTCCCAGGTATGCCTTGGTGAGGCCTGCATCCCTGAGCGCGGTTAATTCTGACATGTTTTTAGACAGGGTGCTCTGAGGCCCGACATATGAGCCGACATGCCGGAGGGAAGGGAAAGTTGCGTAGAGCAGATCAATTATCTCAAGGAGAAAATCGGTCGGGACAGCTATCGCGTCCCCGTCGCAGAGGAACGCCTTCTCAATATCGCCATAATAATCACGCGCCATGGCAATGTCGGTTTTGATTTCTTCAAGACCGCGGACGCGGTATTTTTTGTCTTTATACATGCCGCAGAACGTGCACGCATTATGCGAACAGCCGATAGTCACCTGGAGCAGGTAGCTGTTTGCTTCGCTGAATGGCCTGAAAATGTTCCCTTCATATCTCATGGCTGGAACAATTTTTCATGTGAAACGATTCCTGGCAACACTTTTTAAGTTTGGACATATATGGTTTTTCAGGGTAGCAAATTATTTTTAGGGGCAGCCGTTTCATAACACATTTTGTTGTCATCCCGGTTTACCGAAGGTAATACCGGGATCTCATAGAAAATATTCATGAATTTATCGCATGAGATTCCGGTATTTGCAAACTCGGAAGATGCAAAACCGGAATGACAAAACTACGTTACCCTCAAAATTATACTGCTACCGTTTTTCAGAGGGTTCTCGGTGTGCATCATTATAGTGGATAACGTAAACAGGGATTATGTTGTGGTATAACGTCAATGCCGGGGACAGAAAAGAAATTTGCATGAACTTCCATCAGCACGTATATTCTATAACATACATTGTGCGTGACTGTTTTCAATAAAACGTGAGTATATGTTTAACTAATGAAGGTTATGGCATTAATTTCATTACTGGCCCTGACCGGACCGATTATTCCCCGTCCGTCAGCGGAATTTGAAAGAACTGAATATGACCTGGGTTTTATCCAGCACCACCGGGTAGTGCGAATACAGATTGGTTTCAAAAATACCGGGCAAGCGGATCTTGAAATTCAGAAAATTGAAACCTACTGCGGGTGCCTTAATTCATTCGTGCGTGAGAAAATCATCCCCCCGGGTGGAGAGGGAATACTGGAAATACGTTTCAATTCCGGGGACTATCACGGTCAGGTGGAAAAATACATTTATGTATACACCAGTGACCCCAAAAACAGGGTTGTTGAAATCATGATCAAGGCTTTTGTCATTAATAATTGATTCTTGAAAATCATGGCCATGGTAGATTCGCCCGGGAGTTATTCATGAGAAATATTATAGTGATTACCTGCACCGCATGTGTAATACTTTTAAGTCTTTTTATAGTGCGGCATGCTGATACGGGTGGGAATGACGCTCCCAACACTGCCCTGTACAGCCTGGATGGACAGCGTTTTATCCTTTATTCAATACTGGAGGAGCTGCCGGAAGGTGGTGTTGCGATCATCAATTTTACGTCGGCAAGGTGCAAACCCTGCACAAAAGAAATCCCGGAGCTCCTCTCGTTATGTAAATCATCCCCCCGAGCACGTCTTATCTGCGTGTATGCCGAGCCAGCCCGGCAGGCTGCTGCAAGCGCGTCGTCACTGGGCGTGTATGACCTGGCATTCGCTGATCCGCTCGGCACGGTGCAGCATATATTCAGGGTCACAAAATATCCGGTGACCCTGGTAATTACTAAAACGCGCCAGATCGCCGGCCGGTTTGAAGGATACAACAAAGCGAATATCACGGCAATCAGCGATCTCATTGCCCGGTGAAATGAACTGTTGCAATAATTACCGGTGCAGATCTTTTGTGCCGGTTTTTCCGGGTGACCGGAGAATTCATATTTTAAAAAATAAGGGAACCTCTATTTATTAAATTTGAAGTTCCTTGCGGCAACAATATCTGATAAAATCAGGAATTATAACCCCCACTAACTCCACCTGTCAGGGGGAGAACAAAAGAGGGGGTTGAAAAATCCTGATTTTTAGAGGTAGCCTGAATTATGTTTTTCGGTGCAATCAGGGAGGAGCTCATGACCTTGTCAATGGCCAGAGAAAGGATCAGTTGTGAAAACATGGTTCTAGATGCGGTACTGATATTATCACTGGTATTCTTGCCTGCCGGTCCAGCCGGGTCAGGGGCCAGTCCGCTTAAAAAAATCTATATCTCATACATCAAGCCAAACGGGGTTGACAAACAGCTTGCCGACCGGGCGCGGGAGCGCATCGAGATGGCGCTGTACGAGAATTTCGGGAAACAGTACCGGGTGCTTACGGATGAGGACATCAGGGTGATGTTCAAGAAGGCAGGGGAGCTCATGGCAACAGGGTGCGACGCCGAGAGCTGCCAGATGCAGATGGCGGACGCGGTTGATGCTGACGAAATCATTTACGGCGAGGTTTCCAGGCAGGGGGCCGGATTAAAGCTGTCGGTACGAAACCTTTTGCGTGACCGCGCGTCGATGTCGGTGTCAAAAAAGTCGATGGCGGTGCTTTCCTTTGCGAATAAAGACCTGGAGCACTACTGCAGCGAGGCCGCCAAGAAGCTCATTGACCCTAATTATAGGGTAAAGAATCCTGCAGCGTCTGCATATGACCGGGAGATATCCCTTCCCGAGGTCAGGATCGAGAAAATCAGGGGGATCGATATCGGGGTGATGGACTTTACGGATACGGACCAGAGCCTGTCAGTAATTATGGGCCCACTGAAAGCTCACCTGCAGAGGGGGGATGACCGTTATACGGTTAAAAACTACGACGCCGCATTGAATGAATATACGAAACTGCTTGAGAAAATCAGGACCGGGCTCCCGGAAGAGAAGCAGGAACAGATGTCAGACTTCACTTCAACGGTGGTTAAACGCTGTGACACGGCCTACGCGATGATATACAAAGAAAAGATCGAGAGGCTCGACGCGGCAATAACGGCAGGAAAAGAGAATGGATCAGAGAAGGAACTGGAGCGCTTCAGGCGGAAGTATCGTGAATGCGAAGAGAAAGCGCTGGAAGTCCCCCCTGAGTTTCAGGGCGATGCCATGGCTCGGATTTACGGCACATTCAGCCAGCGCATGGACAGCCTGAACTCAGCTCTGGCGGGGTTTCACGAGAAAAAGGGCGACCGTTTATACAATGATTACCGGTTTTCCGAAGCGCTTGAATACTATCGCGCTGCCTCCGGGCAGGCTGAGGCGGTACGTGATGAAGAAAAAAAGAGTAAGCTCCTTGAACTGTATTTAAACAAGGAAAAAGCGGTGATGGAAACAGGCCGTAACTACACGCTGGCAAAGGTCCGGGGTTATACCGATCAGGCCGCCTTTTTTAATGTTGACGATCCCCCCAGGCCACGGGAAGCCCGCAAGGCCCTTGCCAGGGCCCTTGACCTTATGGAAGGTGACCTCATTCTTTTCGCGACCTATGACGCGGTTGATCTCTATAATGAAATGGCCCGGGTTCTGGATGAGCGTCAACTTAACAGTATGGATAATACAAAACTTTTCAGCGTAATGGAAGATCAGGAAAAATGGTATAGAACAATAATCTTTAAGCTGAATCGCGGCGGCCGGGAACGGACCATCGGCGGCATAATTTTTGTGTATGTCCCGGGCGGAAGTTTTTTAATGGGATCCCCTCCTGGCGTCGGGGAGGCCGATGAACATCCCCGGCACCGGGTGTCTGTCGACGGTTTCTGGATAGGGAAGTACGAAGTGACCCGGCAACAATTTTTTTCGCTCATGGCTGAGAATCCTGAAGATTACAGGGGAGAAAAAAATCCTGTTAGCATGGTCAGCTGGAATGACGCTGCTGGTTTTTCTCAAAAGTTTTATAAAACATACGGGGCAAGGGTGCGTCTTCCCACTGAAGCTGAATGGGAATACGCCTGCAGGGCAGGCTCAACCAGGCGATACTACTGGGGGGATGAGATGGATGACAGCTGCTGCTGGTATGAGGGCAATTCAAACCGGACCGCCCACTCTGTCGGTATCAGGGAGCCAAATTCCTGGGGGCTCTATGACATGAGCGGCAATGTCGGTGAATGGTGCTCTGACTGGTATGGAGAGGACTATTACTTAAAGAGTCCTGAAAAAAATCCCACTGGCCCGGAGCGAGGAACACAGCGCGTTTACCGCGGCGGCAGCTGGAACAATGATGACCCCAACCTCAGGTCCGCGTATCGGGACTACATCAGCCCTGGCTACAGGGATAAGACCCTGGGTTTTCGCCTGGTCATGGAGGAGTGAGTGCCTGGTCTTCGCACAGGCACATCGAGTCACGGGAAGATGCATCCCCTGGTTTTATCTCCTGTTTAATCGTAGGGAGCAAATTATTTTTAGGGGCAACCGTTTCATAACACATTTTGTTGTCATCCCGGTTTACCGAAGGTAATACCGGGATCTCATAGAAAATATTCATGAATTTATCGCATGAGATTCCGGTATTTGCAAACTTGGAAGATGCAAAACCGGAATGACAAAACTACGTTCCCCTAAAATTATACTGCTGCCTAATCGTATAATACTGAGGAAAAAACGGTTGATTTAATCATATGGGGGATATACTGTGCGAAAAGTTTCATTGAGCAGCCAGGTCCCGGCAAAGACCATACCAGAATCAATCATCGTCAAAACAGTCAAAGGTGCTCGTGAAAATCTGAGTGATTTCAGCATCAGTGACCTTGCGGAGATCATGGAGAGCATCATCCAATAAGCCAGACTTAAGTTCCTGAAGGTATTGTTGGTAACTTCCGGGCGCTCGATCTGCAGCCACAATGAAAAATATGGCTCATTCCTGAATGTTGGGATGTATATTTCTGATAAGCATTGAAGTAATGATTCCCGCTGAGACTCAGTGGCCATTTTATATAAGGGAACCTCTATAAATTACATTTTTGATGTTCCCTTGTGGGCACATTATCTGATAAAATCAGGAGTTATCATATTTGATAATAATGAAACTCCTGATTTTTAGAGGTGCCCATAAATTTTCGGAAATAGTAAAAAATATTATTAACGAACGGTGATGCAGGCAGGTCAACCAGAACGGGGATCATCCATGAGGATAAAAATTGACTTTACTCCTGACCGGTTTTTTTCCGAAATGATGAATAAACAATACAAAAGAGTGAGTTACGATTAATGAAAGTCAGGTTCTGGGGAGTCCGCGGCTCGATACCAACACCGATTACCGGGGCAATAGTTGAAGAAAAGATACGCTCGGCTTTGACCATGGCAAAACCCGGAGATATAACCTCTCCTGAAGCGATAGATTCATTCATCAGCACCCTTCCTTTCTCCATCAGAAGCACCTACGGCGGCAATTCGACGTGTATTGAAGTCATTACGGATACGGAAGATGAGATCATCATTGACGCGGGAAGCGGGATACGGAACCTGGGCAGGGAGCTGATGAAAGGGGATTTCGGCAAGGGAAAGGGCGTGGGGTATCTTTTCCTGACGCACACTCACTGGGACCATGTTCAGGGGATACCGTTCTTCCTTCCTTTTTATATAAAGGGCAACCGTTTTAACATTTTCTCCCCCTTTGACGACATCAAGGCACGCCTCGATTATCAGCAGGTCCCTTCGCATTTCCCCGTGACCCTGGATTATATGCCCGCTGAAAAACGGTATCATTACCTGGAGCATGAAGAAGAGTTCGTCCTGAATAACACCCGTATCATCAATAAACGAATGCCCCACCCGGGCGGGGCGTACGGATATCGTATCGAGGAGAACGGCAAGGTTTTCGTGTACACAACCGACTGTGAATTTAACATTGACCACATAGATCTGATCGATACCTACCGGGAGTTTTTTCTTGATGCGGATGTCGCTGTCTTTGATACCCAGTATACCTTTGAGGAATCAATTGATAAGATGGATTACGGTCATTCGTCCGCGTCAATCGCGATTGACATAGCCGGGAAGTTTAATATCAAGCGCCTTATCCTTTTTCATCACGATCCTGATTATAATGATATCAAGCTTGATAATGTGCTCGCCAACGCGCGGACCTATATGCGCTTCAACCGCCATATCGGTGAGCTTCAGGTTGACATTGCCTCGGAAGGCATGGTGCTGGATCTCTGATCATCCCTCCCGTTGAATTCTGTCGATGTCCGATTCCCTTCCCAGCATGATCATGACCGAGTCCGCCGGAATTACCGTGTCAGCAAGCGGGGCGATTTTGGTCCCTTCTTCACCCGTGTATCTGATGCCCAGGATCTGGCATGAAAACCGGGAACCGATCTGGAGCTCTCGGATTGTTTTTCCGATGAAGCTTTTTGGCGGTGTTACATCCATGATCACGTAATCTCCGGTGAGGGGCAGGTAATCGATGACGTTTCTTCTTGCCAGAATTGTGCCGAACCTCATTGCCATGTCGCGCTCCGGGAAGATGATGTCGCTTACCCCCTGCATCCTCAGAATTTTTTCGTGGTCCTCTGAAATCGCCCTGACCACGATCCGCTTGATGCCGATTTCCTTGAGATAAAGCGAGATAAGAATGCTTGCGGCCAGCTCCTGGCCGATACTGACAACTGCACCGTCAAAATCTTTTATGGGCAGTGACTGAAGCACGGACCTGTTTGTCGCATTGCCGATTACCGCATGGGTGACCGTGTCCTTGGCTCTCTGTACGGTTTCCCGGTCGCTGTCAATGCCGAGGACTTCACAGCCGTTTTCCATGAGAGTCCGGGAAAGGTTGAGTCCGAAATTTCCCAGTCCTATAACGACAAATTTTTTCATGAGTTACCGTCCTATCCAATCATAATATTTTCTTCAGGGTATTCAACGTGGTCCTCGCGGGTCCTGGTGGTGAGAACTGCGATGAGGGCCAGCGGACCGAGCCTTCCGATGAACATGACCAGGGTAATTAAGATTTTGCCTTCATCAAGGAGCGCTGAGGTTACTCCAGTTGAGAGGCCTACGGTTCCGAAAGCCGAAGTCACTTCGAAAAAACCGGCGAGAAAGGTATGGCTTATATCGAATGAATTGAGAAACAGCAGGGCGAATGTTGAGGCGTAGATAAACAGGCCTGAAAGAATAATAAGCGATGTTGCCCGGTCGATCGTTTCATGGTCAAGAGAGCGCCCCCAGAATATCACCTGTTTTTTGTTTCTGAATTTAGCGAACACCACTCCGGCGACAACGGCAATTGTCGTTGTTTTAATGCCGCCCGCAATCGAACCCGGCGAGCCGCCTATGAACATGAGTCCGATCAGGGTGAACAGGGTGCTTTCCCGTAAGGCGCCAATGGGGATGGTGTTGAAACCGGCAGTTCTGCAGCTCATTGAATGAAAAAACGCGGCTATGATTTTGTCCGCTAAAGAAAATTCTTTGAGCACGTAATCCCATTCGAGGACAAGAAACGCGACGGTCCCGTATGAAAGGAGAATAACTGTCATGATTAAAACGAGCCTGGTATGCAGTGAATACTGCATAAAGAATTTTCTGCTTTTTTCGGATTTAGTCTTGATCAGTTCCGCGAGCACGAAAAAACCGAGCCCGCCGAGTATGACCGCACCACTAATGGTGATCAGGATAACCCCTTCAAACCGGAACCCTTCAAGGTTATCCGAAAAGGTTGAAAACCCTGCGTTGCAAAATGCTGATACCGCGTGAAAGAGAGAGTGCCCCAGCGCTTCAAACGGAGGAAAGTAGTGGATGAATCGTGAAAATAAAAATGCCGCGGCAATGAATTCGATCGTAATGGTGTACAGGATGATACGTTTCAGAATTGAACGTATGGGGATGGTATGAAGATCACTGTACATGCTTTCAAACGTAAACCGCCATTTAATCGAATAATTCCCTCCCATAAAGGAAAGGAGCGCGATTGAAACGGTCATAACGCCGAGTCCGCCGAATTGGATGAGCAGGGCGATCACGGTTTTGCCGAAAAGCGTGAAATCCTTCGCGGTATCAAGCACGATGAGCCCGGTCACGCATACCGCTGATGTCGAGGTAAAAAGCGCATCGATAAAGGAAATATTTTTTGTTGTCGCAATGGGAAGCAGAAGCAGTCCGCTGCCGGTCAAAATGAGAATTACAAAACTCAGGAGGATTTTCTGCAGCGGCGGAATTGATTCGCGCAGTTTTCGAAACGTCGGCGGAATTGTGTTGATCCGATTCATGGTGTCAGATTATGGGTCTGTAATAAGACGGGGATAATAATTGCAACATCTTGAATAGTCAAATCATTTTCACTTTAAATATCTGTTTTTGATTTATGAGCACTTCTGAAATCAGGTTTCCGGCCCTTTTTTTGTTCTCCCCTGATAGGGGGAGAAGGCAGGGGTATAAAACTGATCAGAAAAATTTCAAGTATGCCCTTATAAAACAAATACTTCCCTGAGTATCTGGTAGGACCTGTTCAGCTCTTTCATGTCCGAATCGTCCCCGTTGTTTCTGTCGGGATGATATCGCATGGCAAGAGCGTGGTATTTGCGTGCAATGATTTTGCTCGAGGGATTGGTGATGCCGAAAAATTTCAGTGCGCGGTCAATTTCGCCTTTTTTGAACGAATACACGATCACGCCGTTCATGAGCTTGCCCAGCAGGTCAGATTTGCCAAATTCAATGTTTTCCTCATTGCAGTAAAAGTCATAGAGAAGGTCGAAGCCGGGTCTTCTGCTGTCCTGGTGATAGATCTTCTGGTGGACTTCGCAATAGGCGTTTTCGCATGCGATATTGCAGAAGCTTCCGGTATCGGAAGCATAATGGAAACATGATCCCTTGTGGGGATAGGGAACGAGGCGGATACGCATGGGATCCAGGTGAAGGTACATTCCTTTATGCGCGAGGGGGTTTCTGGCTTTATACAGGCCGTGATACAGCGAGAAGTGGTGCAGAAACAGCTCTTCCGTCTCTCTCGGAAAATAATCCAGTGATGAAAATTGTTTCAGGATGTCCGCTTCCATTACCGGCTCGGTCAGGGATTCGAGATACGCGGTAATTTCATCAATGTTGTAGGGCCACAAATTCATAACGCATTTAAATACTATTTATAGTATGCAGAAAAAAGGGCCTTTTGGCAAGTATGAAAAAGGGGTGCGCTCAACGGAATTTTTTCCATTTTTTTATCAGGTCCCGCTGTATCACGCTCTGGGGCGGCAGCGAAAATTTCTTGCGGGGAACGCCCATGATCCGGTCGAGTTCCAGGAGGGTTTTCCTGCCGCGCGCGATTCCGTGCCGCGCCAGCCAGCACCCGGCAACGGTTGCCGCCCGGCCGAGCCCGGTCCAGCTGTGGCAATACACCGGGCGGCTGACTTTGATCGACCGGTCAATGGCATCCAGAATTTCTGACATCACGTCAGTTCCCGGCGCGCATGATTCCGGGACAACCCAGTGGGAAAGTTGAACACGCAGGTGCCGTTCATCCGCAAGTTCAAGAAGACGTCTCTTGTAGGGGAGGAATAACCTTCCGCACAAATCGGTTTCCATGGGGTCCATGATGCTCACCACGTGAAGAAATCCTGCATCGAGAAGCGCGGACAATTTCTCTCCTTCGCGCGACGGTTCGCGGTCCCCGGGATACAGGCCGGCACAGAACATGCCCGGAAGGATCCAGTATGAGCGGTCAAAGGGGAGTGGAGGGGTGTTTCGCATCCTTTTGCCTCTGCGTATTTTGTTACTATTCAGAAAGAGAGACGCGTAATTTTCAATACATTTTCAGGTGCAGGCGAATGGTTTGAAAAATCATCCCCCCTTATTATTGTGATTGATCGCAGGTATTACCATTCATGCTTTCCAGCAAAATTTTTCTTGACACATGATTTCGGCATTCGACTCTAAAACGTCAGTTTATCAATAAAACGAGGTTCACGAATGAAAACCGCAATTACAGAACTTTTGCAGATCGAATACCCCATCGTGCTGTCAGGCATGAGCTGGATCAGCACGCCTGAACTGGTCGCAGCCGTATCAAATGCAGGCGGGATAGGAATTCTGGCCACGGGAATCCTATCCCCTGAAGAAACCGTTAAATCGGTTAAGAACGTTCGTGAGCTCACGAGTAAACCGTTCGCGGCGAACGTCACCCTGTATTTCCCCGGGTCCGAACAAAACGCAAAAACGCTCATTGACTTAAAGGTGCCGGTAATCAATTATTCGCTCGGCAAGGGGGGATGGATCGCTGACGCGGTGCACGCCTATGGAGGTAAAGTGATCGCAACGGTCACCACGCTTAAACACGCTCTCGCTGCGCAAAGAGAAGGGGCGGACGCTCTTATCGTTACCGGGCATGAAGCTGCCGCGCATGGAGGGGCGGTCACGTCCCTGGCGCTTATTCCCGCGATAGCCGATGCGGTCGACATCCCCATCATCGCCGCAGGCGGTTTCGCGGACGGACGTGGCCTCGCCGCCGCCCTTGCTCTCGGCGCCGGAGGTGTCGCCATGGGCACCAGGCTGATGAACACGGTCGAAAGCCCGGTCCATGAATTACAGAAAAAAATGAGTGTTGACCGGGGCGCCTTTGACACGGTTTACACTGACCGCGTTGACGGCATGAACGCCAGGATGATGGACTCGGCCGGTGTTCGGTACCTGATGAAAAAACGGCTGAACCCGTTTATGGCAATGATGAAAGCTTCTTCAATAACCAGGGAAATCGGCATTCCCATGACGACAATCATCAAGGGGATGCTTTTCCCTCCTAAAAGGTCATCTTCTGCAAAGAAAAATAATCCTTCACCGGCTGCCGGTTCAACACCGGCCGTGAAAAAGAAATCCGGCGGATTCTATCCTAAAATGAAAAAGATGTTCAGGACAATGGTTCAGCTCTCGCGGATGGCCATCGGCTTCGGCGCATTCAAGCTCGGCACCATGGACGGAGACAACAAAAAAGGAGTTCTTCCGCTTGGCCAGATCACCGGGATCATTCATGACACGCCATCGGTAAAGGAAGTCGTTGACCGAACCGTCGCTGAAGCTGAAAAAGTATATTTGCAGCTTGGCAAGAGCCTTGACGCCTGATCGGAATATTTTTCCTGAGATTACGGCTTGACAAATAATCCGGCCATTACTATATCATACTTTTTTATCCGGTGATTCCATTCGGGATCAGAATAATAAATATTTTTTATTCAGGGAGAAATGAAAGTGGCCTTGAGTCCTAAAACAATGCGGAAAAATAAAATCATCCAGGCGGCCCTTTCAATTTTCGCAGAAAAAGGCTTCCAGGACTCAACCATCGCGGAGATCAGCAAACTGGCCGAAGTATCCGAGGCCACGGTCTATGAATATTTCAAAACAAAGGAAGATCTGCTCTTCGCAATCCCCGAGGAAATAACCGAGGAGGCTTTCAAGGAATGGGAAAAAGTACTGCCCTATATCCGCGGTATCGAAAATAAAATCCGGGCAATGGTGCAGGGATACATGAATCTTTATCAGAATAACCCCAGTTATTCCGCACTGATCATGCTCCAGCTGAAAAACAACCGCAATTTTTTAAAGACCGACGCTTATAAATTAATACAGCACATCGCGCGTATGCTTTTAAACCTGATCCAGGAAGGGGTCAACAACGGTATATTTAAAAAAGATATAGATCCTTACCTGGTGCGGGCCATGATACTGGGGACCATTGAACATCTCTGCATCAGGTGGCACCTCCTGGGGGAACCCGCAAACCTGCTTGAGCAGGTCGACCCTCTTGTAGAGGTTATTCTATCCGGGATTAAAGTCGAGACTCAGCAGAAATTTGTTTGCCCCTATCTGACTTTTAATCCGGACTCTTCTCAAACAGATAAAACAGACTGACCGCTTTCGGCTTTAATTCGCGCAATCTTTTCAGACATTCCTTTTCTATGCCCGCTTTATCTACTCCAGGTCATACATTTCAATGGAGTTTAAACCGCCGGTTTGTTTCATCCCCCTTTTTTAGTCTTGATGTTTAAAAAACACGGTTTTTTCAGGCACTAACTGCTAATTTTTTACTAAAATTTATAGTAATTATATATTTTTTATTGACAAATAACATACATACTCTGTATTTTATTATTGTATCATACTGAAACAATGAATTTCAATAAAAAATCATAGTCTCGGTATGATTAAATGCTCAAAAGAGTAAATTTAGTCAAGAAATGATGAGGAAAAACCATGAGAACCAAGCAGGAATATATCAACAGTCTTCTCAAACTTAAGGGTAACATTTATTTTAGAGGAGAAAAGATTTCCAGGGATCATGAAGAACTCGAACAGTCAATAAATGTACTGGGGCACACCTTCGACGCCGCCGCCAATCCGGAAAGTGCGGGCCTGTGCACCGCAAAATCACATATAAGCGGAGAAACAATCAACCGGTTCTGCCATATTCATCAAAGCACGGATGACCTCCATAAAAAACAGGACATGACCCGGATGTTATGCCGCCATGTCGGATACTGCATCGGCCGCTGCATGGGATGCGATTCAATTAACGCGGTGAACGCTGTTTCATTTGAAGCTGACAAGTTGAACAACGGAAATACCGAGTACCATAAAAACTTTTTAAAATGGCTCGATAATTTCCAGAAAAACGATTTTATCGCGGCATGTGCTCAAACAGATGTCAAAGGGGAGAGGATGCTCAGGCCTTCCCAGCAGCCTGACCCTGACCACTATCTCAGGGTAGTTGAAAAAAGAAGCGACGGCATCGTTGTGCGTGGCTGTAAAGTGCATATCACCCAGGCCGCTGTTGCTGATGAGATCATGGTCGTCCCGACACGTTCCCTCGGGCCCGACGAAAAGGACTACGCGGTCGCTTTTGCCGTTCCTGCCGATTATGATGGCGTCAAACAGATCGTTCATCCGCATAACATGCGTCAGAGACAGCATTTTAAACGAGGTTTTGATTTCGGCGCAGTTGACTCGTATGTTATTTTTGACGACGTGTTTGTGCCGTGGGACAGGGTGTTCCTCTGCGGTGAGCACCAGCATGGCGGGCTCTGCGCGCTGCTTTTCGCGCTTTTCCATCGTCACAGCTATTCCGGCTGCAAACCGGCAATAGGCGATATAACCCTGGGGCTCGCAGCGCTTGCTGCTGAAGTTAACGGTGTTGAGAAATCATCCCACATAAGGGAGAAGCTGGCCAATATCATACAGATTACCGAGCTGGGTTACGCAGCCGGCTATACCGCTTCCGAAATGGGCAAACCTGAAGTTTATATCCCGGGATTCGGCCGCGTCCCTTACGGCCCCGGTTCATATATTCCCAATTCAATCTACTGCAATGTCGGAAGATGCCTGACCGGTGAAGCGGTTTTCCACGAACAGGAAATTCTCTGTGATATAGCCGGCGGTGTCCCGGCGACTTTTCCATTCGAACAGGATCTGACCAACGAGGAGCTCAAACCATATGTGGAAAAATATATGAAACGAAACTCGAAGATACCTGTTGAGGATCAGATTAAATTCTGGCTCTATTTTTCGGATATGACCGTTTCTAATATCGGCGCGTGCATGAGTTATGCCAGTTTTCATGGAGGTGGATCACCCATCATGGAACAGATAGCGATCACAACTCAGTACGATATCAAGGAACGAAAAAATATCGTGAAGAAACTTGCAGGGATTTCTGAAAAAACTGAGTGATACACCTGGATTCAATAATGAGTGAATATTTTTCATGAGTAATTCTTTGTCAGGTTGTCCTTTGGTATTGACCTGGGGGTTCGATGGCTGCAGCTAAAAAAAATAAAATTTATGACCCCGTAACTGAAAAGTTTTATAAACGGGGTCAGATAAACACAATCAACGAGACATGTGATGATTTGACCCAGGTCCTGGTGGAGCAGCAGAGCAATATTATCAATGAGATGCCAGACAATAATGGCCCTGATTCGTCAAAAACTGGTGATAAAAAAGAATAATTATTCGTTTCAGGTGTTTATAACGGTAAAAGTGGAAGGGGGACCTCTCGTATATTTTTTTACCCGATTATAATCAGACAATTATGTTACCCAGGAAAAGAGTCCCTGACAAGGAAAGATTTTCAATTTTAAAAGGAGGGCGCAGTTACGCCTGAATCGAGTAATTTATTTTACCGGAGGATGACATGGAAAATTTCAGCGAAAAGTCAATTCCCGCCGTATTCCATAACAGGGTAAAAAAATATGGAAACAAGGCATGTGTTGCCTGTAAAAAAGACGGGGCTTATGTTGACATCTCTTGGAATGAAATGGGTGACATGGCCGGAAAGATTGGCCAGTACCTTATTTCAGAAGGTGTAAAAAAAGATGACCGGGTAGCCATTTTCTCGCCAAACCGCTATGAATGGTGGGTTGCAGACCAGGCGATTCTTTCAATAGGTGCTACTGATGTACCCATATATGCTACTAATTCATCAGATGAAGCCGAATATATCCTTGATCACTCTGAAGCGAAATTATGTTTTGCGGCAACGAAAAGCCATCTTGACAGAGTTTTAAAAGCAGCAGTGAACCTCCCCAAACTGAGAAAAATCATCACCTTCGATGAATGCGAAGCAAAAGACGAAAGGATAATTACTTTTAGTAAAGCGCTGGAAAAGGGAGCCGCGTCTGGTCAATCAAAAGAGTTTGGCTCCCGTCTTGAAGCAGTAAGCATGGATGACCTGGCAACGATTATCTATACCTCGGGTACAACCGGGAATCCCAAAGGGGTTATGCTGACCCATAAAAACTTTTATGCGAATGTCAAACAGCTCGGTGAAGCCTATTCGAAATTATTTCAGGAACACAACCCAGAAGAATACATTCTGCTATCCATATTGCCGCTCTCTCATGCTTTTGAGCGCACCTGCGGTTATTACTTCCCGATGGATGTAGGCGCCAAAGTGGCTTTCGCGGAAGATTTTTCAAGTGTGGTTAAAAATATGGTCGAAGTCAGGCCGCACGTGGTTATCACTGTTCCGCGCCTCTTTGAGAAGATACATTCCGGAGTCACTGCGGGAATTGCAAAATCTTCGCCGGTGAAAAAGATGATAGCGAACTTTGCGCTTAATGGCGGCAAGAAGAATGTCCCTTATGTTTCTGATAAACGGAAACCCGGAGGTTTTACCGCGTGGCACATTAATATGGCTGAAAAACTTGTATTTTCAAAACTGAAAAAAGCCCTTGGCATGGACCGCATTATTTTTACTTCTTCTGGGGGCGGACCGCTTGGGGTAAATGATGCTGAATTTTTTGTGGGTATGGGAATCCCCATTACAGACGGATACGGTTTGACTGAAACTTCACCGGTAATTTCAACAAACCGCCTCGGAATGTTGAAACCCGGCTCAGTCGGGCCGGCTATGGCTGATACCGATATTATTATTTCTGATGAAGGGGAAATCCAGGTTAAGGGTCCCCAGGTAATGTCCGGTTACTACAAGGACGAAAAAGAAACCAGAAACGCTTTCACCGCAGACGGTTACTTCAAAACCGGCGATATCGGCATGTTCGATGACCGGAAGCGCCTTCATATAACCGGGAGGCTTAAGGACATTATTGTCACTTCCGGAGGGAAAAATATCTCGCCGCAAAATATTGAGAGCGACCTCAAATCATCACCTTTTGTTGAACAGGTCGCGGTGATTGGTGACAGGAGAAAATACTTGAGCGCCCTGATCGTTCCCGCTTTTGATACCCTGAAGCAATGGGCGCTGAGTAAAAATATTAATTTTACGAGCAATGAAGAACTGATCTCTTCGGACGAAGTAGTTGACCTGTACCGAAGCACAATCGACAAAAAAATGGAAAAATATTCGCGCGCGGAACAGATTCGCAAGTTCAAAATCCTCGATGCCGAGTGGACACAGGAAACCGGCGAGCTTACTCCGACACTCAAAGTAAAACGGCGGGTGATCGAAGAAAAATATATCGCAGAAATCGAATCTCTCTATAGCGGAGCTGATGAGAATTGACGCAGCCTGACGAACCGACATGAAATTGGGATTGTATAATCCATTGAGGGATATTATAAATATCCCTTTTTTTTGTATTAACATGACGAGAAGCTCCTTCTGGATAGAGAAAGAGCGCCGTGTTATCTTCTCGATGAAGCGGCAAAGAGGTCTTTTAATAGCCCTGAAACCGGCTTGATATAATCAGGCGTTTTTCAATAAAGGCGCGATATAACCGAAGCTTTCGGCAATTGACCCAAGTGGCCTCAGGTTTTCGGTTGCGGTTATTTTGTTCCAGTTATCGGATATTTCCTCTGCAGAGATGTCTCTTTTCCCGTCACCGAGAAGTACTCCCTGGGAACAGAGTACAACGGTCCGGCTGTACCATCCGCCAAAACAGTTAAAAATCATGCCGTTGTCATTATTGTTTTCTGACACAAGGAAAACCACGAGCGAGGTGACATATTCCGGCCTGAGCAGGTCGGCCACTTCCTGAGGGAATAAATTGCTGGTCATTCGTGTCGCGGCATTGGGAGCTATCGTATTAATTTTGATATTGAATTTGGATGTTTCCTGCTTCAGTACGTTCATAAGGCCGACCATTCCCATCTTCGCAGATGCATAATTCGCCTGCCCGAAATTGCCGTAAAGTCCGACACCGGATGAGGTGAATAAAATTCGGCCGTAGTTTTGTTCCCTCATTACTGGCAGCGCGGCTTTTGTAACGCAATAGGTCCCTTTGAGGTGGACATCGACCACTGAGTCCCATTCTCCTTCGGTCATTTTCAATATTGAGTGGTCACGAACAATGCCTGCATTATTGACAACGATATCGACCCGGCCGAACGCGTCAAGAGCTGTTTTAATAATATTTTCACCGCCTTCAGGAGTTGAAACGCTGTCATAATTGGCCACCGCTTTGCCTCCTGCGCCCACGATTTCTTCGACAACTGAATCAGCGGCGCTTTTAGCGTTACCTGAACCATCAAGAGCGCTGCCCAGATCATTAATAACAATCATGGCGCCTCTGGCTGCCAGTTCGAGAGCGTGACATCTGCCCATTCCCGCACCGGCTCCTGTTATTATTGCGACTCGTCCATCAAAGCGGATTCCTGACATGGACTCCCTCCCCGCAGAGTGATTTACTCCTGCGTTATATGTTCAATACATTTTATTTTGATAAACTGAGAATGGATAATCAATCATTTTTTTTTGTTGTTGTCAGGGTTGTGTTTAATAATAAAAAAGCACTGTCGTAGAGATAGTGCTTTTTTAATTCAGGTGTATTACAAAGGTTTCTCTTAACGTGGCAGTTCAGCCGTGCTTACTTTCCTGATTGAGCGGATTTTTTTTCTGATCGGGTCAGGGAAAGTCTGTGAATATTTGAGGTCCTGGGGGAGAACATCATAAAAGGATACCGCAACCTTGTTCACTTCGAGGTAGGGACTGGAAACCGCAGCTTTGATGGGGCCGCCCATATATGCTTTAGGCAGAAACCCGATTTTTTCGGCTGCTTTAAGCGGTTCGGTCGGATCGACATAATTGAATGATTTGGCCGGGTCATGTCTCCCGTGCATATAATTGGCGTTAATGATTTCCATGATTGACCTGGCGGCAAGGGTGTAGAGGCGTCTGTATACATCTTTTGTTTCTACAAATTCTTTTAAATCCCAGGTTGAGTTATCAGTTGGCAGGGGAGGCAGATCATCAAGCTTCTCAAGTGTTTTAAGTTTCAGGCTAATGTCACTGTCGGTGAGGTTTTGAATGATTTTTTGTGCCATTTTTTTGCCTTTAATCAGCTCTTCACGGATTGATTGGTAATAATTTTTATTCATAACGGATGCCTCTTTTGTGGTGTCAAGTGAAATTAATCATAATAATATATAAAAAAAAATGTTGGATGACAAATAAATCTTATTCTTTTTTTAATATGGTAAGCTTAAATTTTGTTTATTGATATCACTTTTTAATAAAATTTAAGTAGCATAATTTAGGACATTATTCTAAAATATCAACTCTATTTTGGCAATAATATTTAAGTCAACATATGGGGACATTCATCAGAAGCAAAAAAGTGCGATCTGTTGCTGAACAATCCAAAACAGATCTGGTGCAGCATGAACAGATCATAAAAGAAGCCCTTGATTCAGGTTTCCCCCGGTTAAGGTTTCCAGGGATTCTTGAAGCCATCTATTTTGAATCCGATCTGCCCGTACGCCTGCAGCGATATTTATTTCTGGGGTGGGCGTCTTTATTCATCTATGATCTTTTTGCTATTGGTGATTACCTGATGCTCAGCGATGTCTATCATCTCGCCTGGGCAATCCGGTTGTGTGTGGTCTCTCCATTGATCCTCGGGGCTATTTTTCTTTCTTATAAAAAAATTTTCATTCCAATAATCGATTACCTCATTGATTTCATTATTTTTATTGCTGCAGCATGTATCATCCTCATGCTTTTTTTCAGTGATCATGAGAACAGTATCCATTATTATACGGGAATTTTCATTATCGTGATTTTTGGCAATATCGTCATGCGCCTTCGATTCTGGCATGCGCTGTCAGTCTCTCTGTTGATACAGCTTCTCTTCACCCTGACTCTGGACAAGGTAATACCAATTACATCCCATTCGGCTTTTAACGTTTCCCTGGTTCTCATGACAACGATTGTTATCAGCCTGATCGCCAATTACCGCATGGAAAAAGAACTGCGCAGGGTTTTTCTGTTAAACCTTCTTCTGCAGATAGATTCAATAAAGCTCGAGGAATCGAACAAGGTTTTCAAAATGCTTTCCATTTCTGATCCGCTGACCGGACTTTCAAACAGAAGATATTTTGACGCGACACTTGAACGTGAAGTCAAATCTGCTCTGCGTAAAAATCATAATCTGTGCCTGCTATTCCTGGATATTGATTATTTCAAACTGTATAATGACACCTACGGGCACCAGGCCGGCGATGTGTGCATAAGAAAAATTGCCGATTCACTGCAGCAATCATTAAAGCGCCCCAGGGACATGTGCGCACGTTATGGCGGAGAAGAGTTCGTGGTACTGCTTCCCGATACGGATATACAGGGAGCAACAGGCATGGCCGAAACCATCAGAATGACAATCGAAGACATGCACCTTCCTCATAAGGCTTCTCAGATATCGGACTATGTAACCGTAAGCCTCGGCGTATCTGAACTGCTGTCAGGCAATGCTGACGCGATCAATCAACTCATTGAGAATGCGGACAAAGCCCTGTACTGCGCAAAGAATGAGGGAAGGAACAGGGTCCGCCGGTATTCTCAAAATGAATCTCAGTGCCCGGTATAAATTTTGACCGGCTCAATCAAGAAAAAGAAGTGAGCCGAGATCGAGAAGGGGCCCGGTATAAAGAGAGACCGCTTTTTTCCCGGAAGCTTCGATAAAAGAAATTACTGACGGGCCGTCAGGATGGTCTTCAATACTGCCGGTGAAATAAACGGTATCATGCCGGGTTCCGGACGCCCCGCCGAGAAAACCATGCGCATAACCCGGAAGTTCACTATGACCCGGACGTATCAGAAGCACGTGGAGTCCCGCTGATGCCGCCTTTTGATAAATTGAATTATCGGCGGTAATAATTCTTTCATGATCAACAATCACGGTTGAACATCGTGAGTAACCCTGCCGCACATCAATGCAGTGAACCCCGTCTGCGTCGAGTGCTGATCTGACGGTGCAGTCGCAAAACGGGAAGTTGTGGATGGCATAGGCGCCGGTGCAGGCGATATTGAAAGCGATATCCCGGGGGTAGTCGTTCCCGAGCCGGGTCCCGGTAATGATGACCTCATTGCAGTCCTCAATCTGTTTAACAAACTCAGGGGGGATGTTTCGGTGGCAGTAAATCCTGTTTCCGTACACAAAGACCTGAATGTCCGGGTGCCCGGCGATCGGTGAAGAAACATCCCCGCACGGGGGGATGATTACCGGCCTGTAGCCCGATTTGGTCAGTGCCCTGACTATTGCCAGGGGAGTTTCATGGTTGATTATTACCCGCGCCTTCATGACCTGACGGAACAGTATTCATTGGTAAAGAAAGAATCTACCATTAAAAAGAATTGACAGGGGAAATCGTCAAGCGAAAAGTATAATACCATTACATGAACAGGTTTAAAGGAAAGATCAATGAAATTCTCCCGATATATGGCACCAACCCTTAAAGAAGTACCTTCTGATGCGGTGGTCACCAGCCACAGGCTCATGATACGCGCCGGCCTTATCCGCAAGGAAAGCGCGGGCATGTACTGCTATCTCCCCCTGGGGTTCAGGGTGTTGAGAAAAATCATGGACATCGTCCGGGAAGAAATGGACCGCGCCGGCGCGCTTGAATTTTTAATGCCGGAGATGACCAGCGCCGATTTATGGAAAGAATCAGGCAGATGGGACACCATGGGCCCGGAAATGTTCCGCATAAAAGACCGCAACGGCATGGAATATGCCCTGGCGCCGACGCATGAAGAAGCCATGACCAATGTTGTGCGCCAGATCATATCATCGTACCGGGACCTGCCGGTGACCGTGTACCAGATGAACACGAAGTTCCGGGATGAAATTCGTCCCCGTTTCGGCGTGATACGCAGTAAAGAGTTCATCATGAAGGACGCGTATTCATTTGACCTTGATGACAAGGGACTGGAAGCGTCCTACCAGGCGATGAGGCAGGCGTACCGGAAAATATTCGAGCGCTGCGGCCTGGAAACGATCCCGGTCGAGGCTGACACCGGATCTATGGGCGGCAGCAATTCAGAGGAGTTCATGGTCGCCTCTGAAGTCGGCGAGGAGTACCTGCTTCTGTGCTCGTGCGGCTACCGCGCGAACCAGGAAAAGGCCGAGTACCGGCGTCCTGAGGCCGGCCCATCCGCAAAGCCGGAGGAGCTGCGCAGGGTGGACACACCCGATGTCAGGACCATCGACGAGCTCGCCGCGTTTTTTAACTGTTCCGGAGACCGTTTTTTGAAAAGCATTATATACCTGGCGGACGGGAAGCCGGTCATGGCGGTTGTTCCCGGAGACAGGGAGATCAATGAGCTCAAACTCAAACGGGCGCTGAAAGCATCCGAACTTGAGCTGGCCCCTGATTTCGTAGTAGAAGAGGTCACCCGCGCACCGGTCGGGTTCGCGGGCCCGGTTTCGGATATATCGGTACCGATCATATATGACATTTCGGTAAAAAATATCGCCAACGGAATCACCGGTGCCAATGAGCAGGACGTCCACTACGCCGGCGTAAATCCCGGCAGGGACTTTGCGATCAACCGGGAGGATGATATCACTTCCGCCCGGGAGGGCGATCTCTGCCCTCATTGCGGCGCCCCGATGTCGGTGAAAAAAGGGATCGAGGTCGGACATATTTTCAAACTGGGTTATAAATACACGAAATCGATGAATGTGACCGTGCTCGACGAAAAAGGGAAAAGCATCACCCCCATTATGGGATGTTACGGGATTGGAGTCAACCGGACGATGGCTGCGATAGTCGAACAGCATTATGACGAGCGGGGTATCATGTGGCCCCGGTCGGTTGCGCCATTTGATGTTCACCTTGTAGGCCTGGGAAAATCCGAAGAGGAATACGCAAAAGTTGAAGAAATTTATATTCTCCTCCGTGAGCAGGGAATTGATGTACTCTATGATGACCGCCAGGCAAGCCCCGGGTTTAAATTCGCTGACGCGGACCTGATCGGCATACCCGTACGGGTAACGGCAGGAAAGACCTATTTTTCCGAGGGAGATATTGAAATTAAACTCCGGTCAGGAAAAGAAATCATAAAAATAAAAAAAGATTCCCTGGCAATGACGATTAAAGACCTGATGGCCCAGGCCGAAGCAAAAAAATGACAAATATCGCCTATTAATATTGACATAAACCGGCGGCTTGTTAAAAATGATCAAGAATCGTCATCTTTGGCTATTTACTAAAAAATAATAATAAGGGAGTAAGGAGATGAAGATAGTTGTCTGTCTAAAGCAGGTTCCAGACATGGAATCCAACTTCAAAATCATCGATGGAAGTAAAATTGATGAATCTCAGGTTGCTTTTAAAATTAATGATTTCGATAACTACGCCGTTGAAGCAGCACTTCAATTAAAAGAAAAAAACGGCGGCGAAGTCATCATCGTATCCGCAGGTCCCGACAGAGCAGCCAAAGACATCAGACAGGCCTTTGCTATGGGTGCCGACTGGGGTATCCAGATCAATGATCCTGCAGTCCAGGCTGGTGACAATTTTGTCATTGCCCAGAATCTCCAGAAGGCGATCGAGGGCATTGGAGGCGTTGACCTCGTTCTGACCGGAGTTCAGGCAGAAGACGACCAGGCAGCCATAACCGGTGTTATGCTTGCTGACCTTTTAGGCCTTCCGCATTGTACAAACGTCGTTAAACTCGAAGTTAACGGCGCTAACATGGTTGTTAACCGCGAGCTCGAAGGCGGACTCAATGAAGTTCTTGAACTGAGCGCTCCTGCGGTTCTCAGCATTCAGTCAGGTATCAATGAGCCCCGTTATCCGACCCTCCCGGGGATCATGAAAGCGAAGAAAAAACAGCTTGATGCAAAAAAAGCTGCAGACCTCGGTGCCGGAACAGAATCAAAAACCGAATTCGTTAAAATGTTCTTCCCCGTGTCTGAAACCAAAGCGGAAATCATTCAGGGAGATCCCGCGACTGCGGCCAAGACCCTGATCGAAAAACTCAAGAATGAAGCAAAAGTGATATAGGGAAGGAGGGTATTAATCATGGCTAAAATATTAGTAATCGCAGAACACAGAGATGGTAAATTGAGCGAAGGTACCCTTGAGCTTTGCAACGCCGCAAAGGCTATCGCTTCGGCAATGGGTTGCGAACCCGCTGCAGCCGCTTTTGGAAAAGACGACGCCATCGCAAATGAAGTCGCCAAATACATTCCTACTGTTTATTCAGTAACCGACGCGGCACTGGAAAAGTATACTTCTGACGGATATGCCCAGGCAGCTAAAGCCGTTATCGAATCACAGGATGTCAAAGGCGTACTCATAGCCCAGAGCTATGACGGTGTCGACTTTGCCGCCAAAGTCGCCATGGCTATTGGCGCCGGTATTGTTTCCAACTGTAACAAGGTTGACGTTGAAGGCGGAGCTCCTGTTTTCACCAGAAATACCTACAACGGAAAAATCCAGGAACAGAAAAAAGTTAAAACCGACAAATTCGTTGCGACTTTCGAAAAAGGCGCTTATGAAGTTGCTGCAGCAGGCGGCGCAGGCGCTGTCTCTGCCGTTTCAGCAAGCATCAGCAACGTAAGAACAAAAGTGAAAGAAGTTATCGCAACCATGGCCGGAGCCGTTGATATTTCTCAGGCGAGAGTTATCGTTTCCGGTGGCAGGGGACTCAAAGACGCTGATAAATACAAAGACATCATTATTCCTCTTGCCCAGAAACTCGGCGGAGAATACGGAGCGTCAAGGCCCGTTGTTGACTCAGGCTGGACCGAAGCCGCACGTCAGGTTGGTCAGTCAGGTAAAGTCGTTACTCCTGATCTGTACCTCGCACTGGGAATCTCCGGCGCTATTCAGCACGTTGCCGGAATGAAAGGTTCCAAATGCATCGTTGCAGTTAACAAAGACCCCGAAGCCCCGATTTTCAACATCGCCACCTACGGCATCGTTGCTGATCTCTTCGAGGTTGTTCCTCATCTGATGGAAGGTCTCTGATACTGATCAGATAACCATAAAAAAAGCCCCGCGCAAGCGGGGCTTTTTTGTGCGTGAGCACAATCAATCGTCAAGGTGTCAGTCACTCTCGTATGCCCCGATGGACCAGGGGGATGTTCTCGCCGTGCCGGAATAATCGATTTTGTCGCCGCCGGTGTTTTCCGGGAAGTCAGCCACGCCCGAGAGGTCGAGGCCGCCTTCGGTGACGGACGCGGGGCTCGTAGAGGTAAAGTTATAGTCCGCGTCAAGCGCCAGATCAACGGGATCGATCACCATGTTGCCGTCGATCTCGTCGCTGAGGGCGTTG